>NZ_JAQOZV010000042.1:0-69036 GCF_030348125.1 Massilia sp. DJPM01
ATGACTTGGAACAGGCGATTTCAGTAAGCGGCCGACGCGCCCACCTTCCATTGGCGCTTAGCGCTGTGTAGAGTTTGCGAACGGTAGCAGCGAATCGATCTTACTGTTCGGGCAGGTAGGAAGTTTTTCGAGAGTGTCGGCCAGCCAGCGTGCAGGATCGAGACCATTGAGTTTGGCGGTAGCGAACAGGCTCTGGATAGCGGCGGCGCGGCGGCCGGCCCGCTCGGAACCGGCAAACAGCCAGTTCTTCTTGCCGATGGCAATGGGGCGTATCGCGTTCTCGACCGGGTTATTGTCGATCGGCAGGCTGCCCGAGCCGGCATAGCGCTGCAGCGCTGGCCAGCGCTTGAGGGCGTGCTCGATGGCCTTGGCCGTGCCGCTGCCGACAGCGACGCTGCGCTGGGACGCCAGCAGCCAAGCATGCAGGTCGACCAGGACTGGCCTGGCGTGCTGCTCACGCAATGCGGCCCGCTGTGGTGGCGGCATACCCGCAGCCTGTTGCTCGACAGCGTATAGCTGCCCAATGCGCCGCAGCGCGTCTGCTGCCACTGGGCTGCCACTGGCGGCATGCACGTCGAAGAATTTTCGTCGAATGTGGGCCAGGCAAGCGAGCTCGGTGGGGCCTGCCGTACACAGCGCCTTGTAGCCGACATAGTCGTCCACCATCAGATGCCCGCCCCAGTCTTGCAGGAAGGCGCGCGCATGGGCACCGGCACGGCTGGTTTGGTAGTCGAACACGACCATCGACGGCCCGTCGTCGAGCGCATTGGATCGGTAGGCCCACAGATAGGCGTACTTGGTCTTGCCGCTGCCGGGATCGAGCTGGCGCACTGGTGTTTCGTCGGCATGCAGGCAACTTCGTTCCCGGAGTAATTCCGCTAGCCGGTCAGCCAGCGGCTGCAAAGCCACGCCGATGCGCCCGATCCACTCGCCCAGTGTGGAGCGGGCCAGCGGCACACCGTCGCGCGCCGCGATCTGCTCGATGCGATACAGCGGCAAATGATCAAGATACTTGCACACCGCGATCCAGGCCAGCAGCCCAACGGCGGCCATGCCGCCGTCAATGACAGCAGGCGGGATCGGCGCCGCCGTCACCGTCTCGCACGGTCGGCCCGCATACTGCGGGTGGATATGGCGATGCACGAAGAAGCGTGCAGGTTCCACGTCCAGCTGTTCGCTGATGTCCTCGCCAATCTTGACCAGGTCGGCGCCGCATTGGCCACACTGGCACGGCTCAGGCTCATGGCGGTGCTCGATACGCTCGAGATGCGTTGGCAGCGGCTGGCGGCCGGCGCGCTTGCGCTGCCGTTTCACAGGCGCCTGCGCTTCCAGCTCCTCGTCGATGGCTGCAAGATCCGTATCGACCGTTTCCTCAAACAGCAGCAGGCGCTGTTCGCCGACGAGTGCTTCGCTAGCCTTGCCGAAGCGAACTCGCTTGTAGTAGGCCAGCTCGTGCGTTAGCGCGGTGATCTTGAAATCTTTCTCAGCCAGCACAGCATAGCGCTGCGCCAGCTTGGCCTGCTGCTGCGCGAACAGCGCCTGCACTCTCGCCATGGCGGCAGGGGCGATGTTCAGATCGGCAAGTTCGTTGAGCAGGTCCATGGCTCAGTAGTTTACAGAGCATGGGCAATGTTTACAAGCGAAACAGTTTACGTCCTTACAGGCGCCACTGCGCTGGTGCCGGTGCCGACAGGCGCTGCCAGTCCACGCCAGCGACCAGCCATTGCCATTGTTCGACGCTCATCTGCCAGCAGGCGTCGTCAAGTTGAGGCCAGACGAACTGGCCACGGTGCAGGCGGCGCAGGCACATCCAGACGCCAGTGCCATCCCAGCAGACCATCTTCAGGCGTGTACGACGGCGGTTGGCGAACACATACGCTGTGCCATCGCAGGGTGGCCGCCCCAGCGCCTGCTGCACATGCAAGGACAGTCCATCGATTCCGGTGCGCATGTCCACCGCCGCCGTCGCCAGCCAGATTGCATCGGCCGACAGTTGCATCAGAGCGCCTTCTTCAATTCGGCCAGCCAGTTGGCTGGTACATCGCTGGGCAGCGTCAAGGTCCAGCCCCGCTCGCTGCGCAGGCTGATCGCCAGCGCCGGAGCAGCCACCGACGTTACCCGCACTGGTAGCAGCGCCGGCACCGCTTGCTCGGCTGTCAATCGCCGGACCCAATAACCGACCTGGCGTACCGGGAAACCCTGCTCGATGGCATAAGCACGCTGAGACAGGCCGCTTGCCTGCAACTGCGCTATGCGCTCCTGCCACACCTGCTCGCGCTCCGTGTTTTTCACTGTCGTCCTCCAAAAAATTCGAGGAGTGCAGTGTGGCCGGGTCAATCAGGAATTCATAGGTGGAGGCGCTGGCCGCTTACCCCGAAATAACACGTACCTATGTTTGGTGGCCGGTACAAACCTTTTTTGCTTGATCCCAGGACAGAGCGCAGAAGATTTTGAAGTTAGCCGGAACGTCGCGTTCTCCATGCGCAGTCAGCCCGGCGCTATAGATCGAATGCGCGGGAGCCGTCGTCCTACGACCTGGCGGGCGCGTTGTGGCGACGTTCGTCGCCTTTGATAGGCGCTCAGAGCCTCGCGCGTGCGAGATCGATTACAAGCGTCGGCGTCCTGAGGCGGCCTTTGCGGCGAAGGCTTGAGATTGCACCCGTCGTGTCGTACATCAGTTGGTAATGATAGTAATTGATCTGTTCGAGAATCGCGCCACCGAGCAAAAAACCCGTCCAGATGAGATCTGCATGATTGACACCCCTAACTATTGCCATAGTTAGCGCTAGCGACATACCTATTAGAAGCACTATGTTCGACCACTTGAAGGTACTGTATAACGAATGGAAGTAAGGCGGCAGTGGTTTCCTTTCAGTGAGTGCTACCAATTTTAAGTGCCAATACCAAGCACCTTGAAACAAAAGATAACTCACCAATAACATAGCAGGCACCCTCAGCTCCCATCCCACTGGCTCCGACGATTTTTGCCACAGGTACAAGAAAATTGCAGGGAAGGCGAAAGCAAAAGCGGCCTCCATACGCCTAAGGAACTTCATACGATCGCTGATACTTGGCATCTGTCTACCCTAAAATATTATACTTTAGCATTCTGGCCGGATATGGCACAGTTCAGTTTAAATTCTCAGGAGGCCATTCGCCCGCCACGGCCTCAGCCTACAAAAAATTGAGCCATAGCGACTACGGTTATCGATGCCGCTGGAATCGTAGGATGCGTTATGTAATTTGTTGACTACACAGGAGCTCCGAATGCACGTGGAAAGTCGAGTCACAATCTCTGTGTCACCCGAGAAAATATTCGAGATTTATGCGGATGTCCCTAACTGGAAAACTTGGGACCCAGATACCAAAGAGGCGTCGATTGACGGGCCATTCCAGACAGGGAGCAAAGGCAAAATCACTCCGCCGAAAGGAATCTCTGTCCCCATGAATTTCATCTCGGTGGTTCCCAACAAGTCGTTCACTGTCGACTCGCAGATTCCACTCTTCCGTATGGTTTTTGAGCACGAGCTCAACGTCACTGCTGCCGGTACCGAAGTCGTTCATAGAGTTACTTTTTCCGGGGCATTGTCTTTTCTGCTGGGCCGTATCGTCGGCAATCCGTTGCGTACTGGGCTTCCAATCACCTTGGCATCCCTCAAGCGACTAGCGGAGACTGGCAGCGTTGCTGACTAACCGGCGGCAGGAGCCGACGTTCTTCGGCCAGTGGCCGCTGTTGGCCGAACTCGATCATGCGCTGACAGCGTCAATTAGTACCTTTCCAAGGCTTTAGGAGACGTGAACTTCTCGCTTCTCCAGGCCATATGTAGAGGCAGTACAGGTCATCCGCAGGTTCGCATTCCGCCGTAATTGTATGAACTCCGCTTACCAAGTAAAGGAAACGGTAACTGCCGGGCGCGATTTCAAATCGTGACGCGTCAGGAAAATATTCCGTGCACCCCATCACCACGAGTTTGCCAGTTGGCACCGTAAATGCCCCTTCCACGGCATGGTCATACCCCTCAAGCAAAGCGGCCGGTTCTACACCGAGTACATGGACTGCGACGGAAACATCCACGTTTCGTAGCGTCCCTAGGCAAATCGCGGTCTCGCCTACTGCAATCATGTGGTTGAGAGCTTCCTTCGTCCAAATTGAGCCGAAGTCGTCCTCAGAATTTTCATCCTGCACAATAAATTGAAAGTAATCAGCAAAAATACTGAATCGATGGACACTTGGCATATCTTTTACTTCCTCACTTGTGTTCCGTAGAACAGCTAGCAGAGATGTAGGGTATCTCCACTGGCCGCTCTTGGCCGATCTCTGCCTCAAAGCGGAGCTTGCACCAAACTCAAGCTGCCCGTCGTGCGATTACAGTAGAAAAGCGCTTGATGGTGGACCTTGGTGCGTCGAAATCATCGACTGAATCAACTAGTATTCCCCAACCAGTGAAGGCCCTTCTCAGCTCACCCGGCTTAAACAAGTAGTAGGACTGTGCGTCGAACATGTCAAGAAAAGTGGTGCCCTCTACGAGCACATTGATTGCTGCGACCCCACCCGGTCGCACGCTCGTCATAAGCTGCGTCAGCTGCGACAACGCTGTGTTTTCGTCGAGGAACATTAACAGCCCAATCGAGACGACAGTATCGTAAGTGCCATCAATACGGAAAGTTCTGAGATCAGCCTCGACAGCGGTAAGCGGCAAGCCCTGTTCAGCAGCCAACTTTTGTAGGTACGAGATCGCAGTAGGCGCCGCGTCCAACGCCAATACGCGACAACCGCCTTTCGCTGCTACGATTCCAAGATTTCCAAGACCGCAACCGTAGTCAAGTACGTCGCCAAACAAGTAAGGTTGGGCCATTAACTCGAAAGGATTGAGCTGCTTCTCCCCCTCGCGTACCTGCACAGAAAATTGTTGGTCAAAAAAATCTACGCTCGTGTTCATCGGTTTTAGATAAGAGTCATGGGTTCTGGGTGTGCTCGCAAGGCACGAACAGGTGAATCTTCAAGGTCCGCTCCTGGCCGGCAACTGCCGATTGTACTCGACAGTTGCCTTGCGCTCGGACCTCGGCCGCTGCCGCCACTCGACGAACGTCCGCAAGCCCGCAAGCCCGCCAGGTTAGGACACTTTAACCAACTTTGAACTAAACCGGACCAGGTCAATATCCAATCGAGACAAGAAAACTGGGATACAAACCGTTCAGTCATCACCCAGCGTATCGAGCGTTGTCCGAAGCCCCCTGCCGGATTCAGCAAAGTCGTCACCAGCGTCGGCACCATTCCGATACTGCCTGGAGGGCTTTTCTGGCTTGCGGTGCATAGCCAGCACGATGAGGGCCCCGATTGCTGGAACGAACCAAGCCAACACCAACTGCGCCACTTTCTGGCCACGCTCTGAATACGGATCGCGTATGACGACCGACGTTGCCCAAAGCGATACCACGACATACGTCCCTATGATCAGCGAAACCAACAATGTAATCACTAACTCTCCCAAGTTGCGAAATCCTGGTAACGGTAACAGTCCTGGCTCCCGGCGCGTCGGTCAGTGGCGGCTCCTGGCCGATAGCGAACATCCGGAACGGCTCAGTGTACGCGGTTGTTGCTTTCACGGCAACGGCAAGGTTTTGTCAGGCGCTCTAACTTAGCGCTATCGGAAACCGGCCTCTGCCTTTGCACAGTTCCAGGACATTCGAGGAGTTTCCTTGAAACCGGACGCTACGCGGGAACGACCGTGGTTTTTCGTAGTGCCTCAACATCGCTGCGCAACTGCGCCGCCAGTTCATCGGCCTGCGCCTTGTCGAAATCCGCATGCATCCGCTTGCGCACCCCGAATTCATTGAGCATCACATGCTGGTCCGGCACCACGCCATGCTGCGCCAGGCACTGGCGCGCGCACGCGAGCGGACAGCCGTCGATGGCCAGCACCGGCCGCCCCGAACGCGCCAGCTTGACCAGCGGCGCCACGCCGCCGCCCACGCCGGCAATGCACGACATTTCGGCCGCCCCGCTGCGGTCGAGCGCAAGCGCCAGATGGTTGGCCATCTGCGCCGCGCTCGAACACCCGGAACACGAATACACCAGCGGCAGCGCCGCCCGGTCGGCATCCATCATCATTCTCCTTTAGTTTGCCGACGCACGCCTCCAGCGCGCCGGCAGCAGGCGCTCCGGGTCGAACAGCGCGACATCGATCGCATCGAGCGTGTTCTTCACCAGCAGCCCCAGTTCGGTATCGCCTTCCATGCTCAGGCGGCGGGCGAAAAACAAGGTGTCCGGATCTTCGCGCCGCTGCGCCAGCAGCAGGAAGTCGCGCGCGCTGGCGCCGATCGACAGGTCCGCTTTATCGGCCCCCGACAGGGCCACGAAGCGCGATCCGCGCCAGCTCACGTCGAAGCGCACGCCGGCGTCGGTGACGCCGATACTGATCGAGCGCCCTTCCAGCGCGGCGCGCACGTCGCCCGGCAGCTGCGGCCCGAGCACGCGGGTCAAGGCGGCGGCGAACAGCAGCGAGCCGGGAAAACGCGGCAGGCGCCCCAGCGCCCGGGCCAGCGGCTTTGGCAAGATCGGATACACATGTGCTTTCATGCCGCCTCCCGCTTGTCGAACGCCATGCCCGGCTTGCCATGCCAGTAGCCGTCGCAGGGCGGCGCCGGCATCAGCGGCGCCAGGCCGGCCAGCGCCTGCGCTGTGTCGATCCGGCCCTGGCGCGCCTGGTCGAACAGCGCGAGCACGGCATCGGTATGCTGGGCCTGGGGACTGATGCGCATCACATCGACGCCCATCGCCTGCATGTCGGCCATCTCGCCGAGCAGGTTGTACACCAGGTGCGACTGGATCTGGGTGCCATTGAGGATCAGGAAGGTGTCGGCGTCGCGCGTGCGCAGCTCCAGGCCGTCCGGATGCGCCATGCAGCTAAACTGGCAGTCGTCCTTGCCCAGGTTGCGGTGGCGCGCCGTGAAGCAGCGCGCCGAAAACGCCAGCGGCATGCGGCCATACGCGAACACCTCGGTTTCCAGTCGCGCCGGACGGCTTTGCTGCATCACCGCCAGCGCCGCGCGTCCCATTTCGAGCGGCATGACCCAGCGCCGCGCGCCCAGCTGCGCCATCATGGCCACGCTGTCTTCGTTGTACAGGTTCAGGTGCGGGCCGGCCACGAACGGCAGTTCGCCCTCGAGGCAATGCACGGCGCCGATATCGTTCGCTTCGACCGCGAAGCGGCCGTTCGAGGTCAGCTTGCGCAGGGTGGTCAGATCGCTGCCCGATTCGAGCAGGGCCTGGGTCGACAGCACCACCTCCTTGCCGGCGTCGGCCAGCATGGCGGCCAGCGCCAGCCAGTCGGGCATGCGCAGCTCGTGGCGGCGCGAGCACACCGTTTCGCCCAGGTAGACGATATCGACCGGGCTGGCCGCCACCGACTCGTAGAACGCCATCATCGTATCGCGCGGCCAGTAGTACAACACCGGTCCGAGTGCCAGTTTCATCATCGTGCCTCCCTTATTTCCATGAGCGGTGGTAGGCGCCCAGCGTATGCTGCTGCCCCTCTGCCACCTTGTTCAGATCGGCCATCCAGGCCTGCCTGGCCGAAAAACGCTTCGGATTGGCGCGGTACTGGTCGATCGCCTCGCGCCACACGCGCGTTACCTGGGCCACGTAGGCCGGACTGCGCTGGCGCCCTTCGATCTTGATCGCGCTCACGCCCAGCTCGATCAGCCGGGGCAGCAATTCCAGGGTATTCAGGCTGGCCGGTTCCTCGATCGCGTAAAACTGTTCGCCGGCGACGTCGAAGCGGCCCTTGCACAGGGTCGGATAGTTGGCCTGTTCGCCATCGGCATAGCGGTCGATCAGCACCTCGTTCAGGCGCGCCTCCAGCCCGGCCGGGGTCTGTTGCCAGCGCACCGCCTTGGCCGGCGAGCACACGCCGTGGGTGTTGGGCGATTCGCCAGTGGCGTAGGACGACAGCGCGCAGCGCCCTTCGACCATCACGCACAGGCTGCCGAAGCCGAATACCTCGATCTCGACCGGGGTATTGCGCACCACCTGCTCCACCTGGGCCACCGACAGCACCCGTGGCAGCACCGCGCGCGCAATGCCGAAATGGCGGTGGAAGAAGTTGATGGCCTCGTAGTTGGTGGCCGAACCCTGCACCGACAGGTGCAGCCGCAGCGCCGGATAGCGCTCGGCGGCGTAGCGCATCAGGCCCGGGTCGGCCAGGATCACGGCATCGATGCCGGCGCCGGCGGCGCGGTCGATGGCGCGCCGCCACAGCGCGCCGGCGGCCGGCTGCGGATAGGTGTTCAGCGCAAGCAGGACCTTGCGCCCGCGCGCATGGCTGTAGGCGATGCCCTGTTCGATCGCGGCCTCGTCGAAGTTCAGGCCCGCGAAATTGCGCGCGTTGGTAGCGTCGCGAAAGCCGAGGTAGACGCAATCGGCGCCGTTGTCCACGGCCGCCTTGAGGGCCGGCAGGCTGCCGGCCGGGCACACCAGCTCGAACGGCGTGGCGCCGTCGGAAGAATTTGACATCATAGTTATTCGTCGTAAGGTGGGGACTGCACTGTAGCCCGACGGCACTCCGAAAATCTTTGACGTGCATCAAGGATTTCCGGCATGCGATGCGGCGACAATGGCGCCATCCACAAACAGCAGGAGGAAACGATGGACACTATCGGCAGCTATCTCGAAGCCGACCATGTGCGTTGCGACGCGCTGTTCGCCGACGCCCGCCAGGCCGTGCGCGTCGGCCTGTGGCGCGAGGCGGGCCGCGCCCTGGCCACCTTCCGCCACGCGCTCGAACGGCATCTGCTGATCGAGGAGCGCATCGTTTTCCCGGCCTTCGAAAACGCCGTCGGCACGACCAGCGCGCCCACCGCGGCGATGCGCAGCGAGCACCTGCGCATTCGCGGCGTGGTGCAGCGCCTGGCCAACGCGCTGACCGAGCGCGATACCGAAGCCTTCCTGATTCACGCCGACACCTTGGGCATCGTGCTGTACCAGCACAGCGAAAAAGAAGAAGGCGTGCTCTATCCGATGATCGAACGCGTGCTTGCGGCCAGCTGCCACAGGCTGGTGGAGGCCATGCAGGCGTTCGGCGCGATGGACGAACTGGCCAGCGCCGCATGAACGCCGCCACGCCCATCCTGCACCAGCTCGACGTGCGCGGCCTGGAGCCGCCCGAGCCGATGGAACGCGTGCTCGAAGCGCTCGACAGCCTGCCGGATGGCGACCATCTGTGCATGCTGATCGAGCGCGAACCGCGCCCGCTGTACCGCATCCTGGCGCACAACGGCTATGGCTACAACACCACCGTGCTGCCCGACTTCCTGTACCAAGTGCGGATCTGGCGCCGCGCGCCGGAGCCGGACGCCTGACCCATGCAGCGCACCCTCTCGCTCGAACAGTCGCCGCCGCTCGGCGCGGTGCTGCGCTACTTCCTCGCCACGCCCATCTTCGCGCTGCTGGCCGGCGCGCTGCTGCTGTGGCAGGGTGCGCCGGCGCTGGCTTCGCGCTGGTCGCCGCCCACCCTGGCGCTGACCCACCTGCTGACCCTCGGCGCGCTGGGCATGACCATGGCCGGGGCGCTGATCCAGATCCTGCCCGTGGTGGCCGGCGTCACCCTGCCGCGCGCGCGTCTGCTCGCGCCCGGCGTGCACGCGCTGCTCGCCGCCGGCATCGTGGCGCTGGCCGCCGCCTTCCTGCTCACCCGGCCATGGCTGTTCCAGCTGGCGCTGGTCCTGCTGCTGCCCGGCTTCGCGTGGCTGATCGGCGCACTGACGCTGGCCTTGTGGCAGATGCCGCCACCGGGCGCGCTGCCGATGACGGCCACCGTCAGGCTGGCCCTGGGCAGCCTGGTCGTCACGGTTTGCCTGGGCGCCCTGCTGGCGGGCGCCTTCGCCTGGCCGGCGGCGCCCGCGCCGCTGCCGCTGATGCTGGCCACCGACGTGCACGCGCTGTGGGGCGTGTTCGGCTGGGCCGGCATGCTGCTGGTCGGGGTATCGTTCCAGGTGGTGCCGATGTTCCAGGTGACGCCGCTGTACGACGCGCCGCTGCCGCGCGTGCTGGGCGTGACCATCTTCCTGCTGCTGGTGACGTGGACCGTGAGCGCCACGGCGCTGCGCGCGCGCCTGCCCTGGATCGACACGCTGGCCGGCGCGCTGCTGCTGGGCGCCTACGCGCTGTTCGCGCTGGCCACGCTGCGCCTGCTGGCGCGCCGCAAACGTCCGCAGGCCGACGCCATGACCCTGTTCTGGCGCCTGGCGATGGCCTGCATGCTGGCCTGCGCGGCGCTGTGGGCGGCGCCAGCCCAACTGGCGGGCGAAGGCCGCAGCCTCGCGCTGGGCGTGCTGGCACTGGTCGGCTTCCTGTACTCGACCATCAATGGCATGCTGTACAAGATCGTGCCCTTCCTGCTCTGGCGCGACATGCAGGAGCGCGCCGCCGACGGCCAGCGCGTGCCGCCCATCAAGGCACTGGTCGCCGACCGGCAAGCGCAGCGCCAGTTCTGGCTGCACGCGGCGGCGCTGGCCCTGCTGGTGGCGGCCTGCTGGTGGCCGGACCTCCTGGCGCGGCCGGCTGCCGGCGCGATGTGCCTGTCGGCCGCCTGGCTGTTGCTAAACCTGGCGCTGGGAGTGCGGCGCGCCCGCACGGCGCTGCGCTGCGGGGTGGCGCCCGCTGCCTTGGACGCGCGCCCGGCGCTGCGCCGGCGCGCTGAATAATTAACATACAGCAATTAACCCCGCGTGTGCACTGGCACTTCCGGGTTACACACTTAATTTTCCCTGATTTAAGAACCGTGCAGCAACACGTCCGAATGGAAATGTTATATCTTGACGCGTGGCGCCGAGGTCCCCCCGCGCCGTCCAACCACGTGGTATCAATGCTTGAATCAACTTTGCTTTCCGGCGCAGCTGTCGCCGCCCATCCCGACATTCTGTACGGGCTTGCGGAACCCTCCCTGCTCAAACACGAAATCCTTGCCGACCTGCTCGAAGCGAGTGCGCGCCGCACCCCGGCCCAGGTCGCGCTGATCTATCAGGAACGCAGCCTCACTTACGCCGAACTGGACCATCTGGCCGATATCGGCGCCTCGCGCCTGATCGGCCTGGGCGTGCGTCCCGGCCGTATTGTCGGGCTGTGGATGATGCGCGGCATCGAACTGCTGGTGGCGCAAGCCGCCATCGCCAAGGCCGGCGCCGCCTGGCTGCCGGTCGACCAGGATACCCCCGTCGAGCGCCTGCAAGTGTGCGTGGACGACGCCAGCGCCATCGGCGTGGTCACCAGCGCGGCATTTGCCGCCCAGCTGGCCGGCGGCGCCACCCCCGCCTGGTGCGCGGAAACCTTGCTCTCCCCGCTGGCGCCGGGCGAAAGCGTGCAGCGGCGCGGCGCGGTGTCGCCCGACCAGCCCGCCTACGTCATCTATACCTCCGGCTCGACCGGCAAGCCGAAAGGCATCCTGATTTCCCAGCGCAGCATCTGTCACTTCTTGCGCAGTGAAAACGCGGTGCTGGGCGTGCGCGCCGACGACCGCGTGTACCAGGGCTTTTCGGTGGCGTTCGACATGTCGTTCGAGGAAATCTGGATTTCCTACCTGGTCGGCGCCACGCTCTGGATCGGCCCCAAGGACATCGCGGGCGATCCGGAAACCTTGCCGCGCATGCTGGCGGCGAACCGGGTCAGCGTGCTGCACGCGGTGCCGACCCTGCTGGCCCTGTTCAGCGAAGATGTGCAGACCTTGCGCCTGATTAACCTCGGCGGCGAAATGTGCCCCGAATCCGTGGTCGAGCGCTGGGCCAGCCCGGGCCGCCAGATCTTCAACACCTATGGGCCGACCGAGGCCACCGTCTCGTGCAGCCTGGCACGCCTGGAACCGGGGCGCGCAATCACCATCGGCACGCCGCTGCCCAATTACGGTCTGCTGGTGATCGGCACCGAAGGCCCGCTGCTGGCCTTGCAGCCGCGCGGCACCACGGGCGAGCTGTGCATCACCGGCCCGGGCCTGGCGGCCGGCTACCTGGGTCGGCCTGACTTGACTGACGAGAAATTCCTCGCCAATCCCTGGACCAGCGGGCCGCACGACGCGCGCCTGTACCGCACCGGCGACCTGGCACGCATCGCTGCCGATGGCGAAGTGCAATGCCTGGGCCGCACCGACGACCAGGTGAAAATTCGTGGCTTCCGGGTGGAACTGGGCGAAATCGAAGCCGTGCTGGCCCAGCAGGCCGGCGTGGGCACGGCCGCGGTGCTGCTGCGCAAGGACGATGGCATCGACCAGCTGGTCGCCTATCTGGTCGCGGCCAGCGGCGCCAGCGACGGCGCGATTTCCGGCGCCACCCTGCGCCGCGCGCTGTCGGAACACGTGCCGGCCTACATGGTCCCGAGCCGCTACGAAGCGCTGCCGCTGATGCCGCGCTTAACGTCGGGCAAGATCGACCGCAAGGCGCTCAAGGCCATGCCGCTGGCCGCGCCCAGCGGCGCCGCCGATGGCTCGGACCAGCCCGAAACGGTAGCCGAAGCCGCGCTGTTCAAGGCGCTGGCCACCCTGTTCCCGGGCCAGCCGATCCGGCGCGAGGCCGACTTTTTTGCCGACCTGGGCGGCCACTCGCTACTGGCCGCGCGCCTGGCCTCGGCCTTGCGCACCGATCCCGCCTTCGCCCACGTCACCGTGCGCGATATTTACCAGCAACGCCAGCTCGGCAAGATCGCCATCGCCCTGGCCGACGCGCCCGCCGCCGGCGCCGCCGAACAAGACTGGACGGCCCCCTCGGCCACCCGGCGCTGGATCTGCGCGGCCGGCCAGGCGCTCGCCATTCCACCCATGGTCACCCTGCGCATGGCGCAATGGCTGGCGCCTTTCTTTACCTATCACTTCTTCACCGGCGAAGCGGGCGACTCGGTGGCGCTGGCCGTGACCGCCTCGATCGGCGTGTTCCTGTTCGCCACGCTGATGGAATTTGTCATCGCCATCGCCGGCAAGTGGCTCATCGCAGGGCGCCTGAAAGCCGGTTCCTATCCCCTGTGGGGCTGGACCTATTACCGCTGGTGGCTGGCCGACCGGCTGGTCGAATCGGCGCCGGTGTACCTGCTGAGCGGCTCATCGCTATACGTGTGGTGGCTGCGGGCACTCGGCGCGCGCGTCGGCAACGAGGTGCTGGTCGGTTCCATGACCCTGCGCGCGCCGGACTTGCTCGACATCGCCGATGGCGTGAGCATCGGCAACGCCGTCAACCTCGAAAACGCCCGGGTCGACCGCGGCCGCCTGCTGCTGGGCGCCATTTCGCTGGGCAAAAACGCGTCCGTGGCCTCCTACGCCGTCATGGAAGGCAACACCGCCATTGGCGCGCTCGGCCACCTCGAAGGCCAGGCCGCCATGGCCGATGGCAGCCGGGTGCCGGAAGCGCGCGTATGGGGCGGCTCGCCCGCGCGCGACCAGGGCGCGTTCGTGTCCAGCCTGCCGCCACGGCCACAGGTCAGCCGCGCGCGCCTGGCCGGCGAAGCCGTGTTCTTCGTGCTCGGCATCTTGCTGGTCACCACCGTGTTCTTCATGCCGGTCTTCCCGAGCTTCGTGCTGATCGACTGGCTCGATGAAATGGCAGTCATGCCCTGGCTGCAAGGCAAGCAGGTCACGACCCAGCTGGTGCGCTACTTCCTGCTGGCGTTTCCCGCCAGTGCCGTGCTGATCGTGCTGACGGCGCTGGTGTCGGCCGCGATCCGCTGGGGTGGACTGCCGCGCCTGCAACCGGGGCGCTCTGCGGTCCATAGCAATATTTACTGTGCCAAATGGCTGGTCAGCCATATCCAGGAATCCAGCCTGAACGTGCTGCACGGCATCTACGCCACCGTGTTCGCGCCCTTCTGGTATCGCCTGCTGGGCGCCAAGGTCGGGCGCGATGCCGAGATTTCGACCGCGCTCGGCGTGGTGCCCGACATGCTGACCCTGGGCGACGAAACCTTCATCGCCGATGCCGTCATGCTGGGCGACGAACATATCGATGGCGGCTGGATGACCATGCAAGCGACGGTCATCTCGCACCGCAGCTTCGTCGGCAATGGCAGCTACATTCCGGATGGCACCATCCTGCCGGAACGGGTACTGGTCGGCGTGCATACCCATGCACCCGAGAACGATCGCATGCAAAGCGGCGACACCTGGCTCGGATCGCCGGCAATCCACCTGCCGGCGCGCGAACAGGTGAGCGGCTATCCCGAATGGCTGACCTACCGGCCATCGGCGCTGCGCCGCATCGGACGCACGCTGGTGGAAACGTTCCGCATCGTCGCCCCGCATGCGCTGGTGATCGCGGTCGGCTACACCGTCGTGCTCGACGTCATGCCGGAAGCGGCCGCCGGCCAGTGGAGCGACGTCATCGCCGACCTGGCGCTGGCCGGGCTGGGGTACGGCATCGGCAATTATTTGTTCGTACTCACGCTCAAATGGCTGCTGCTGGGCCACTACCGCAAGCGTTCCGCGCCGATGTGGACCCCGTTCGTATGGCTGTCGGAAGGCGTGACCAATCTGTACGAAGGCATTGCCGTGCCCAATTTCATGCGCTATCTGCGCGGCACGCCGTGGTTGCCGGTGGCGTTCAGCTTATTGGGATGCAAGATGGGGCGTGGCGTGTACCTGGACACGACCGACATTACCGAGTTCGACTGCGTATCGATCGGCGATTACAGCGAGCTCAACGCATTCGCCTGTCCCCAGACCCATTTGTTTGAAGACCGGGTAATGAAAATCGACCACGTGGAGATTGGCAGCAAGGTAACGATGGGACCGCGCAGTTCCGTGCTCTACAGCGCCAAGGTCGGCGACAATGCCCGCCTGGGGCCCCTGACCCTGGTGATGAAGGGGGAACACATTCCCGCCGGCACCAGCTGGGCCGGCTGCCCGGCGGCACCGGCCCGGCACTGACCGGACGCCCCGTAAAGCAAAATTGCCCAACCGGGGTCTGAGCCCGGTTGGGCAATTTTGCTGATCGGCAAGGGAATGGAGGTCAGCCGGCAACCCGCTTGACCATGCTGGCCACCAGCGCATCGGCCAGCTCCATCACGACGGCATGGCGCTTGCGCGCTTCCGAACGCTTTTTCGACTGGATCTGTTCCATGTCGGGTTCCCGCACCGGCTCGCAGGCCAGCCCGAAATCGCCGTCGGGCCGGGGTTCGGCGCCGAGCTCGTTCCACATCTGGTCGTAATCGGCCAGCACCTTGCCACGCCGGATCGCCCCGTGCACCACGCGGTTGGCATTCCCAACCAGCCGCACGCGGCCGCAGCCGAAGGCGTGGCCCAGCTGGCGCACCAGGGTCACCAGCAAATGCTTGGGCCGCACGCCATGCAACTCGCGCGTGGCGTTGCGGATCGCTTCCAGCCCATCGCCGCCTTTCGGCCCCTGGATGCAGCCGATGCAGACAATCGTCTCGCCCTCTTCTTCCGCGAACGTGAAGGCCAGCGAGAATACCGGGGTGCCGGCGTCGCACAGTTGCAGCACCAGCTCGCCTTCGCGTTCCATGGTGGACACGGCGCGCAACTGTAACTCGTAGATGGTGCCGGTCTTGCCCTCGACCGCGCCGAGCGGCACGCCGGCGCGCGCGGCGGCGACGATCATCGGCCCCAGCCCGCGGCTGAACACGAAGCCGTAATGGGCCGCCAGCACGCGCAAGCGCGCTTCGGCGCACAGCACATTGCTCATGTACGGGCGATAAATCTTGTAAAGCAGCTTGGGGGTGTCGCGCACCAGGTCGGAAAACACCGGATGGGCGTTGAGCACGCGCAGCCATTGGCCCGTGACGCGGCGGTTCAGGAGCGCGCGCGCATGCAGCTTGAGCCGTTCACGCCAGTATTGCGAGGCGGGCAAGCCGACCGGTACGCCGGAGCGTATCGTGATCGACGGGGTCCGGATAAACGTCTCCAGCCCCCCTGCGAAAGGGCCTTCTTGAAAATTCATTACTCAACTCCGGCTGACAATCTGAACGGTGCAACAGTTCTAAGCAGCACTATTGCAAACAATTGCTCATTGTAAATTAAAATATCCGGAGTAAATACATTTTATTTCCTGTCGGAAGAATAAAGGCATGCTAATGAGTAATCCGGCGCGCATTGCTTGTCATAAAGCGTTGTTTGTTGCAGGCACCGGCATGCAGGCCACATCCTGGCCCTGCGAGGGGGAATGAATTCGGGTTGAAATTGATACCAATTAAATATTTCCGTATTGCATTTCAAGTAAAATACCCGCTTTATCCGACTGGCTGGCAGGCATGCACCCCCACACCGACATCGTTCCGCTGCCGCCGTACACGCGCCTGTTCGGCCCCGTCACGCAGGCACGCGTCATCCGTTTGTTCGTGGTCTACCTGGCCCTGCTTGGCGCCGGAACGGCATTGCTGTTCCTGGCGCACCAGGACAGCCTGCGCATCTTCGGCATGGGATTGATTTTTCCCGGGGGCGGATTCCTGGCCCATGCCGACATCTGCACCCGAGATGGCATCGGCCACCTGCTGGCTGCCCTGGCTGGCATGGCCGCATTCGGCGTGTCGCTGCTGGTCTGGTTCGGTACCGGCAACATCCTGGCGCCGCCCCTGGCCTGGCTGGGACTGGCCATCGGCGCCGCCACCATGCGCCACGGCGCGCTGCGCTCGTCCACCATCGAGATGGTCTACGCCGGCCTGGCGCTGGCGCTGGGCGCCACTGCCATCGCCATGAGCGCCTGGTTCGCGCTGGCGCGCCGTCAACGGCGGATCGACAATGCCTACCTGGCGAGCCAGTGCGGCCAGTTGGCCGTGATCTTCAACGCCGCCGGCGACGCCGCCGACGCGCCCGAGATGTCGCTCGACCACCTCCAGCGCCTGCGCTTTGCGCTCGACCGCGCCCTGCAGCCGCTCGACCAGTTCAACGGCTTCGAGAAAATCGACCAGTTTCAAACCGCCGCCACCCGCTATCAACTGAACTTTTTGGCCTACGGCGTGGCGCTGACCCAGGCGCGTTTCACGCCCGCCTTTCGCGGCTACATGCACACGGCCCAGATCGCGCTGCTCGATAAACAGGCGCAGCACCAGGTCTGGTCGTACTGGGGCCTGGAAAACCTGTGGGGCAACCTGCACGCCGATCCCGACCCGGTGGCGCGCGAAAACATCATGTACACCGGCTTCGTCGCGCTGCAAATGGCGCTGTTCAGTGCCAGCACGGGACGGCGCGACTTTTCCGAAGCGGGCCGTTTTACCCTCACCCACCCGTCCGGCAAGCGCTACGTGCATGATGCCGGCGCGCTGCTGCGGCGCCTTGAACATGAATACACGGCCTCGCCGTTTTACCTGATTGCGTGCGAACCGAATTGGGTTTACCCGCTTTGCAATACCATCGGCGCCAGCGCGATCATGGCGTTCGACGCCCAGCACCGCGAGCAGCGCTGGGCCGGCCGCGCGCAGGACTTCCGCCACCATCTGGAAGCCGAATTCCTGGACGGTTTCGGGCGCTACGTCCCCTGCAAATCGGCCCGTACCGGCCTGGCCCTGCCAGCCATTGGCGGTGTGATGCCGCTGGCGATGCCCTGCTTTTTCCTCAACACGATCGCGCCCGACCTGGCACGGCGCCAGTGGCTGCTGCTGCGCCGCCAGCTGTTCGACCGCAATGGCGCGTTGCGCCGCCGCGCCTTCTGGCCTATCGATACCGGCAACTACGGCTTCTCGCGCGCCAGCGCCTACAGCGCCACCGCGCTGGCAGCGGCGGAACTGGGCGACAGCGCGGTCAACCGCGCCTGCATGGAAGCGCTGGAAATGGAATGCCCGAGTGTACTCAAGGATGGCGTGATCCACCGCCGCAAGGCGTCGGTCTGGGCGCATGGCGTGGAACTGATGGCGCGCGCCGGCACCCGCGACGGCTTCCGCCAACTGATCCAGGCGCCGCCGGCGCTCGCGGGACCGCAACTGGACGGCCTGGCCTACCCCGCCATCCTGGTCGCCAGCGCCCACGCCGATGGCGATGGCCTGCGCGCCGTGCTGTACGCCGACGGCGTCCACGCCATCGGCTTGAGCGGCCTGCGGCCGAACGCGCAGTACCTTGCCAACGACATCGCGATGACGGCCGACGCCGGCGGCGCGGCACGCTTCAACCTGACCCTGGGCGGGCGCACCAGCCTGCACGTGCGCGCGCAAGGAGGCGGATAATGGCTTGCTGCGTGCTGCTCGCCGCTGTGATCGGTGGCGTCATCGGATTAACATCATGGCTGACCGTGGCTGCGCGGCGGCCGGGCCAGGCCCAGGACTGGCGCTTGATCAACCCTACGGACCAACCATGAACGAGACTAAAAACGTCGGCACGCCGCAGCCTTTTTCGCTGGCGGCGCGCTCCAAGAGCTTCGGCTACGCCATCGCGGGCATCGTGTTCATGCTCAAGACCCAGCACAACGCGTGGCTGCACCTGATCGCGAGCGTGACCGTGGCCGGGCTGGCGTTCTATTTCAAGGTCAGCGCGTCCGACTGGCGCTGGCTGGTGGTGGCGATGGTGGCCGTGTGGGTGGCCGAGACCATCAACACGGCGGTCGAATATGTGTGCGACGTGGTCTCGCCGGGCTACGCGATCGCCGTCAAGCATGCCAAGGACATCGCGGCCGGCGGCGTGCTGATTGCCGCCGTTGGGGCGGTGCTGATCGGCGCGCTCACCTTCTGGCCGTATTGCTGGCGCTAGGCGGCGCGCCGCTTTTACGCCTGGCGCTGGGCGGCGTCGCGCCGCTCGCTGTAGCGGTCGACCAGATAATCGCTGCGCTCGCGCACCAGCAGCGTGAACTTGAACAGCTCTTCCATCACATCGACCACGCGGTCGTAAAACGGCGACGGCTTCATGCGCCCGGCCTCGTCGAACTGCTCGTACGCTTTCGGCACCGACGACTGGTTCGGAATGGTCACCATGCGCATCCAGCGGCCGAGCAGGCGCAGGGTGTTGACGGTATTGAACGACTGCGAGCCGCCCGACACCTGCATCACCGCCAGCGTGCGGCCCTGGGTGGGCCGGGTGGAGCCCACTTCGAGCGGAATCCAGTCGATCTGGTTTTTCATCACGGAGGTGATCGCGCCATGCCGCTCAGGGCTGCACCATACCTGCCCTTCCGACCAGAGCGACAAGGCGCGCAATTCGGCCACCTTGGGATGGGTGGCCGCTTCGCTGTCGGTCACCGGCAGGCCGTGCGGGTCGAAGATGCGCACCTCGGCGCCCATGTGCGCCAGGATGCGTGCAGCTTCTTCGGTGAGGAAGCGGCTGAACGAGCGCTCACGCAGGGAGCCGTACAGCAGCAGGATGCGCGGCGGATGGTCGAAGCGCACCGGCGCCGCCAGCTTGTCCCGGGTTGGCAGGTCGAACTGCGCTTCGCTCAGGTTGGGCAAGGTCATGTCCATTCAGGCTTCCTTGCGCGGCAGGATGTCGAGTACCAGGTCGCCGGGGCGGCACAGGCGCACGCCCAGCGGCGTGACCACGAACGGGCGGTTGATCAGGGTTGGATGGGCCACCATGGCGTCGAGCAGGACCTCGTCGCCAACGGCCGGATCGGCCAGGCCAAGGTCGGCGTATTCCTGTTCCTTGCTGCGCATGGCGTCGCGCAGGCCGAGCCCCGCGCGTGCGATCAGGTCCGCCAGCACGGCGCGCGTGGGCGGTTCGGCAAGGTAGTCGACGACATGCGGCTCGGCGCCGCTGGCAAGGATCAGTTCAAGCGCGCGGCGCGAATTGCTGCAGCGCGCATTGTGGTAAATGGTGATGGTCATTGAAGTGTCTCGGGAAGTGTCGGGGGAATGCGCGGCGCGCCGCCGCGTTGCGTGCCGATACCGGCTGCTGCGACATTTCCATCATAATCGAAACATGCATGCGGATCAAGCCGGCAAGGCGGCGGGTGCGAGTCCCGTAGTTGCGCAGCGGCCGTTGCCCTTCACCCTAGTGCGCAAAGTATTGTCCATCTGCACATTCACAAGCAACGTAGCGGAAGCCATAGACACTGCCTTCCGGCGAGACGTTGCATGGGAGCATTAGACATGGGCTACTTTCCTTGTCCTGGCTATCCAGATGGCAGGCGCCATAGCGCTGAAGTTTGCGAGGAATGCCAGGGCGGCGAGGAAAAGCCAGTGCCGTTCCAGGTTGGCCAGACGCACAGCTTCACTCCTGCGACTGCCGATCTGTCTATCTGTCTATCTGTCTATCTGTCTATCTGTCTAACTGTCTATCTGTCTAACTGTCTAACAGCGTAACGCCCCTGTTGTACTGTGCAGCGATTCTAAGCCACTGATTTGCGGGCTTTCAGCGCCTGGCGGCTCATTTACGGAAAGAATCGGGGATCGTAAATCCAGCGCTTTATCGTGGTTGCGGTAATCGCTGCCGCGTCGCGGTGCCGAGGATTGATCAGCACATTGTATTCGTCAGGCACGATCACGGAAGGCACCAGCAGCAAGGCGGTGGTGCCGGACGCGACCCACCCGTCTCCCGCATTCCTCGCGCTCAGGCCGGCCGGAATTGCGTCCCATCCCCCTGGCAAAGGGGCGAGTACCTGGCGAGCTTCCCATACAATTTCAGGTATGTCGATCCGCACAAGATAGCGATTGAAAGGCAGCCCCCCGTTGCTCAGGTAATGCACCGTTTCGATGGTAGCCAAGGCGATATTGGAGGCACTGTAGACCAGAGGTGTACCTTTGCTGTTCCAGCGTCCGCCCGATATTTTCGCGCCGGTACCGCTCAGGTCATCGGCGGTGTAGGTGGGCGCCTCGACCGCGATACGCCAGACAGCCACGGTCATGCGTATGCCCCGCTCTGGCTCATCGAGAGTAATTCGGCCACCAGCTTCTGGCCCTCGAACGTGTCCATGTAGCTGGCCGGGGTCGCGCCGGCCAGCGCCGGCAGCGGTTTGGACAGCCAGTTCGACACCCAGCGCGCGGCGTCGAAGCCCGAGGGGTCGCCAGACTGTTCGACCATGGTCTGCACCATACCGATCAGCGTTTCAACGCCGAGCACCCGTTCCGACTCGTCCTTGGAAAGCACCGTCGCGTCCTTTTCCTTGCGGCTGATCGTGGCGCGGGACAGGCCAAGGCTCGACAGCAGACTCTCCTTGCTCATGCCCATGCGCAAGGACAAATTGCCAATGATCGACGCGTCAATGCCCTGCCGGATCACTGCGATTCGTTCCTGGGGATCAAGACGGTAGAGCTGCGTGCCCATCATCGTAACCGGACGCTTGGACCTTGCTTTCGCTCCGACGAACGTACCGCTAACAGCTGACCGCGCCACCTTGCCAGCGGTAGGTCCGGCCGGTGCCGTTAGTTCTTCTTCTACTTTGGAACTTGACATGATTGCCTCCTTTGAGACAATAGTATAGATCAAATGAGGCAAATCGCAAGCGCCGTGCGCAAGGTCCTTGCGTGGGTTTTCCTATCCTCTACGGGAAAATGCTGGAGCCAATTGCCAATGGGAAAACCAAGACCGATGCACTCAGGTCGGCGGGCAACAGCCGCCTCTTCCCGGATCCGGTGGGCGGTCGCGACGCAATCCAAGTTAGCATTTAATGCGCAGCTAGAAGATTTATTTTCAATATGGACATAAAAACCATGACATCAATTTAGAAGCGCGGCGGCAGTGTGAATTTTTGCTTCCACTGCTCGCCATCTCCGTTCTGACCACATTGTTTCAAGACTTCGCCGCCCGACCGTCAACCGCATCGGCAAGCGCGATGAAGTCGACATGCTGCTCCATCACCTTGAGCGCATCACCAAGCTTGTTCAGCTTGGCTTTGCGTTCCTGGTCGGCAAACAGGCTCGTCTTGACCATGAAATTCGGTCAGCAACGTGGAGTCGCTATGATGCCACGGTTGGGCCGGTTTTTCGAGGTACCCCTATCAGGATGTATGTATTCGCGGCGCTCGTCAGACCTGACGGGCTGCCCGCGTCCGCGCCGGGTTTTCGGCGTCGGACTTACTGTTGTTACTCTAAAATTACTTCTATGACTTGCACTCCTCCGATGATTTTAGGTGGATTCTTTTTTGAATAACCCGCCCCCCCCCTGTGTCAGACTACTTGTCGGGTGTGTTTTTGAACAAAGTTATGTCCTGATCTTGATCGTTGTAGTGGGGTTCGCGGTTCGTTTTTTTGCTTTATCTTTAACATCGTTTCCGGGCGTGGGGGACGGGTGTTACGGGTGGAGCGCAGCGGAACCCGTTCCCTCAAGACGTCGGGTTTGGGATGTTTTTTCGAGCAGGACGGATGCCGATGCTGGGCTCGCGGCCCGGCAACGGAACTAGTTATCGCCTCTAATTTTTCAATTTATAGAGGCACCAATGACATCAAAGTATCCCGAAGCATTTATCGAGCAAGCCTTGGTCAAAGCGTATTCACGTGGCCACCGGTCGATCAAGTCGGTCGCGGAAGACCTGAATGTGAATTACCACACGTTAAAATATTGGATGAAGAATAAAGTTGTGACCAATAAGGACGCGCCGACCACGCGCGAGAAGCGCCCCCAGGACTGGACTGCCGCAGAGCAGTTTGCCGCGTTGCGGGCAACCGGTGGATTATCCGATGAGGCTTTGCAGGCATGGTGCCGCGGGCACGGGATATTCCCCCATCACCTGACCAGCTGGGAGGCGGCCTTCTGCGCCGAAGTAAAAGAGCCCGCAACGGGCGTGCGCGAAATGCGCACATTGAAGGACAAGGTTGCCAAACTTGAGCGCGAGATTGTGCGCAAGAATAGCGCGTTGGCGGAGGCGGCCGCGTTGCTGATTCTGCAAAAAAAGTTCCGCGCGCTGTGGGAGGACGAGGAGTGATGACCGCCCTCCCGCAGCGCGACCAGGTAATGGCCTTGGTGGCCGAGGCGGTCGGTGCCGGAGCGAGCCAGTGGCGTGCCTGCGAGGTAATTGCGCTGAGCGAGCGGACCTTGCAGCGCTGGCAGAACGATAAGGCTGAAGGTGCTTGTGATCGTCGACCTGCCCGGGTGCAGTCGCCCAAGAACCGCCTAAGCGAGCTGGAACGTCAGCGCGTTCTGGAGATCGCCAATTCGCCCGAATTCGGCCACCTCCCGCCAAGCCAGATCGTGCCACGATTGGTCGACCAGGGCGAGTATGTCGCCTCGGAATCGACCTTCTATCGTGTGCTAAAGGCCGAGAACCAGCTCAAGCACCGTGGTGCTGAAAAGCCTGCGAAACCTCGCCACAAGCCGCGTGCGCTGGCGGCAACGGCACCGGGTCAACTGTTTAGCTGGGACATCACCTATTTGCCGACGCCGGTCATGGGCATCTACTTCTATCTGTACCTCTTCATGGACATCTACAGCCGCCCCGGTTCACACCGCAGGATGGTCTCCCCAAGCCAGGAAACGGGGCCGTGTGAGCTGGGCCACTTATAGGCGCATTCAAAGTAGTCGCGGCGGCCTTTGACCGGCCGCATCGCGACAACCGGCTGCCGCGCGTGGTGCATCGCTCCTTTTTGGCAGGCAGAAATCGGGTCGGCCGCATAACGATCTGGATTAAGGAAGCCGGTGTAATACCACCAGCCCAGCGTTCCCTCTGGCAGGCCGTTCTCCGCACGCGCAATGCCGTGCATCACAAGCAGCAGTATCAGGGCGGAAGGTAGGAGACGAATAGGTGACGGACACAGGCTGGCATTGGGCATCGGCATTGGTTTTCCTGTCCTCTACGGGGAGAATGCTGGAGGCAATCGCCAGCGGAAAAACAAAGAATACCGACTTCAATAGTCAAAACATTGCCTTGGGTCAATTATTATCCGCACCCGCCTATTACAGATCATCCTTACAAGAAAGGCATCCAGGATCAGATAGCTTAGAACAGCCCCACCGGATCAAGCCTGCGGTCCCGACTGACGATCACGACCTCGTTTCGATCGACAGCTTTGCCGCCACCGCCAACGTTATATGGCATCGGCACGGTGTACATATCGATAGCGGCAACGATCGCCGGATGTCAAGATGGTCATTTAAACTAAGGATTGCTGTGCCCTTTAAAGTAGCCATGATGCTTGCTTTGTCCGCTCGACCTTTCCGCCAAAGGCATGCAACCGCACATAAAAGAATCGAACCACGCGCTGAATGTCCATGAGCGCTTCAGGTGACGTTTCTTGCTGCCGCTTGAACGCTTCGCGGCTCGCCAAAGCATGCCGAAAGCGCGAACAAATTTATCCGGCATCGAGCAAGCCCTGTTCGCGGATGAAGGCCACCACCGCCGCCACGCCTTCGCCGCTGCGCAGGTTGGTGAAAATGAAGGGCCGCTCGCCGCGCTGGCGTTGCGCATCGTGCGCCATGATGTCGAGATTGGCCCCCACATGCGGCGCCAGGTCGGTCTTGTTGATGATCAGCAGATCCGAGCGGGTGATGCCCGGCCCGCCCTTGCGCGGTATCTTTTCGCCGCCGGCCACGTCGATCACGTACAGGGTCAGGTCCGACAGTTCGGGGCTGAAGGTGGCCGCCAGGTTGTCGCCGCCGGACTCGATCAGGATCAGATCCAGCTCGGGAAAATCGGCCTGCATGCGCGCGATGGCTTCCAGGTTGATCGATGCATCCTCGCGGATCGCCGTGTGCGGGCAGCCGCCGGTTTCCACGCCCATCAGGCGTTCGGCCGGCAGCGCGCCGGCGCGCAGCAGGATCTCCATGTCTTCGCGCGTGTAGATGTCGTTGGTGATGACCGCCATGTCGAACTGGTCGCGCATGCTTTTGCAAAGCATTTCGCACAGTGCCGTCTTGCCGGAACCAACCGGGCCGCCAATGCCGACCCGCAGGGGATTTGATGTCATGCCGTCTCTCTCTTCCTTGAAAATCATGATCGGTACAATCTGCCGTGCTGGGCCTCGTGCCGCATCGACAGCATGGACAGGCCGGGCGACCAGTTCGACAGGGCATCGTCGTCCAGCGTTTGCGCGCGCCGCGCCGCCTGTTCGATGTGCGGGCGCAGCGACAGCAGCATGCGCTGGCCGGCCACCTGCCCCAGCGGAACCGACTTGACGCACACCAGCACCTGGTTTTCAACCCACGAAAACAGCATCGCCAGCAGCGCTTCCTCGTGCGGGATGGCGAGCGCGTCGACCGCGCAGGCAAAGGCCGTCGGCAGCGCCACCTCGGGCCCCAGCGCAGCCACCTCGGCCACACCCAGCTCCGCGATCAGGCGCGTGAGCGAATAGCCCATCTGGATGGTTTCGGCGCGAAACTCGGCGCTGTCGCGCGAGGCCAGGAAGCGCTCGCTCCACAGCGCCACCGAGGCGTCGTCGTGCGCCTCGAAGGCCTTGAGCAGGCGCCAGAACAGGGGCGCATCCCACTGCGCGACCACCTCGTCGAGGTGGCGCGCGATCCATGCGCGGGCGCTGTCGGCGTCCGTGACCAGGCCCGCCTCCAGCGCCGCTTCCAGCCCTTGCGAGTAGCTGTAGCCGCCAATCGGCAGCGCCGGGCTGGCAAACTGCAGCAGGTGCAGCAGCGCGCTGGCGTTCATGCCGGTGCCGGATCGCTGGGCCGGTGTATCTTCTGGCGCAGCGGGACCGGCGCCAGCAGATGGCCCTCATGGCCGTGGCTGTGCCCTCCACCCGCATATGCGCCCGCCTCCGGCTCGAACGGCGCGTTCTCCTGCACCACGCGCGCGCCCAGGCCCTCGGCCATCTCCCTGAGTACCGGGTCGACCCGGATGCGCAGGAAGCCGTCGCCGATCTGCGCCTGCGTATGCCGGTTCCCCAGGTGGAAAGCGCAGCGCGCCATGATCAGGGGCGTGCCGCAATGGACCACGTAGGTCGGCTCGCTGGCGGCGACCACGCGCACCACGCGCTGTTCGGCGCCCGTCAGCAGTTCGCCGTCGCGCAGCACCGTGCCGCGCACCATGAACAGCGCCACCTCCTCGCCCGACGCGAGGCGCGCGCGCAGGCGGCATTTTTCGCGCTGGTCGTAGGCCAGCACCAGTTCATCGTCGACGCGCCCGGCGTGCGCCAGCTTGGTGTGCAATGTCATCATCGTAAAGCCTCTCAGAACAGGAAATAGCGCTGCGCCATCGGCAGCACGGCCGCCGCCTCGCAGACCAGCAACTGGCCGTCGGCGCGCACTTCATAGGTTTCGGGATCGACTTCCATGTGCGGCGTGGCGCCGTTATGGATCATGTCGCGCTTGCGCAGGTGGCGCATGCCGTGCACGGGAATGAGCGTTTTGGTCAAACCGAGTTGCGCGCCGATGCCGGCGTCGTAGGCGGCCTGCGAGACGAAGGTGAACGATTTTTTCAGGCCGCCGCCAAAGGCGCCGAACATCATGCGGTAGTGCACCGGCTGCGGCGTGGGAATCGAGGCGTTCGGGTCGCCCATCTGGGCCGCCGCGATCATGCCGCCCTTGAGGATCAGCGAGGGCTTGACGCCGAAAAAAGCCGGCTTCCACAGCACGATGTCGGCGATCTTGCCCACCTCGAGCGAGCCGACCGCGTGCGACACGCCGTGCGTGATGGCCGGGTTGATGGTGTACTTGGCGATGTAGCGCTTGACGCGGAAATTGTCGCTGCGCGCCGAATCTGGCGCGAGCGCCCCGCGCTGCAGCTTCATCTTGTGGGCGGTCTGCCAGGTGCGCATGATCACCTCGCCCACCCGGCCCATGGCCTGCGAGTCGGATGACATCATCGAAATCGCGCCCAGGTCGTGCAGGATGTCCTCGGCGGCTATCGTCTCGCGCCGGATGCGCGACTCGGCGAACGCCACGTCTTCCGCAATGGCCGGGTCGAGGTGGTGGCATACCATCAGCATGTCGAGGTGCTCGTCGAGCGTGTTGACGGTGAACGGGCGGGTCGGATTGGTCGACGAGGGCAGCACGTTGTCCTGCCCGACGGCAGCGATGATGTCCGGCGCATGGCCGCCGCCCGCGCCTTCGGTATGGAAGGTATGGATGGTGCGGTCCTTGAAGGCGGCCAGCGTGGTCTCCAGGAAGCCGCCTTCGTTGAGGGTATCGGAATGCAGCGCCACCTGCACATCCATGCGCTCGGCCACCGCCAGGCAGTTGTCGATGGCGGCCGGGGTGCTGCCCCAGTCTTCGTGCAGTTTCAGGCCGATGGCACCGGCCAGCACCTGTTCCTCCAGCGGTCCTGGCAGGCTCACGTTCCCCTTGCCCATGAAGCCCAGGTTCATCGGAAAGGCGTCGGCCGCGCCCAGCATCGAGTGCAAGTGCCAGGGACCGGGCGTGCAGGTGGTGGCCGCGGTGCCGGTCGCCGGCCCCGTGCCGCCGCCGATCATGGTGGTGATCCCGCTCATCAAGGCTTCTTCGATCTGCTGCGGACAGATGAAGTGAATGTGCGTATCGACCCCGCCGGCGGTGACGATCAGGCCTTCGCCGGCGATGATTTCAGTGGCCCCGCCGATGGCCATGGTCACGCCGGGCTGCACATCCGGGTTGCCGGCCTTGCCGATAGCGGCGATCAGGCCGTTTTTCAGGCCGATATCGGCCTTGACGATGCCCCAGTGGTCGACGATGACGGCGTTGGTGATGACGGTATCCATCACGCCTGCGTGCAGCCGCTGCGACTGGCCCATCCCATCGCGGATGGTTTTACCGCCGCCGAACTTGACCTCCTCTCCATACATGGCGTAATCGCGTTCGATCTCGATGAACAGGTCGGTGTCGGCAAGGCGGATGCGGTCGCCCGTGGTGGGGCCGAACATGTCGGCGTAGGCGCGGCGGCTGATCGAGGGCATGCTAGTTGCCTCCGTGCGGCGGCAGTTCGCCCATCACCAGGCCGTTGAAGCCGAACACCATGCGCTCGCCGCCCAGGGCCACCAGTTCCACGGTGCGCTGCTGGCCGGGCTCGAAACGCACGGCGGTGCCGGAGGCGATATTGAGGCGCATGCCGAGCGCCGCGCTGCGCGCGAACCGCAGCGCGGTATTGACCTCGAAAAAGTGGAAGTGCGAGCCGACCTGGATCGGCCGGTCGCCGCTGTTTGCCACCACCACGGTGCGGGTGGCGCGGCCAGCGTTGATTTCAATGTCGCCGTCGGCCAGCAGGTATTCGCCGGGTATCATGCTCATGTCGGCCCTCAGGGAATTGGGTTGTGGACGGTCACGAGCTTGCTGCCGTCCGGGAAAGTCGCCTCGACCTGGATATCCGGGATCATCTCGGCGATGCCGTCCATGACGTCGGCGCGGGTCAGGATGGCGGCGCCCCCGGACATCAGCTGGGCGACGGTCTTGCCGTCGCGCGCGCCCTCCATGATGGCCGCGCTGATCAGGGCCACCGCTTCCGGATAATTGAGTTTGAGGCCGCGCGCCATGCGCCGTTCGGCCAGCAAGGCGGCGGTGAAGATCAGCAGCTTGTCTTTTTCGCGCGGGGTCAGGTCCATGGATTGTGCTCTCTTGTCTAGGTATTCCAGATGCGCGGCAGCGGCGCGGCGCACCCGAGCAGGTGCGGACGCAATAACTGCCACACGCTGAAGATGGCGCGGCGCGCGCTTTCGCTGTCGTTGCCCAGGTAGCGCGCGACGAACACCGATTTGATTTGCGTGATGGCTAGCGCCGGATCGAGCGCGCGCATGGCGTCGATCAACGCACCGCCGGCCGGCTTGCCCACGCCGACCAGGGTGGCGCAGACGCTGGCGCCGTTCAGGCCCAGGGGGCTGTGCATGGCCGCGCTGCCGCCGTGCAGCGCGCCCTGCTCCCACCACAGCAGCTTGCCGCCACGGCGGATCTGGGTGTGCTGGCTGATGGTGCCGTTATCAAAAGTCTCGCCCGAGGCGCGCCGGCCGAAACACAGGATGTCGCAGCCGATGTAGCTGGCGTCCGCCGCCAGCTCGACCCGCTGTTCCAGCGCCACGCGGGCGCCGTTGAAGAAAATCGCTTCCTGCGGCATCCATTCGACCGCCGCGCCGGCGCCGGCGTCGATCAGCACCTCCTGGCGCGAAACCTTGCCGTTGGCGCGATACCATTTGGCGGCGCCGGGCGAGGTGAGAAAGGCGTGGGTCGCGGCACCCGCGCCGATGCCGACCGACAGCCGGTCGCCGCCCACCACGCCGCCGGGCGGATGCACGATGATGGCGTGGCAAATGCGCGGACCTTCCGGATACAGCGGCTTTTGCACGCGCAGCGGCCCGCTGTGGACACGCTCCATCAGGCGCGTGGTGCCCGCATCGCCGGCGAAGCGCAGCCGCAGGCTGGCGTGCCATGCACTGTGGGTAGGATCGGTCTGGTGGCAATCTCGCATACCTGCCTAAAGAGCAGGATGCGTGCCAGCGCGCGAGGCACGCTCACGGTGCGGCGCGCCCGCGAACGGTGACCAGGCGCACCGCCACGGCGCATGCGCACCGGATCGGTGCGTACGGCGTGTCGTCAGAACTTGACGGCCATCGACACCGACACCACATCGCGGTCGACCTGGGTGTTGTAGACGCCACCCCAGACCGGCTGGTACGCCACCTCGGCCACGTAGCGCTTGAACAATTCCATGCGCAGGCCCACGTTCATGGTGCGGCGACCCTCGTTGAGAAGAAAATCGTACGACCATCCCTTCACTTCATGCTGCAGCTGCGCCCATGCGTGCAGGTTCAGCCCTTTCACCACCTGCGCCATGCGCGCGTCCACCCGCACCCGGTAGGCATGGGCGCTCGGACTCACATAGCCGTCGGCGCTGCACTGGCGGGCAGCATTGCTGCTGGTGACCGGGCAGGCGCCGTTAACGGGGCCATTGCCATACTGGTCGGCGCGGCCGTAACGGCGCACCGACGGATCGGGCAGTCCGGCCACGCGCTTGAGCACCACTTCGCCCAGCGTGCTGATGGCAATCCCGGCCACCAGCGGCCAGTCCTGCTGCACCCCGGCCTGCAACTGATAGGTGCGATAGCGGTCGTAGGCGTGATACAGCGCGCCTGGCGCGAGCGCATCGACCTCCTTGCGCAGCAAGGTAACGACAGCGGGATTGACAAAGGCCGGCAAGAAATCCCCGGGCGGCAGCTGGATCGGCTGCTTGGGGCGGTAGGTCAGCTCCCCGAACAGGCTGCCGTGCGCGCGCCGGTGCGCGAGCGTCAGCGAGGTCATGGCGATGCCGCCCACGTACTCGGTGAAGTAGCGCATGTTCTTGCCATCCGGGTCGCCCGCGATCAAGCCGGCGCCGGTCCGCTGCGCCTTGCGCGCGCCCGGCAGCGGGCTGCGGTTGGTGTAGCGCGCATGGTACAGGCCCACGTCCAGCGCCAGCGGCACCGACTTCCAGGTCAGGGCGGCGCCATACTGGCCGTCGCCGGCGGGGGCCGGATCGTCCATGCGCTTGACGAACGCGCCGCGCGCCAGGCGCGCCCGGTCGCTAATCGGCATCGGCCCGGTGAGGGCATGGTCGCAGCCTTGCGCAACGTAGTCGGTAGTGGCCCAGAAGGTACCGCACAGGTCCACCGCCGATGGCCGGAAGCGGGTCTGGTAAAAGCCTTCGACCCCGACACCGTTGTCCGCCTCGGCGCGCGCGAACAGCATGGGCGCCGGCACCAGGGCTTCCTGCGGCACGGCGTCGGGGCGGCGCCGGGCCGGGAAGTCGACCGCATTGATCGCGGACAGGCCACCGGGAAAACCGCTGCGTTCACCCCACGCGAGCGACTGCTGTCCAAGACGCCCGAGCACGCGCACGCCATCGGCCTGCACGCTGTGCTGAACAAAGACATCGCCCAGCGCCACGCCCGAAAAGCGCGACAGGCGCGCGCCACCGGCATCGTCGAGCGGCTGCCCGGCGGTGTAGCCGTTGATGCTGTTGCCCCAGGCACGAGGATGGCCGCTCAAGGCGAAATCGTGCCAGGCCTTGACCCGCAGCAGCGCACTGAAGCCGCCCTCGCGCGCCGTCAGGTCGAGATAGCCCTTGAGCGCGCGCGAGACGGCATCGCCGCGCCGGAAGTTCAGGTTGGCGTCGTCGCTGTTCTGGCCCCCGCTGGCGACCCCGGACAGGCCCACCTCCGACGCGTTGTACGGAACCAGCAAGTGCGGCGCCGACTCCTCGGTACGGAAGCTCGCGCCGAAGCCGATCCGCCCGCTGGCCTGGGTCTCGAGTGCGAAGGCCGGCGTTCCGGCTAGGGCGGCAAGGGTGAAAACGGCGTGAACGTGCCGACGCCTGGTTTGATGCATGTGGGGTGCCTGTGAAGTTGCGGGGCTTGCGCCAGAATACTTACTTTTAGTTACAATTGTAATTTACCACGGGTGATCGCCGCTTGTCACGGGCTCAAGCACCCCAGACATCGGCCTCGGTGAAACCCAGTTCAGCGAAGTCCGGCGCCCGGTCTTCGCTCTCGCCACGGCTGTAGAATTCATCGAACTGCGGCGGTTCGACGCCGGTCCCGGCGAGCATGGCGTGCACCTGGCCACGATGGTGGATCTGGTGCTGGAACAGGTGCGCCAGCAGGCGCGCGGGCGTGTCGAGTTTGAGCCCGTCGTCGCGCAGGATGCCGACGTCGCACGCGAGCGTGGCCTCGTCGAGCTGGAGGCAATAGGCGATCAGGCGCTGGTCGCTCAGTTTTTGCGCGGCCCACAATGCGGCGCAGGTGGCAAACGGTTCTTCCGGCTCGAAGAACGCCTCGCAGTAATCGGGATGGGGCTGGTCGCCGCGCGCCGCGCGTTCGATGGCGTCGATATAAAACCAGTCGGCCGTCAGCTTGTGATTGAGCGTCATTTTGATCGACGGGAAAAAACTGGTGCGCGTGGCCAGTTCAAACTCCGCCTGCGGCAGTTCGGCGCAGGCGCGCAGCAGGCGGTGATTGGCCCAGGCATTGTTGTAGGCCTGGGCGATCAGGTAGCGCAAGAATTGGTTCATGATTTTGACGATTGCTAGTGGAAGTGGAAGTGGAAGACGGGGGACGCGATCAGGCGGGTGCGCCGTACAGGACCTCGGCGCGCTGGAACAGGATCCAGGAGGTGGCGATATATTTGTCGCCGCTGCGCGCCACGTGGCCCTTGTGCGAATGGGTGAAGCCGGCCGGCGCGATGATCAGGCGCCCCTGGCGCGCGTCGATCTTGCGCTTCTGATAGTAGAACTCCGTCTCGCCGCCCTCTTCCACGTCGTTCAGGTAGAACTGGAACAGCAATGCGCGGTGCAGGCTCTCGCAGCTGGCGTTCTGCGGATAGATCTCGGAATGCCAGTGATGGTAGCCGCCGCTGGCCCGCACGTATTTTTGCACGTTGATCTGGCCGGCGCGGTACATCATGCGCATCAGCTCATCGATGTGGGCGGTGCCGCACTCGTCGAAATTCTCCGGCGACAGCACCACCGGTTCGCCGGTCACCGGATGGATCACCTGCGGCGACAGTGCGCCGATCAGCATCATGCGGTACTTGTTCAAATAGGCGCACAGATGCTCGCGCAGCGCCTCCATCAGGATACCCGCCACGTCCTGCCATTCCTCGTGCGCGGAAATGGTCAGGTCGTAGCTATCCTTCCTGGCCGTGTCGACGCCGTTGCCGGTCTTGCCGCGCGCGACCTTGCCGCTGGCGTCGAAGCGCGCAATGATGGCCGCGCACTGTTCGCTGCTCAGGGCATTGTCGTAAATCTCGATGAAGTCGTCCAAGGTCGGTCTCCGGATCCGGTTTTTCTGATACCGGCATAGTACACAAGGCGCACCGCCGGGTCACTAGCAGGTTTGCACGGCGACGTTCCATTTCAGTCCGTACGGCAGGGTACGCGGGCCGAAGACGAAGTGCAGCACCCGGCGCCGGCTCTGCCCGAGCGCCTTGGACGACGCATGCAGCAGCAGCGGGCGCATCACCAGCACCCCACCGATACCGGCGATGCATGCAACAGCCGGGGTGACAGCGCGCGCGGCCGCCACGCCGGCGGCTGCGATCACGCCCGCGCGGTGCGAGCCCGGCACCACGACCAGCGGGCCGTCGTCCGCGCCGCACGGGTCCAGGTGCAGGCGCACGGCCACCAGCTCCTCCAGCAGTGCCGGCGGCGCCTGTACGAATATGGCGCCTTCCTTGACTGACCAGCCGCGCAAGGCGGGGGCGTCGACCCGCGCCGCCACCGGAATACTCAGGTCCTGGTGCATCGGCACCAGCCAGTTGCGGCCCGCCGACTTTTCAAAGTAGGTGCACTGCACCGCCAGCGCATCGGGGTCCAGGCAAGCGCCCAGCGCGGGATCGGCACGCAGGCGCGCGGCCAGCGCGGCGCACCACGGTTGCGACAGCAGGCAGCGCGTGCCGCCCGACGCCGCGGCGGCCGGCTGCGCCAGTTCGCCCAGCTCCGCACAATCGCCCGCCGACAGCACGGCGGGCACCAGTGCGTAGCCGAGTCGGTCGAAATGCGACTTCATTTGAGCGCCAGCGCGTCCGACGCCATCGCCGCGCTCAGGAAAATCCTGCCATTCATCGCGCCAATCAGGTCGCTCGCTTTCAGGCGGTCCATCACCGGCCCCTTGACTTCGGCCAGATGCAAGCCGATGCCGCGCTGGCGCAGCGCCAGATTCAGTTCGCCCAGGCCGAACAGGGCCGAGGTATCGATCGAGCTGACCGCCGTCATCACCAGCACCAGGTGGCGCGTGGCGGGATGCAGCGCCAGTTCTTCCTCGATGCGCGCGTTGACCGCTTCCACATTGCCGAAAAAGAGATTGGCGTCGATGCGCAGCATCAGCACGTCGGGCACGGTGCCGGCGGGATAACGTTCGATATTGCGGAAATGCTCGGTGCCGGCGATCCGCCCCAGGACCGCGATATGCGGGCGGCTGGCGCGCCAGATCAGGGTGCCGAGCGAGAGTAGCACGCCGAGAACGACGCCATAGTCCACACCCAGCGCGATCACGCCGCCCGCCGTCGCCAGCAGGGCCAGCGCGTCGCCGCGGTCGTAGCGCCACGCGGTACGCAAGGTGTCCAGCTCCAGCATGCCCAGCACCGCGACGATGATGGTGGCGGCCAGCGCGGGTAGCGGCAGCAGCGCCAGCCAGCCGGTCGGCGCGACCAGCGCCAGTGCCAGCAGCACGCCGGTGATGATGCTCGCCAGCGGCGTGTTGGCGCCGGCGGCGAAATTCACCCCCGAACGCGACAGGCTGCCGGTGACCGGCAGGCCGCCCGTGAGCGCGCTGCCGATGTTGGCCACGCCCAGGCCGATCAGCTCCATATTACTTTGCAGTTTTTCCTGGCGCTTGAGGGCGAGCGTTTGGGCGGCCGACATCCCCAGCAAAAAGATCATGAACCCGATCAGCAGGGCCGGTTGCAGCAGCGCGCGCCAGTGGGCGCCGGAGGTGGCCAGGTTCAGGCCAGGCAGGCCGGAGGCGACTTCGCCGGTGCATTGCACGCCCAGCGCCGGCAAGTCCATGACGGCCGACAGCAGCGTGGCGCCGAGCACCACCAGCATGGGAGCGAGGCGCGCGCCGATATCGGCCGCGCCGGCCGGCAAGCCGGCGCGGCGCAGCAGCGCAGCGAGGTAGTATTTTGCAAGCAGCAGCAAGACGATCGCCCCGCCACCGAGCATGGCGCTCGGCACGTGCACCTGCGGCAGCGCGCCTCCGGCCAGCACCTTCAACTGTCCAAAGGCGATCACGATCGCGGCGCCGATGGTGAAACCGCTCATGACCGGACGCGAGAAAAAATTGGCCACGTAGCCGAGCCGCAGCAGGCCGCACAGCAGCAGCACCGCGCCGGAAGCGAGTGCCAGTTGGGCGGCGAGCACGCTATACAGGCCGGAGCCGGGTGCGGCGAGCGGCGCCAGGGCGGCCGCCGTCATGAGCGAAATGATCGCCATCGGGCCGACCGACTGGGTCATGCTCGATCCGAACAGCGCGTACAGAATGGGAGGGAGAATGCTGGCGTAGATGCCGGCCACGGGCGGCAGGCCGGCCACCAGGGCGTACGCCATCCCCTGCGGGATCATCATGAGGGCGACGACGATGCCGGCGCTGATATCACCGGGCAGCGACACGCGCTGGTAGTTTCTTAACCAATGCAGCATGCCCACTTGATCTGTCTATCCTTTGCGCCGGTGATGGCGGATTATACCCTCCGTCGCGCGCGCGCGTTCGTCGCTCCCGCGCAGGCGACGGACCTTACGACATCGCCAGCTCCACGCAGTTGCGTCCCGCGCGCTTGGCGCGGCCCAGCGCCGCGGCGACCCGCTGCATCAGCGCATCGGCGCTTTCCTGGTCCGCCAGTTGGCCCACGCCGAGCGAAATGGTGAGGCGGTCGCAGCCCGCGATATCGGTCTGCGCCACCGCCACGCGGATCTTTTCAGCGATCTTGAGCGCGTCGATCGCACTGGTATGCGGCACGATGATCAGAAACTCCTCGCCGCCCGAGCGTACCAGCACATCGCTGGCACGCAGCACCGACTGGGTCACTTCCGCCACCGTGCGCAGCGCGGCGTCGCCCACCGGATGGCCGAACTGGTCGTTGATGGCCTTGAAGCGGTCGATGTCGAAACCGATCAGCGCCACCGGCACCTTGTAGCGGCGGGCGCGCTTGATTTCGAGTTCGAGCAGGTGCTCGCCGTGGCGCCGGTTGGCCACCCCGGTCAGCGCATCGACCGTGGCCAGGTGCGTCACCCGTCCCAGCAAAGCTTCGTTCTCGCGGCTCATCGCGGCCATGCGCAGGCCAAAGCCGGCCAGCTGGGCGAGCGCCATGAACGAATCGAGTTCCGCGCAGCTGAACTGGCGCGCACGCCCGAACATCAGGCACAGCGATCCGGCCAGCGCGCTCCCCGGCGCAGACCCCAGCGGCAGCCCGATGACCATCTCGACGCCCTTGTCGACCAGGGACAGCGCCAGTTCCGGCTCGCCCGCCTTGGCCGGCGCGTCGAGCAGGGCCATCTCGTTGCTGCACGCGGCGACCAGGCCCGGAAAAGCATGCCGCAGCGGCGATTGCAGCAGCCTGTCGCTGCGGTGAAGCACGCGCGCCAGATTCAGGCCGGTGGGCGAATACTGCGCTTCGAGCTGCAGGTCGCCCGGTGCGTCCATGCGAAACAGCGAGGCGTGCACGGCGCCGGAAACGTCGCACAGCGCCACGCAAATCTGCTCGGCCACGTTGGTGATGTCGTCCACATCGAGCAGCGCCCGCTGCATGCGGGTGCGCAGCGCCAGCAGCGCGCGCAGGTCGTCGGCGGGCGTGCCGGAGGTGGTGGGCGCGTCCAGTTGGGCCGTGATCGCGGCGCGCAGGTCGGTATCGTCGAGCGGCGCGATGGCGTAGGCCAGCGGACCGGCTTTCATCAGCGCGGGCAGCCAGCCGGCGCTGATGAAGGGGCACAGCAGCAGCACCGGCGCACCGGCGCGGCGCGCGATCAGTTCGGCGATCGCGTCAAGATCGAAGCTGCTGTCAAACCGTTCGAGATCGATGATGAGCAGGTCGACCCGCTCCTGCCCCAGCAGGAGCGTGGCCTGCTCGGTGCCGTCGGCAATGAACAGGCGCGCGAACATGTCGGCGTACATGCCCTGGAAATCGACCCGACGCTGTCCTACCGGATTCAGAAAAAGTCCAATCTGCTGCGCCATCGGGTCTCCTTGAGCACGAAATCATGCGGGATAAATACGCAGTGGCAACATACCTTGCGTCTGCCCGCCTCACAGTTTGCCATAAAGCACCAAAGCGGCAAACATCAACGCGTGTGCAGTGTGCGCGGGCGCACCGTCAGCCCTGCGCCCCGGTCGGATACTGCCTGTTTGAAGGGAGCAAGCACCATGGCAAATACGGATCAGAACGGACTGAATTTACAAGTCGAGGCGGTCGCCGCCAAGCAGCGCGCGATCCAGGGCAGGCAGGATCAGAGAGACGCCTCGGCCAGCAAGGAAGAAGGCAAGGAAGCGGTGCAGACCGGCGGCCCGGTGCAGCCGGCGCCGCCGCTGCCGTCGCAGCACCTGGTCAAGCCGGGCATCGAAGCGTCGATGGAACTCAAACCGCGCTTCATGGCCGAAGGCTACAAGGGCAGCGGCAAGCTGCAAGGGCAAACCGCCATCATCACCGGCGGCGACTCGGGCATCGGACGCGCAGTGGCCGTGCTGTTCGCGCGCGAAGGCGCCGACGTGGCCATTTTTTACCTGAACGAGCATGAAGACGCGGAAGAAACCAAGCGCTGCATCGAGGCCGAAGGCCGGCGCTGCGTCATGGTGGCGGGCGATGTCAAGGACATGGCATTCTGCAAGGAGGCCGTCGACAAGGTCGTCGCGCAATTCGGGCGCCTCGATGTGCTGGTCAATAACGCGGCCTTCCAGGAACATGCGGCGTCGTTGCTGGACCTGACCGAAGAGCGCTTCGACGAAACCATGCGCACGAATATATACGGCTACTTCCACATGGCCAAAGCCGCCCTGCCCCATCTGAAGCGGGGCGCGGCCATCATCAATACCGGCTCGGTCACCGGCTTGCAGGGTTCGGGCAAGCTGCTCGATTACTCGGCCACCAAGGGCGCGATCCACGCGTTCACGATGTCGCTGGCATCCAATCTGCTGGAACAGGGCATCCGCGTGAATGCGGTTGCGCCGGGGCCGGTATGGACGCCGCTTAATCCGGCCGACCAGCCGCCCGCGAAGATCGCCAAATTCGGGCAGGACACCGACATGCACCGTCCGGCGCAGCCGGAGGAGCTGTCGCCGGCGTATGTATTCCTGGCCTCGGCGGTGTGTTCGAGCTATATCACCGGCATCGTGTTGCCGGTCACAGGCAGCGTAGGCTAAGGAAAGGACCGGCATATGGGACGCAGTCTATGGAAAGGCGCCATCAGCTTCGGGCTGGTGCATATTCCGGTCGAGATGCATCCGGCGGTGCGCGACAACGCGCTCGACCTGACCATGCTCGACCGCCGCGACTTCTCGCCGGTCGGCTTCAAGCGATATAACAAGGGGAACAACAAGGAAGTCGCCTGGGACGATATCGTCAAGGGCTACGAGTACGGCGACGGTGAATACGTGGTGCTGTCCGAGGAAGACCTGCGCCGCGCGAACCCCGAGGCGACCGGCACCATCGACATCCTGGCGTTCGTGGACGCCGGCACGGTGCCGCTGCTGTACTACGAGCAGCCCTACTATCTGGTGCCCGGCAAGGGCGGCGACAAGGTGTATGCGCTGCTGCGCGAAACCTTGCGCAAGGTCGGCAAGATCGGCATCGCCACGGTGATCATCCGCGTCAAGCAGCACTTGGCGGCGCTGGTGTGCGAGGGCGACACGATCGTGCTCAACACGCTGCGCTACAGCGACGAGATCCGTCCCACCGATGAACTCAAGATCCCGACCGCCAAATCGAAGACCGCCGCCATCACGGACAAGGAGTTGAAGATGGCGATGGCGCTCGTCGAAGGCATGAGCGAGGACTGGGAACCGGAGCAGTACCACGACACCTACCGCGAGGACATCCTGGCGCTGGTCGAAAAGAAGGTCAAGGCCAGACAGACCAAGACCATCACCATGCCGGAGAAGGAAAAGGCGCCGGCCGGCAAAGGCAACGTCATCGACCTGGTGGCACTGCTTCAGCAAAGCCTGGGCAAGAAGCCTGGCAAGGGCAAGGCGGCCAACGACGACGAGGACGATGCCGACGACGAGGAAGCGCCCCCAGTCAAGCCGCGCAAGTCGGCATCGAAAACCACCGCGACCAAGACGGTAGCCAAGAGCGCCGCAAAAACAGCCGCGAAACCGGCCGCCAAACCGAAGGCGGCGCCGGCCAAGGCGGCGCCGGCACGGCGCAAGGCCGCGTGAGCTGGCAGGAGACGCATGGAAGAGATCTTTACTTTACTTGAGTGGCCGGCGATGGCGATCAGCCTTGCCGCCGCATGGTGGATGGGGTCCAAAAAACCGGGGAAACGCATCGTCGCGTTCTGGATGCTCATCGTCGGTAACCTGATGTGGATCGCCTGGGGCTGGGGCGAAGCAGCGTACGCCCTCATCGCACTCAACGCCGGCCTGTTGGCCCTGAACGTGCGCGGGATTCGCAAGAACGAGAATGTTTGAGCCCCCGACATGGGCGATGTTCATGTGATAATGTTGATCGCTTCGCAGTGTAGCTGCCAACGTTTAACAGGACATCACCATGAAATTTGCCACTTTGGCGGTTACCGCCCTGCTCGCGCTGAGCGCCGGCGCGGCACTCGCCGACGTCACCGAGCAGGATGCCATTCAAGCCCAGGTTGCGGGAGCAATGGCGTCGGCCGACTATGCCCTCGCAAAGTGCCCCAAGCTGGGCGTCGACAAGGAACGCTTGGCCGAACAGATCAAAAAATCCGGCAAAACGGCGGAACAACTGCGCGCCACTGAGGAATACGCCGATCAACGCAACGTGGTCGAGACCATGGCAAAAGGTGAAAAAGGCTATATGGTGTGCATGCTGCTCTCCCGCGCGCATGGCGGATATGGTCGCGGTATCGTCGTCGAGAAGGAATAGCTGGCGATTGCCATAGACTATCATTGAGATATATTTAATTGCCTTTGACTAAATAGTTGACTCAACTACACTCCTCACATCGAATCACCACTGAGGAGTTGCAAGCATGAGCCAAGACCAACAGATCACCACCGCTTCCGGCATTCCGGTCGCCGACAACCAGAACTCCATCAGCGCCGGTCCACGCGGCCCCTTGCTGCTGCAGGACTTCCACCTGATCGAAAAGCTCCAGCACTTCAACCGCGAGCGCATTCCCGAGCGCGTGGTGCACGCCAAAGGTTCTGGCGCCTACGGCACCTTCACCGTCACGCACGACATCGGCCACCTCACCAAAGCGAAACTGTTCAGCGACATCGGCAAGCAAACCGCGACCTTCGCCCGCTTCTCCACCGTTGGCGGTGAGCGCGGCAGCGCCGACACCGAACGCGATCCGCGCGGTTTCGCCCTGCGCTTCTACACGGAAGAAGGCAACTGGGACCTGGTCGGCAATAACACGCCGATGTTCTTCATCAAGGACCCGATCAAGTTCCCCGACTTCGTCCACACCCAAAAGCGCTGCCCGCGCAGCAATCTCAAGTCGCCGACGATGATGTTCGACTTCTGGAGCAAGGCCCCGGAAAGCCTGCACCAGGTGACCATGCTGTTTTCCGACCGTGGCACCCCGGACGGCTACCGCCACATGGACGGTTTCGGCAGCCACACCTATAGCCTGATCAACGCCGCCGGCGAACGTGTCTACGTCAAATGGCACTTCAAGACGCGCCAGGGCATCAAGAACCTGTCCGCGACCGATGCCGCGCGCATCGCCGGCGAAGATCCGGACTACGCCCAGCGCGACCTGTTCGGCGCCATCGAACGCGGCGACTTCCCGCAGTGGGAAGTACGCCTCCAGGTAGCGACCGAGCAGCAACTGGACGACTGGGAAGCGCGCACTGGCTGGAACCCGTTCGACCTGACCAAGGTCTGGCCGCACCGCGACTTCCCGCTCCAGCCGGTCGGCATCTTCGAGCTCAATCGCAATCCCGACAATTACCACGCCGAAGTCGAACAGGTAGCGTTTTCGCCGGCCAACGCGGTGCCGGGCATGGGCTACTCGCCGGACAAGATGCTGCAAGGCCGCCTGTTCGCCTACCACGACGCCCAGTTGTACCGGGTCGGCACCAACCACCAGCACTTGCCTGTGAACGCGCCACGCTGCCCGATGCACAACCAGCAGCGCGACGGCACGATGGCGGTGCACAACGGCGGCGCCGCGCAGAACTACGCCACCGTCAACGCGGTGGGCAGCGCCCCGCGCGGCATGGGCCACGGCGAACCGGAACTGGGACTGCGCGGCGGCGCCGGCCGCTTCGACGGGCGCGGCATGGAAGACGACTACACCCAGGCCGGCAACCTGTTCCGCCTCCTCACGCCGCAGGAAAAGCTGAACCTGTGCGCCAACCTGGCCGGTCCTCTCAGCCAGGTAGACGACGAGATCCTGCAACGCCAACTGGCGCACTTCGACAAGGCCGACACTGCCTACGGCGCCGGCGTGCGGGCCGCGCTGAACATCAAGTAAGCGTGAAGCGCGTGGGCCGGCGGCCCGCGCGCGCAACGTCACTCCTTCTTGAAGCCCAGCTTCTTCATGGCGGCCGTCAGCGTTTTGGCGGCCTTCGCGTAGCCGGCCCACGGCGCGTTGCCGTGGTCCAGCCGCGTGTGCGCGTTATGCACGGTCCACTGGTCGCCCGACTTGAGTCCGGCCAGTTCATCCCACCCGACCGGCACCGAAATCCCCAGCCCCGGCCGCACCCGCGCCGACCACGCGCACGCGGTGGTGGCGCCACGTCCGTTGCGCAGGTAATCGATGAAGATCTTGCCAACCCGGTTTTTCGGCCCGCTCTTGAACGCAAAACGGTCCGGCAGCGTGGCCGCCAGATGGCGCACCACTTCCTGCGAAAAGTCCTTGACCGTATCCCAATCGAGGCCGCCCTTGAGCGGCACCACCACGTGCAAGCCCTTGCCGCCGCTGGTCTTCAGAAAACACGGCAGGCCCAGTTCGTCCAGAAACGCGTGCATCAGCTGCGCCGCTTCCTGGATGGCGGCCCAGTCGACGCCCTCGCCCGGGTCCAGGTCGAACACCATGCGGTTGGGCGTCTCGTAGCGTTTGCCGATGGCGTTCTGGGTGTGGAACTCCACCACGTTCCACTGCGCCGCCGATAAAATGCCGCCCACGCCGCCCACTTCCAGCATCGGCGGATGCTCGGGATCGAGCGCCGGGTCCATCTGCTTCACGCCGGGCAGCTTGCCCACTTCCGCATGCTTCTGGAAAAACAGCTCGCCGCCCACGCCGGCCGGCGCGCGCACCAGCGACACCGGCCGGCCCTTGAGGTGCTCCATCATCAGCGTGCCGACCAGCGCGTAATAGCGAATCAGGTCGATCTTGGTGGTGCCGCTTTGCGCGTCGATCACCCGCTCGCCGTGGGTGACCTTGAGCGTGGCCGGCAGCTTGCCTTCCGGTGCCACCGGTTCGGTCTTCCTGCTTGCGGCCCTGGCTTTGGTCTTGGCCGTCGTCGTCGTTTGCGTCTGCATCACATCCTCCACATGTCTGGCCACTTCGCGCCGGATTCCCTTGGCTGGCTTGTCGCTGCGCAGGCCCTGGAATACGGCATGGCGGATTGCCCCCGCGCTGGTCCACTCGGCAAAGCTGACCTCCGCGACCAGCGTGGGCTTGACCCAATGGTGCTTGCGGCCCGCGACCGCCTTGGGCGGGAACGGGCTCTCGCCGGTATCGAGGGCGCTTAATTTGTCTTTCAGGTCGCGCAGCACGGCCTGGGTAAAACCACTGCCGACATTGCCGGCGTACTGCAGCACACCATCCTTGTCGTAGGTCCCCAGCAGTAGCGCGCCGATGCCGGCGCGCGCGCCTTGCGGATCGGTATAGCCGCCGATGACGAATTCCTGGCGCTGGCCGCATTTAAGCTTGATCCAGTCGGGCGAGCGGCGCGTGACATAGCGCGAGTCGCGCCGCTTGCCGATCACCCCTTCCAGTCCCAGCTTGCAGGCGGCAACGACCAGTTCCCCGGGATCGGTGCCGAATTCGCTTGAGAACCGCACCGCCCCGGACGCCGTCTTTTCCAGCGCGGCACCGAGCAGCGCGCGGCGCGCTTCGAGCGGCACGTCGCGCAGGTCGTAGCCCTTGAAGTACGGCGCATCGAACAGGAAGTACACGATATCGGCGGTGTTCGCGCCATCGAAGGCCAGCTGCAACTGGCCGAAATCGGGCCGTCCGTTCTCGTCATGGACCACGATTTCGCCGTCGTACCAGCCGTCCGGCAGCTTGAGTTCGACCAGTTCCTTGTGCAGCGCTTCGAGCTTGTGGGTCCAGTCGTGGCCATTGCGGGTAAACAGCTGCACCTGTTTGCCGTCGACCCGGGCCAGCAAGCGATAGCCGTCGAACTTGACCTCGAAGATCCAGTCGGCCGGATCAGGCGGCGGCTGGTCGACCAGGGTCGCCAGTTGCGGCGACAGCGATGCGGGCAGGGCCGCCTTGAGCGCGCCCTCGGGCATGCCACGGCCGCCGGCCTTAGGCGCCGCCTTTGCCTTCGCTTTCACGGCTTTTAAGCCCGGCATCGGCAGCTTGCCGACGCTGTCGGGCATCTCGTCGACGACCGAGAACTCGGCGGCGGGCCTGGTGAAATCGTCCTTTTCCTTGATCAGCAGCCAGGGCTCCCGCTTTTCGCCCTTGCCCTTCATCCGCACCAGCACCCATTTTCCGTGCATTTTATGGCCGTGCATCTCGAACTTGAGGTTCCCGCTCTCGTAGCCCTTGCGCGCATCGTCGAGCGGCTGCCAGGTCCCTTTGTCCCAGATAATCACCTTGCCGGCACCGTACTGCTTTTCCGGGATCGTGCCCTCGAAGCTGGCGTACGAGATCGGATGATCCTCGACGTGCACCGCCATCCGCTTGTCCCTGGTGTCGTAGCTCGGCCCCTTGGGCACGGCCCAGCTTTTCATGGTGCCGTCCAGTTCCAGCCTGAAGTCGTAGTGCAGGCGGCTGGCCCAGTGCTTCTGGATCACGAAGGTCAGCGCGCCGGCCGCGGGTTCGCCGCCGTCGGCCGGTTCAGACGTGATCGAGAAATTGCGCTTGGACCGATAGACCTTCAGTGCATCCGCCATGACGGCGACCTCCGCTTGGTGGTTTTTTTTGCCGAGTCTAGAGCCAGGCAGGCCGCACGACTGTTCGCCAGCTAACTGAGCTGAATGTAAGTAGTTGTAAATCGCGTCAACTGATGCACAAGCGGCCGCGTTAGTGACTCTGTAGCACCCAAGAATTGCTCCACCATATAACCACACTGAGGAAACACCATGAAAAAAGTTATCGCATCGTTGATCGCCGGTCTGTTCGCTACCTCGGTTTTCGCCCAGGCTCCTGCCGCTCCCGCCGCACCAGTGGCCAAAGCAGAAGCGAAAGAAATGAAAGCGGTCGCCAAAGCCGACGCAAAAGAAGCCAAAGCCGATGCCAAAGCTGATGCAAAAGTAGAAAAAGCGCACGCTGAAGCCAAGTCCGACGTCGCTGTAGCCAACGCTGACGCCACCAAATCGAAGGCAAAAGCGCATTCGAAAGCGAAAAAAGCCAAAGCAGAAGCCAAAGCCGACAAAGCTGTCGACAATGCTGAAGCCAAAAAAGACGCAGCAATGAAGTAAGTTTCACCGGTAGTGAGAAGAAAAAGACAGCTTGCCTGTCTTTTTTTTCGTCCGCACGTTTGCGAATATTCTTTTTCAATGCCATAAAGAAACAATATTTCGACAAAAAACAGCGCGTTTTGCTTCCGTTCTAACCCCTTTTCACCCGCTGCTCCGTTTCACAGGCAATGCCGGTACGACCGGCCAACCGGAGCCTCCCATGTTGAACCGATTTTTAGGCGCGGCGCTGCTGTGCCTCGCCTGCCCCCTCACCCACGCATCGCGCACCATGTCCGAGCCACGGCCGGTACGCCTGATGCCAACCGAAGCAGCGGCCCAGCCGATCGAGCTGCGCCAGTTGACCGTCAGTGCCGTCATCAGCGGCAATATGGCCCAGACCACCGTGCGCATGGTGTTCTACAACCCGAACCCGCGCCAGCTCGAAGGCAATCTGCAATTCCCCCTGCTCGCGGGCCAGCAGATCAATGCCTTCGCCCTCGACATCGGCGGCAAGATGCGCCCTGCGGTTCCGGTCGAAAAAGAGCGTGGCCGCGCCGTATTCGAGGCAATCGTCCGGCGCGGGGTCGACCCGGCCCTGCTCGAAGTCACCGAGGGGAACAACTTCAAGCTGCGCGTGTATCCGATCATGGGGCGCAGTACACGCACGGTGGAACTGAGCTACGGCGAAGCCTTGTCCCAGCACGGTGGCCTGGCGACCTGGCGGCTGCCGCTCGAATACGGAAAAGTGCGCGACATGGACCTCACCGTCCGCGTGAACGGCGCCACCACGGCGCCGGTGGTGGACGGACTGGAACCCGGCTTGCAGTTCGAGCCGGATGCGGGCGCCTGGCAGGCACACATGCGGCGCCAGGACTTTACGGCCAGCGGAAATATCGTCATCCGGACCGCCGCCGGCAGCAAAACGCGCGTCTACACCGAGAAGCGCCTCGGCGAACGCTGGTTCCTGGCCGAGATCCCGGTTGCGCAAGTCATGGAACGGCGTACGCCACCGCGCATCATCGGCCTGCTGTGGGATAGCTCCGGATCGGCCGAGAAACGCGACATCAACGCCGAACTGGCCACCCTCGATCAGTACTTCCGCGCGCTGGGACAGGTGCAGGTGCGCCTGACGCGCTTGCGCGACCGCCCGGAAGCGCAGCAAGTGTTCGATATCCGGGGCGGCAACTGGAGCGCACTGCGGCGCGCACTGGAAAGCACCCGCTACGACGGCGCCAGCGCACTCAATGACTGGAAGCCGCAAGCGGATATCGACCAGTACCTGCTCATGAGCGACGGCCTGTCCAACTACGGACCGGCCAAGGCGCCCGTGCTGGCACCGCACCAGTCGCTGTTTGCCCTGACCTCGGCGCTGTCGGCCGATAGCGGCCGCCTGGCAGCGCTGGCCGAACGTCATCATGGCCAGTTCATCAGGATCGGGGAACGCGCAACGGACAGTATCGGTGCGCTGATCTTCGCTCCGGCGCGGGTCGAACACGTGGAGGCGACCGGCGCGACCGATATTCAAGCCGGCACCGGAACGGTCGAAGGCGGCATGCTGCGCATTACAGGACGCCTGCTGGCACCCGACGCCACCTTGTCCGTGACGCTGGCGAACGGCGCAAAGACCGACACCATCAAACTGCAGGTGGACGCCGGCGCGCCGCAGCATCCCCTGGCCGCACTGACCTGGGCGGCAATGCGCCTGCGCGCGCTCGAAGCGGACGCCGACCTGCATCGCGCCGAAATTGCCCGCATCGGACGCCGCTTCGGCATCCCGACCCGCGATACCTCGCTGATCGTGCTGGAGACGCTTGACGACTACGTGCGCTACGAGATCGAACCGCCGGCGGACGATCTTGACGCCTGGCGCAAGCGCAAGGAACTGCTCAACGCCGGTCGCGGCGCGGCGCGCTCGAAGCACCTTGACGAGGTAGTGAGGAATTTCCAGAACCGCACGGCCTGGTGGAACACCACCTTCCCGCGCGTGCCGGTGAAGGCCGCGCCCGTACTCATCCAGGAATATTCGCGGCCAGTTATGGCGGCGCCGGCACCAGCGCCTTCCGCGAAGATGGTGGCGGATGCGCCGGCCGGCTTCAACAGGTTCTCGTCGGCCGTGGATGAAAGAAGCAATTTCAAACCCGGGATGCTGGTGCTGCAGCACGAAACGATGGCCGGGCAAAGCGCTCCCGCGATTGGCATGGGACTGAAAAAATGGGTGCCGAACGCGCCCTACATCCAGCGCTTGCGCGAGGCCGATGCCGGCACCGTGTACGCCATCTATCTGGACCAGAAACCGGACTACGCCGACAGCAGCGCCTTTTACCTCGACGCCGCCGACATCCTGCTGGAGAAAGGCCAGCGCGACCTGGCGCTGCGGGTACTGTCCAACCTGGCCGAAATGGACCTGGAAAACCGCGCGGTGCTGCGCATTCTCGGCTATCGCCTGCTGCAGGCGAATGCGCCGCAACTTGCAGTGCCGGTATTCGAGAAGGTGCGGCGCCTGGCCGGTGAAGAACCGCAGTCCTGGCGCGACCTGGGCCTGGCGCTGGCGGCCACCGGCCGCACGCAGGAAGCGATCGATACGCTGTACGAGGTCGTCGAGCGCCCTTGGGACGGCCGCTTTCCGGATATCGAGACGATCGTCCTGGCTGAAATCAACGCCATTGTGGCGGCGTCGGCCAAGCCGCTGGACGTGCGCCGCATCGATCCGCGCCTGCGCGCCAACCTGCCGCTCGACTTGCGCGTGGTGCTGACCTGGGACGCCGACAACAGCGATATGGACTTGTGGGTGACGGCGCCGAACGGCGAAAAATCGAGCTACCAGCACCGCTTGACGAGCCAGGGCGCGCGCATGTCGAACGATTTCATGGGCGGCTATGGGCCGGAAGAGTTTTCGCTGCGCCGCGCCGCACCCGGCAAATACCGGATCGAGGCAAACTATTACGGCAACCGCCAGCAGCTGGTGGCGGGCGCGACGACCTTGCAGGTAAAGCTGTTTACGGCGTTCGGCACGCCGCGCCAGAAAGAGCAGTCGATCACGCTGCGCCTGAAGGAGCGCAGCGAAACGGTGTTTGTGGGAGAGTTCGAAGTCAAGCCGTGAAGAGCATCACCGCTTGATTGCCGCGATCCGGGCCAGCATCTCGTCTGGCACCGGATAGTCGGGATAGGCGACGCGGAACTTGGTCCACTCGGCCAGCGCGTCGCTTTTCAGGTCCGCCTTGAGCATCGCGTCGATCACCGACAGCCAGTCGCGCGCGCGCTTGGCATGCGCCGCTTCCTGGCCCGCGCGCCGTCCGAACGCCTCGTTTTCCTTGCGCACCGCCAGGCCTGGCGAAGCTGCATTGTCGGAGAACCGCTGGGTCGACGTCTCGGCGCTGCGCTTCGCGTCGACGGCCACGCGTTCCGACGGTGGAGCAGCCGCCGCTTTCATTGCCGGCAGGTCCGCCGCAATGTCTTTTTCTCCCCGCACGCGCGCCAATGCTGGCGCTGGCGCAGACGCATAGTTATCCTGCATTTGCTGTTTCGGCTCGGCAGCGGCGCTTGCCTTGGCTTCGTCCACGACAGGCGGCGGCGCGCTGGGCGTGGACAGCGCCGGCGCGGCGGCAACCGTCACTGGCGCCGATGGCGCTTCCGCCATCACTGGCGGTGGCGGTGGCGCGGCCATGGGCGCCGGCTCCGGCGCCATCGCCGCAGGCGGTTCGTGCCGCACCACCTGGGCTGCGGTCATCTCGCTTTCCATCCGTACGCCTCGCCCCTGGTACAACTGGTGTCCCAGCACGCCGGCGAGCACGCCCGCCGCAATCCCGGCCGGAATGCGCCAGCGCCGGCCCAGGCCCGGCGCCAGGCGTGGCGACGCGTCGCCGCCGGTGGCGTCGTTGGCCGCTGCCGGCCGCGCCTCTTGCGCCAGCCCCGCCTTCACATAACCAAGGATCGCCGCATCGAGCTGCGCGCCAGGTGCCGGCTGCGCCACCCCTTGCAGACGGCGCGACAGATCGTCTTCCCCACGCAGGAAGGCGTCGAACTCCTCGTCGCTCATGTCATCGTTGTTCACTCAGTCTCCCTTCGCGCAGTTTCCGCATGGCGTAGCGCAACCGGCTCTTGACCGTTTCCACCGGCGCTGCCACCAGGGCGGCGATGTCTTCGAGGCTCATGCCGCAAAACTGCTGCAATACCAGCGCCTCTTTCTGCTCGCTCGGCAAACTGGCCAGTGCCAGGTGCAGGCTGTCTTGCTGCTGCTTGTGTTCGAGCGCGACGTCGGGCGAAACCACATCCTGCGCCGCATCGGCCAGCGAGTCAAATACGTCGCGGCCATCCGTGCCGCTACCCAGTTCCGCCGCCAGCACCGGTTGCTGCTGGCGCAGCAGGTCGAGCAGGCGATTGCGGGCGATCTGGTAAAGATAGGTGCGGAACGCGGCCTCCGGCTGGTAGCGGCTGCGCGCATGATGCAGGTTGATCCAGCTGTCCTGCACGATCTCGTCGACCCAGTCCGCGCGCGGCGAACGCCAGGCGACGAAGCGGTACAGGCCCGCAGAGTGACGGCGATAGAGTTCCTCGAAGGCGAGCAGGTCGCCATCGCGGTAGCGCAGCATCAGCTGCTCGTCTGGTAAGGTGGCGGGCATGTGCGGCCATTGTATGGCCTGCCCTGTGAATACGCAATTGGCGCGGCATGAAAGCCGCGCCAATTGCGATGGTGGGAATCTTACCTGATGATTACCGGATCATTACTGCCAGCCGCCGCCCAGGGAGCGGATCAGCGCCACGGTGGTCGTGGCGCGGTCGCCGCGCAGCTTGACCGCGTTGCGTTCGACCGCAGCCAGGTTGCGCTGGGCATCGAGCAGGTCGAGATAGCTCGAACGGCCCGCCTGGTACAGCTTCTGCGCCAGGTCGGCCGAACGGCGCGCCGACACCACCGCCGCGTCGATCTGCTCGGTCTGGCCTGCCAAAATGCGCAGGCCGGCCAGGTTGTCTTCGACTTCGGCAAAGGCCACCAGCACGTTCTGGCGATACGTTGCAACCGACTCCTCCAGCACCGCTTCGCTGCGCGCGATATTGGCCTTGTTGCGGCCACCGTCGATGATCGGCATCGACAGCAGCGCGCCGAGCACCCATGAACGCGCGCTCCAGTTGAACAGATTGCCGCCGCTGCCTGACTCGGTACCCAGGCCGCCGGTCAGGCTCAGGGACGGATACATCGCCGTCTTGGCCACGCCGATGCGGGCGTTCGCGGCAATCATCGCGCGCTGGGCGGCGGTGATGTCGGGACGGCGCTCAAGCAGTGTCGATGGCAGCCCGGCCGGAATGGCCGGCAGCAGCGCCGATTCCGCCAGCGGGTTGACGTCGGCGCTGAACATGGCCGCCGGTTTCCCCAGCAGCACCGCCAGTGCGTGTTCATACTGCACGCGCTGACGCTGCAAGCCGATCGCCTCGGCCTTCACCGTCGACAGTTCGGTCCTGGCGCGGGCCAGGTCGAATTCGCCGATGTCGCCATTGTCGTAGCGGCTCTGGTTCACCTTCACGCTTTGCGCACGCAGGTCCACGGTGCGCGCCAGGGTCGCCAGTTCGGCGTCCGTTTCGCGCAGCTTGAAGTAAGTCTGCGCCACGTCGGCCTGCAAGGCCAGCAAGACCGACTTGTAGGTCGCCTCGGAAGCTTGCGCATCGGCTCGCGATGCGCTGACACTGGCGGCCACGCGGCCGAACAGATCGAGCTCGTAGCTTGCGCTCAGCCTGGCCTGGTACACATTGCCCGGTACGGCCGGCGCATCGTCGGCCAGGCCGCGCGATACGCCCGACGTACGGCTGCGCTGCGCACCCATGCCCGCCCCTACCTGGGGCGAACGGTCCGCCTCGGCGAGGCCGGCCAGCGCCCTGGCCTGTTTCACCCGCGCCGCAGCCACCGCCAGGCTGGCGTTGGCGTCGGTGGCTTCCTTGATCAAGGCGGTCAGGTTGGCGTCGTTAAACGCCAGCCACCACTCGCCGCGCGCCTGCCCTTCGGCCGGCTGCGCCACCTTCCAGCGGGTGCCGTCGGCCGCCTGCAACGGCTCGGACGACTCCTTGAAGCTCGACGGCATGTCGAGCGCCGGCGCTTTCAGTTCCGGCACGCTGGAACAGGCCACCAGCAGCAGCGCCGCCAGCAAGGGCGCGACGCGCCTGGTGATGGTTCTCGTCATATCAGTCATTACACTGCTCCTTCCAGATGCGCAGGCACTGCCACGCTTGATTTCTTTTCCATCTTCTTGGCGAAGGTACGCAGCAGCACGTAGAACACCGGCGTGAGGAACAGACCGAAGAAGGTCACGCCCAGCATGCCGCCGAACACCGCCACGCCCATCGCATGGCGCATTTCGGCGCCGGCGCCGCTCGAGAACACCAGTGGCACCACGCCCATGATGAACGCGATCGACGTCATCAGGATCGGACGCAGACGCAGGCGGCAAGCTTCCAGCGCAGCTTCGACGATGGTGCGGCCATGGTCTTCGAGTTCGCGGGCGAATTCGACGATCAGGATCGCATTCTTCGACGCCAGCCCGACCAGCACGAACAGCGCGATCTGGGTAAAGATGTTGTTGTCGCCACCGGTGAGCTTGACGCCAATGAGCGCACACAGGATCGACATCGGCACGATCAGGATCACGGCCAGCGGCAGGGTCCAGCTTTCGTACTGCGCGGCGAGCACCAGGAACACCAGCAGTACGCACAGCGGGAACACCAGCACCATCGTGTTACCCGACAAAATCTCCTGGTAGGTCAGTTCAGTCCATTCGTACGACACGCCTTTCGGCAGCACTTCGGCAACGATCTTCTCCAAGGCAGCCTGCGCCTGGCCGGACGAGACGCCGGGAGCCGGGCCGCCGTTCATGTCGGCCGACACGTAGGCGTTGTAGCGCTGCACGCGGTCAGGCCCATAGGTATCCTTGATGCGCATCAGCGACGACAGCGGAATCATCTCGCCCTTGTCGTTGCGGACCTTGAGCTGGGCAATTTGGTCGGCGTGCGAACGGAATGGCGCATCGGCCTGCACGCGCACCTGGTAAGTACGGCCAAACTGGTTAAAGTCGTTCACGTACAGCGAGCCCAGATTGATCTGCAAGGTCTGATAGATCGTCGTCAGCGGCACGCCGAGCTGCTTGGCCTTGACCTTGTCGACGTCCGCGAACAACTGCGGCACGTTGATCTGGAAGCTGGAGAACACGCCAGCGAGCTGCGGGTCCTGCCAGGCTTTCATCTGCACCGCCTGCGTCGCCTTGTACAACTCGTCGTAGCCGACGTTGCCGCGGTCCTCGATCATCATCTTGAAGCCGCCCACCGTGCCAAGGCCATTGACCGGCGGTGGCGGGAACACCATGATGAAGGCGTCCTGGATGGCACCCAGGCGTTTATTGACTTCCGCCGCGATCTCAGGACCCGACAGGCCCTTGCCGGTGCGCTCTTCGAACGACTTGAGCGTGACGAACACGATGCCGGCGTTAGGCGCATTGGTAAAGTCGTTGATCGACAGGCCAGGGAAGGCGATCGACGATTCCACGCCGGGAACCTTGGCCACGATGTCGGACATCTTGCGAATCACGGCATCGGTACGGTCCAGCGAGGCCGCATCGGGCAGCTGGGCAAAACCGACCAGGTACTGCTTGTCCTGGGCCGGTACGAAGCCGTTCGGCACCGCCTTGAACATGAACACGGCGGCCACGGCCAGCACGGCGTACACCATCAGCGAGATGCCCTTGCGTTTCAGGACGATGTTCACGCCACCTTCATACTTGGTCGATGCGCGGCCAAAGAAGCGGTTGAACCAGGCGAAGAAACGGCCGAACAGCTTGTCCATCACGCGCGTCAGTCGATCTTTCGGCGCATGGTGCGGCTTGAGCAAGGCGGCGGCAAGTGCCGGCGACAGGGTCAGCGAGCTGAATGCCGAAATCACGGTCGAAATAGCGATCGTCAGGGCGAACTGGCGATAGAACTGGCCCGACAGGCCGGCCACGAACGCAATCGGCACGAACACGGCGCACAATACCAGGGCGATGGCGATGATCGGACCGCTCACCTCTTTCATGGCCTGGACCGTCGCGTCGCGCGGGGTCAAGCCGGCTGCGATATTGCGTTCCACGTTTTCCACCACGACGATGGCGTCATCGACCACGATGCCGATGGCCAGCACAAGCCCGAACAGCGACAGCGTGTTGATCGAAAAGCCGAAGCCCAGCATCACCGCAAAGGTGCCGATGATCGATACCGGCACGGCCAGCAGCGGAATGATCGACGCGCGCCAGGTCTGCAGGAAGATGATCACGACCAGCACCACCAGTGCCACCGCTTCGAGCAGGGTATGGATCACCGATTTGATCGATGCGCGCACGAACTGGGTCGGGTCGTACTCCACGCTGAAGTCGACGCCCTCTGGGAAGTCTTTCTTCAGTTCGGCCATTTTGGCGCGTACGTCGGCCGACAGTTGCAGGGCATTGGCGCCCGGCGCTTCAAAAATACCGATGGCGGCGGCCGACTTGTTGTTCAGCAGAGCGCGCAGGGAGTAGGAATTCGACCCCAGCTCAAGCCGCGCCACATCCTTCAAGTGGGTAATGGCACCGTCGGAACCGGTGCGCACGATAATGTCGCCGAATTCCTCGACCGAGGTCAAACGGCCCTGTGTGTTGACGGTCAGCTGGAACTCGGCGCCTTTCGACGGCGAGGCGCCGATCACGCCGGCGGCTACCTGCACGTTCTGTTCGCGCACCGCGGCCACCACGTCGGACGCGGTCATGCCGCGCGCCGCCACCTTCTGCGGATCGAGCCAGATGCGCATGGCGTAGTCGCCCGCGCCGAACAGCTGGGTGTCGCCCATTCCCGGGATACGGGCCAGCTGGTCCTTCACGTTCAGCACCGCGTAGTTACGCAGGTAGACGTCGTCGTAGCGGCCCGTTGGCGAAACCAGGTGAACCACCATGGTCAGGTTGGGCGAGCTTTTCACGGCGGTCACGCCGATCTGGCGCACTTCCTCGGGCAGGCGCGGCAAGGCGCGCTGGATGCGGTTCTGCACCTGCGACTCGGCCTGTTCGACGTCGGTACCGACCTTGAACGTCACGGTCAGCATCAGCGAGCCGTCGGAGGTGTTCTGCGACGACATGTACAGCATGTTTTCGACGCCGTTGATCTGCTCTTCCAGCGGCGCGGCGACGGTTTCGGCGATCACTTTCGGGTTCGCGCCAGGATACTGCGCACGCACCACCACCGAAGGCGGCACCACGTCAGGGTATTCGGAGATCGGCAGTGCGAAGATCGACAGCAGGCCGGCCACGAATATGATGATCGACAGGACGGCCGCGAAAATCGGCCGGTCGATAAAGAATCGTGAAAAGTTCATGTGAATTATTCCTTGGTTTTAGCCGATGCGTCGGCGACCTTCAGCTCGGCCTTGGCTTCGGCGGCCTTCGGTTCGGCTGTTTTGGTGTCGTCCGCCTTTGCTTGCGGCGCTTTGCTGTCCTGGTCCATCGCCACGATCTGGGCCGTCACCGGCGCGCCGGGCTGCACGCGCTGCAGGCCGTTGACGACGATCTTTTCGCCCGGCTTGACGCCGCTGCGCACCACGCGCAGGCCGTCGATGGACGGGCCGAGCGTCACGGCGCGGTATTCGGCCTTGCTGTCGGCACCGATCACGTAGACGAATTTGCGGTTCTGGTCGGTGCCGATGGCGCGGTCGCTGATCAGCACCGTCTTCGCTTGCGTGCTGTCGCTGCCGCTCAACTGGACGCGTGCGAACAGGCCCGGGACGAGCGTGTTGTCGGTGTTGTCGAACATGGCGCGCATGCGCACGCTGCCGGTGGCCGAATCGAGGCGGTTGTCGACGAATTCGAGCTTGCCTTCATGCGGGAAGCCGCTTTCGTTGGCCAGCCCGATATTGACCGGCACCGTCGCGCCCTTCTGGGCCACACGGCCGACGCGCAGGTAGGTATCTTCGTCGCCGTCGAAGGTGGCGTAGATCGGATTGCTCGACACCACCGAGGTCAGGATCACGGCGCCATCGACCAGGTTACCAAGGGTGACTTCGGCTTTCGAGACGCGCCCGCCGATGGGCGCGTGCACATTGGTGTAGCTCAGGTTCAGGCGCGCCGCTTCGAGCGAGGCCTGGGCCGCGCGCACGTTGGCGTCGAGTTCCTTCAGGCCCGAAGCCTTTTCGTCGAACTCGCGCTGCGCGATCGCCTTGTCGGCCAGCAGGCGCTCGGCGCGGGCCAGTTCCAGCTTGGCCAGGTCGGCGCGCGCGCGGGCCGAGCTGACCGCCGCTTCGGCGCGGTTCGCCTCGGCCTGGTACGGACGCGGGTCGATCACGAACAGCACATCGCCCTTCTTGACGACGCTGCCCGGCTTGAAGTTCACCGAGGTGATGAAGCCATTCACGCGCGCCCGGATGTCGACCCGGTCCACCGCTTCCAGGCGGCCCGAAAACTCCTGGGTCTCGTTGACCGAGCGCTCGATCACGGTGGCGGCGGTGATCGGCGGCCCGGCCGGTGCTGCCGGCTGGGCCTTGCTGTTCGCGTCGTCGCAACCCGCCAGCGACAATGCCGCCAGCCCCGCCAGTGCCATCGCGGCGGCGAGCGGCCGGGCGAAGGTCATTAATCGATTAGTGGTTTTCATGTTGTTCCTCTTATTGATGAAAATATTTAATGAGTCAGGCGGTAAGCGAGGCTACAGCGCCCTGCGGTGTTGCGAAAAGGCGAAAAGGGTCCGTACGCTGCGCCGAGGATCTCTCAGCGCAGCTGCACGGGGGTAACTGGTGGTGTTACGGGTAACGCGTCGTATCAGGGTGGGCTGGGTGGGGCGTCCAGGCCATGTAAAAAATTGCCGATTTCATGCAGCGCAACGGCCTTGCAGGCACAGTCGTTGCGCGCGGCCGGGTCTTGCAGCGGCGCCGGCGCCATCCGCTTGACCGTGGTGGTGACGCCGCAGGTGGCCAGCTTGGCGCCATATTGTTCCGCCTCGTCGCGCAGGGGATCGTCTTCGGCCGACAGGATCAGGGCCGGCGGCAGGTTCTTGAGCCGGCTCGATTGCAGCGGCGACGCATACGGGTGCGTGCGGTCGGCGGCATTCGGCAGGTAGCCGCGGTAGCTCGCGGCCACGCCGGCCTGGCTGGGGTCCTGCGGAATTTCGCGCATCGAGCAGGTCGACAAGCCCGGGTCGAGCATCGGCATGATCAGGATCTGGCCGTGCAGCGCCGGGCCGCCGCGGTCGCGCGCGATCAGCGTGCAGACGGCGGCCAGGTTGGCGCCCGCTTCGATTCCCGACACCAGCAGGCGCTTGCCGCTCCATCCCAGCTTGGCCTTGTGTTTCTTGGCCCACACCAGCACCGCGTGCGCATCTTCGGCGGCGGCGGGAAACGGGCGCTCGGTCGCCAGGGTATAGCACGATGCCAGCACCAGGTTTTGGGTCGAGCAGCTGGCCAGGTGGCGCAGGAATTCGTCAGCTTCATCGAGGTCGCCGCCGACAAAGCCGCCGCTGTGGAAGAACACGATCAAGCCATCCTTCCTGGCGCCGGCGTCGCCGCCCGCATACAGACGCGCAGCCAGCGGGCCTTCGGCCCCCGCAACCTCCAGGTCGCGGATTTTCAGCTGCGCCGGCGCGTCCACCCGATTCATTCCGCCACTCCCGGCTCGTCATCGGACCTGGCCACCAGCGTGCTGCCGAACAGGTCATGTGCAAGTGCGTCAAAACCGACGCTTTCGGCGCTCGCCGCTTGCGGAAACTGGTCGGTCAGGGCGGTACCCGTCAGCGTCAGCATCGCCATCGCGAGCGTCGCGACCAACATGATTGCTTTTTGATAACGCATAAAAAGTTCCCCTTTCCTTCCCGTTGTCCTGACATCCTTTGATGCAGTACGGCCACTTTAAACTTGTTCTACAATCTGATAAAGAGGGCAACAGCGAATTGATTGTTCAGGATTCTGAACAATACGGAGGAATATGAATAAATTGCAAGCGATGGAAGTGTTTGTGCAGGTGGTCGACGCTGGGGGCTTCACGCGCGCGGCCGAGAACATGCAGCTGCCCAAGGCCACCGTCTCGACCCTGGTACAGGCGCTGGAACTGGCGCTCGCAGTCAAGTTGCTGCACCGCACCACGCGCCATGTCAGCGTGACCGCCGACGGCGCCGCCTATTACGAGCGCTGCCTGCGCATCCTGTCGGACGTGCGCGAAGCGGAGGAATCGCTCTCGCGCAACCGCGCCAATCCGAGCGGACGGCTGCGGGTCGATGTCTCGAGCGGCATCGCCAACGACCTCCTGATTCCCGCGCTGTCCGACTTTTTCCATCGCTACCCGGACATCCGCGTCGACCTCGGATGCAGCGACCGTCCGGTCGACCTGATCGAAGAAGGCGTCGATTGCGCCATCCGCGGCGGCAACCTGCCCGATTCGGCCCTGATCGCGCGCCGCGTCGGGGTCCTGCATTTCGTCACCTGCGCCACGCCCGCCTACCTGGACCAGCATGGGCGGCCCACGCATCCGAACGACCTGGCCAGCCACCGCTGCATCAACTATTTCTCCACCAAGACCGGCAAGACCTACGATTGGGACTTTGCGCGCGGCGACGAAGTGATCAACATCGCCGCGCCGGCCTGCCTGGCCGTGAACGACTCGACCGCGTATATGCGGGCCGGCATGCAGGGACTGGGACTGGTGCAGATGTCGAGCTTCATGGCCGAATCGATGGTCGCCGCCGGCACGCTGGAAATCGTCCTCGCCGACTGGACCAGCACCCCGCTGCCGATCAACGTGGTGTACCCTCAAAACCGCCACCTGTCGGCCAAGGTGCGCGTATTCGTGGAATGGGTGGCCGACCTGTTCCTCACCTATCCACAACTGCAACTGCAAAGGCTGTGACATGCATACCATCGTCTTCCTCGACCGCGACAGTCTCAAGGCCAATGTGCGCCGCCCGGCGTTCGGACATGAGTGGCGCGAACACGCCGCCAGCGGCTCCGGCGAGGTACTCGAGCGCCTGCGCGGCGCCACCATCGCCATCACCAACAAGGTGGCGCTGCGCGCGGCCGACATCGCGCAGCTGCCGGAGCTGAAAATGGTGGCCATTTCCGCCACCGGCACCAACAATGTCGATCTCGATGCCTGCCGCGAGCGCGGCATTGTCGTCTCGAACATCCGCGATTACTCGCTGGTGGCGGTGCCGGAGCACTGCTTCAGCCTCATTCTCGCCTTGCGCCGCAACCTGAAGGCGTACGGCGCCGATGTCGATGCCGGGCACTGGCAGAGGTCGAGCCAGTTTTGCCTGCACAGTCATCCGATTGCCGACCTGGCGGGCAGCCGCCTGGGCATCGTCGGTTATGGCGCGCTGGGAAAGAAGGTAGCGGCCATCGGGCGCGCCTTCGGCATGCGCATCGCCGTGGTGTCGCGCTCAAAGGTGGACGACCCCGGGGTCGAGGTGCTCACGTTCGATGAACTGCTGCGCACCAGCGATGTGGTCAGCCTGCACCTGCCTTTGAGCGCGCAGACGGCCAATATGATCGGCGCGCGGCAGCTGGCCCAAATGAAGCCCGGCGCCCTTCTGATCAACACGGCGCGCGGCGGCCTGGTGGACGAAGCGGCGCTGGCCAGCGCGCTGGCCGGCGGCGTGCTCGGTGGCGCCGGCTTCGATGTATTGAGCCAGGAGCCGCCGGCGCCGGACAACCCGCTGCTGGCCCTGCGGCTGCCGAATTTCATCCTGACGCCGCACGTGGCCTGGGCCAGCGCGGGGGCGATGCAAACCCTGGCCGATATGCTGATCGATAACGTGGAGGCGTTCGAGGCCGGGAAACCGCTGAACGTCGTATGACAATGACGTGACCTGGCGCGCCGGGTGCGCACCACGCAGCGCCCGGCTGTCGCACGCGTCCACGCCCTGGCCTGCGTCAGGCTTGGGCAGCGCGCAGGAAACGGCCGATCAGGTTCAGGATGGCGGTCTCGTTGACGTCCGCCGTGTTATAAGGCAGATTCAGTTCCGATGCCGTCGCAATGGCCATGTTCAATTGCGGCACGAGCAGCGCAAACTGTCCGCCATAACCCCAGGCCAGGTTCACGCCGAGACCTTCGATGGTTCCCGACCACCACAGATTGCTGTAGCCAATCTTCTTCAACGCCCCCGAATCGCCCAGCCCCTTCACATGCGGCGTGAAGCTGTCGGTCAGCCAGGCTGCCGGAACCACCGTGCTGCCCTTCCATTGCCCGCCCTGCAATGCCATCCACGCCAGCTTCATCAGGTCCCGGGTGCGCAGCTGCAGGCCGAACGAGCCATGCACCATGCCGCTGGCATCGCGCGACCAGGCCGCGCGCCCGATGCCGAGGGGTTGGAACAATTTGCTGGTCGCGAGCGCAAGCGCGTCAACGCCGTTGGCGTTGCGCAGAATGGGCGACAACAGGTGCGAGGAGGCGGTGGTGTAATTCCACACCTTGCCCGCTCCCTTGCCATCCGAGGGCAGTCCAAGCGCGAACGCCGTCATGTCCGGGGCGCCAGTGGCATCGAGCTGGCGCGTCGCTTCGTCCCATTGCTGCCCGCCGCACATGTCGAGAAGCTGCTGCAATGTGATCCCGGCGGCATACGCATTCGGCGTCGTGGCCAGCTCGTTCGGCAGCAGCTTGCCCAGTGTGTCCGCAGTGCTGGCGATCTTGCCGGCGGCAAGCGTCTGGCCAATCAGCATGCTGCTGACCGACTTGCTCACCGAAGCGACGCTGCGCAGATCCGACGACTTGCCGCCGTTGTAGTATCGCTCGCCGATCAATTGTCCATTGCGCACGACCAGCACGCCGTACAAAAAGGTGTGGGCGGCGCCTTCATCGAGCAGCGTTTGCATGGCGCTAGCGGGAATGCCCTGGCTGGCTGGCGTCGAAAGCGGCCAGTCGTCATCCGCGATAGTGGTCGCAACGGGCAGCTCGATCCCTCCCTGCGTCGCGCTTTTCGGGCCCGGATTGTCGCCCCCGCCGCATCCACCGAGCCAAGGTCCGAGTAAGGCCAATCCAAGCAGTTCACGTCGAGTAAGCAAGTCATGTCTCCGTCATATTATTGTCAGCTGATTATGCATGAGGGAGCGGCCGCCTGCCGGACTATTTACAGCGCAGCTTGTCGGGGATTGGCCGGCACCGGCAAGGATGTGCGGCGTGCGCCAATGACGGCGTTCAGAAGGTCCCGGGCAGCAGAATGCGCTGGTCGACGTCGTTCACGTCGCGCAGGCCGCAAAACGCCATCGTCAGATCAAGCTCGTTGCGGATGATTTCCAGGCACTTGCTCACGCCCTGCTCGCCCAGCGCTCCCAGGCCGTACAGGAACGGCCGGCCGATATACACGCCCTTGGCGCCGAGCGCCAGCGCCCGGATCACATCCTGCCCCGAGCGCACACCGCCATCCATGTGCACCTCGATGCGCTTGCCCACCGCCTCCACGATGGCCGGCAGCGCGCCGATGCTCGACTGCGCGCCATCGAGCTGGCGTCCGCCGTGGTTGGACACGATCAGCGCATCGGCGCCACTGTCGGCCGCCAGACGCGCATCCTCGGCATCCATGATGCCCTTGATGATCAGCTTTCCGCCCCAGCGCCGCTTGATCCACTCCACATCGGCCCACGACAGCGCCGGATCGAACTGCTGCGAGGTCCACGCCGACAGCGACGACATGTCCGACACGTCGCTGGCATGGCCGACGATATTGCCGAAGCCGCGCCGCGGCGTGCGCAGGATGCCCATGACCCAGCGCGGCTTGGTCATCAGGTTGACGATGTTCGCCAGCGTCATCCTGGGCGGGGCCGTCATGCCGTTGCGGATATCCTTGTGGCGCTGGCCCAGCACCTGCAAGTCGAGCGTGAGCACCAGCGCCGAACAGCGCGCCGCCTTGGCGCGGTCGATCAGGCGGTTGATGAATTCGCGGTCCTTCATCACGTACAGCTGGAACCAGAACGGCTTGGTGGTGTGCGCCGCCACGTCCTCGATCGAACAGATGCTCATGGTCGACAGCGTGAACGGCACGCCGAACCGTTCGGCGGCGCGCGCCGCCAGGATTTCGCCGTCGGCATGCTGCATGCCGGTCAGGCCGGTCGGCGCCAGCGCCACCGGCATCGCCACTTCCTGCCCCACCATCGTGCTGCGCGTGGTGCGGTCGACCAGATTGACCGCCACCCGCTGGCGGAATTTGATCTTCGCAAAATCGTCGCTGTTGGCGCGGTAGGTCGATTCGGTCCACGAACCGGCGTCGGCATAGTCGTAGAACATGCGCGGCACGCGCTTGCGCGCCAGTACCCGCAGGTCTTCAATCGTCGTGATGATGGTCATGCATCTCCCTGTTAACGTCGTGCGTGTCGTATTCTATGCCGCCAGCGGCGCCACGCACAGCGGCAGGTCGATGAAGAAGGTGGTGCCGCGCTCCGCGCTGCTCTCGACGCGGATGCTCCCTTCCAGCAGCGAGGTGACGATGTTGTAGGTGATATTCAAGCCCAGTCCCGAGCCGCCCTGCCCCATCTTGGTCGTGAAAAACGGATCGAAGATGCGCGCCTGGTGTTCGACCGGGATGCCCACCCCATTGTCATGGAAGGTCACCAGCACCCGCTCCGTCCCCTGCCGGGTGGCGCTGACCGTCATTGCCCCGCCGCTGCGGCCCTCGAAGGCATGCAGCATCGCGTTATTAATCAGGTTGATCATCACCTGCCCGAACGGTCCCGGATAGCTGTCCATCTCGATGTCCGCTTCCACCTCCAGTTCGAGCGTGTGGCCGGCCTTGCGCACCTGGTTCATCATGGTGGCGACGATTTCGTGGGTGGCCTGCTCCAGGTGAAAGCGGCGGCGCTGCGCGCTGGCCTGGTCCACCGCCACCTGCTTGAAGCTGTTGAGCAGCTCGGCCGCGTTGAACAGGCTGCGCATGATCAGCGCCGACGCCTCCTGCGAGGCATCGATGAAGACCTTCAGTTCCGAGCGGCGGATGGTGGCGCCGTCGAACTTTTGCGCGATGTCGCTGGTCTTTTCCTGCAGCGTGCTGGCCATCAGCAGGCTGTTGCCGATCGGAGTGTTCAGTTCATGCGCCACGCCGGCCACCAGCGAGCCGAGTGCCGCCAGTTTTTCCTGCGACACCAGCTGCGTTTGCGCGTCCTGCAACTGGCGATAGGCGTCGGCGTTATCGAAGGCCACCCCGACGTAGGAGGCGAGCGTGCGCAGCATGTCGAGGTGAATGCGCTCGTAGGCATTCTCGACGTAGCTGTGCACCGACACCACTCCCAGCATGCGGCCGTTGACCGCAATCGGCACGTACAGCAGCGAGCGCGGTGGCGTCGGCAGCGAGCCGTCTTCGAGCGTGCCCAGATTGTCTACGCTGGAGGTGAGCGAGAGGTCGGCGATGTAGTTGCCGTACTCCTTGTCCAGGTTATTGATGAACACATCGCGCTCGTTGACGATGCACCAGACCGCGAGCTGGTTGGGATCGTCCATGCTGCGCGAGTACGGCGCATAGCGCTTGCCGCCCTCGATCGCGAACGGGTAATCGATCGTGGCGCGGTCAGGCCGGTACAGGCCGATGCCGAACACGCTCGCATCCATCAGCTCATTGACGTGCGCATACAGCATCAGCATGATCGATTCGCTATCCAGTTTGGCGGTCAGCTTGCGTCCGATGGCGCTCAGGAGCGCGATGTTGCGGTGCGCCTGCTCGACTTCGGCCTTCTGGCGCTCCACCGAATCCTTCTGCAGCAGCAATTCGGCGGTGCGCGTGCCGACCTGGCGTTCGAGCAGGGATTTTTGCTGCACCAGCGCGCGCACCCGTACCCGCATCAGCGCATAGCCCAGGCCAAGCCCCAGCACCGCCAGCAGCGTGCGGAACCACCATGTTTTCCAGGCCGGCGGCGTGATGGTGATCGCCAGCGCGGTCGGCGCCTCGCCCCACACGCCATCCTTGTTGCCGGCCCGGACCCGGAACACGTAATGCCCCGGATCGAGGTTGGTATAGGTGGCGAAGCGCTTGCCGGCATCGGTGCTGACCCAGCCCTGGTCGAAGCCTTCGAGCTGGTACAGGTAGCGGTTGCGCTGGGGGTCGGCAAAATGCAGGGCGGCGAATTCGAGCGACAGCACGCTGTCGCGGTACGACAGCGTGATCGATTTCGCATCCTCGATGGCGCCATCGAAGGTAACCCCATCGAGCTTCTGGCCGGCGCGCAGCGGGCGGTTGAAGATCAGGAAGTCGGTGATCACCACCGCCGGCGGGTACGGGTTTTCGCGGATCGCCTCGGGACGGAACGAGGTCAGGCCATTGATGCCGCCGAAGTGCAGGCTGCCGTCGCCCAGGCGCGCGGCCGAGCCGACAAAGTAGGAGCCGTCGGTCAGGCCATCGCGCGAGGTGTAGCGCTTGACCTGCCCGTTGGACGGGTCGAGGCGCACCATGCCGGCGGTGCTGCTGACCCACAGCATGCCCGCGTCGTCTTCCAGGATGGCCCCGATCGGATCGGAAGCGGCCGCGCCGTTGAGCGCGAAGAAGCGAAAACGCACCTGCCCGTCCGCGCCGGTTTCGACCCGGTGCAGGCCGCCCGCGGTGCCGACCCAGAGCTGGCCCTTGCGCGACTCGAACAGATAATAGATGCGGCTGTGGCGCAGGCTGGCCGGATTGGCCGGGTCGTAGCGGTAATGGGTGAAGCGGCCGGTGGCCTGGTCCAGCCGTTCGAGGCCGTTGTCGGTGCCGATCCAGATGAAGCCCTGGCGGTCTTCCAGCATCGCGAAGCCGTGGTTCTCGCCCAGGCTGTACGGATTGTCCGGATCGTGGCGCCAGGCGCTGCGCTTGCCGCTGGCCGGATCGTAGCGCAGCACCCCGCCGCGCGTGAGCACCCACAGCATGCCGGCGCGGTCGATCATCAGGCGCTGGATATAGGAAGTGGCGGCGGCGCTGCCGATCGGCAGCGGCGTCGAACGGCCGCTTTGCTTGTCAATCCACGACAGCCCGGTGGGCGTGCCGACCCACACGCGTTCGGGCGCCACCGCCAGCGCGGTCACCAGTTCGCCGGGAACCAGGCGCGTGACCGTGGCGCTGGCCACGTCCAGCCGGTTGACGCCGCCGCCGGTGGTGCCCAGCCACAGGGTGTCCTTGCCATCGGCCGCGACGACACGGATCTTGTTTGAACTGAGGCTGCTGGCGTCCTCCGGAATATGCGCCAGCCGGTTAAAGCCGCCGCTGGCAATGTCGACCCGGTTCACGCCACCGAACCAGCTGCCGACCCACAGCGTGCCGCTGCGGTCGAGGAAAGTGGCCGCGATCCGGTTATCCGACAGCGAATGGCGGTCGAGCGCCAGGTGGCGGTAGCTGACAAACCTGTCGCTGGCGGGGTCGCGCCACAGCAAGCCATCGAGTTCGGTTCCCACCCACAGGCCGCCCTTGGCATCGTGGTACAGCGACAGCACGCGCACCGCGCCGACGCCGTCGTCCATGCCGATCTGGCGCCGCGCCGGCGCGGCCCCGCCCAGCTGCCACGCATGCAGGCCGGCGCCAGTGCCGATCCATAAGGTGCGGTTCGGTCCGAGCGAGAGCGACAGCACCTGGTTGCGCGCGGCTTCCTGCGGCGCGCCGAGGGTAAAGCGCTCGAAATTGCGCGCGCCGGGCGCGAGACGGTCCAGGCCGGAGGCGGTGCCGACCCACAGGCTGCCATCGGTATCGCGCGCCAGGGTGTTGACCCGGTCGTCGCTCAGGCTGGCCGGGTCGGCCGGATCGTGGCGCGTGGTGGCGAAGCGGCCGCTGGCCGGGTCGAAGTGCTTGAGCCCTTCGCCGGTGGCCAGCCACAGGCCGCCGCGCCCGTCGCCAACGATGGCCGACACCACGCGGTTGTTCAAGCCGTCCGACGCATTGCCGGCGCTGGCGTAACGAACGAATTTTTGCGTGCCGCGTTCGTAGCGGATCAGCCCCCCCTTGGTGCCGAACCACAGGCGGCCCTGCTCGTCCTCGAACGCGGCGGAGACGTAATTGTCGGCGATGCTGCCGGCATCGGCCGGGTCGTTCTTGAAGACGGTCATGCGGTAGCCGTCATAGCGGTTCAGGCCAGCCTGGGTGCCGAACCACATGAAGCCCTGGCGGTCCTGCAGGATGCTGTGCACCGATTCCTGCGACAGCCCCTGTTCGAGTCCGATGTGTTCGAAGCGCAGGCTGCGCACCGGTGCCGCCTGCGCCGCGCCCATGCACGCCAGCGCCAGCAGCCCGGCCAGGGCCAGACGGGGCAGCATCGGGTTCGGGCGGGTGGTGAATCGAAGCTTCATTCGGGCGTTCCACGCAGCAATAGGAGTAATCTAACAGATGCCCGGCCGCGGATGACAATTACTTGCTGTTGTCCTCCTTATGTTTCCCCTCTGGACAAACGGCGCGGGCGCCCCTACAATAGCGCCTTCTTCGGAAAGCAAGCGATCCGAAGCGTGGTAGAGCACCGGAAAGAAACGAGCCAGCAAATCAAGGGTTCCGGAAAAAAGGTGAAGCTGCTATAATATTTGCTTACGCGGCTGTAGCTCAGCTGGATAGAGTACTTGGCTACGAACCAAGGGGTCGTGGGTTCAATTCCTGCCAGCCGCACCAAAATTCGTCAGGATCGAGGGTCTGTGAAGAAATTCACAGGCCCTTTTTCTTTACGGCGCCATTTCTTTATTCGGCTTTTCTCAGCGATATGCTTGGGAAGATTTGGCAAAGTCAAAATAGGCTGCTATAATATTTGCTTAAGCGGCTGTAGCTCAGCTGGATAGAGTACTTGGCTACGAACCAAGGGGTCGTGGGTTCAATTCCTGCCAGCCGCACCAAAATTCGTGATGACGAAGGGCCTGTGATGAAATTTACAGGCCCTTTTTCTTTGTGTCGCAGTGTTTTATTCGGCAATCAGTAAAAATCTTCTCAGGAAGATTTGGCATTTCAAAAATACGCTGCTATAATCTTTGCTTCTGCGGCTGTAGCTCAGCTGGATAGAGTACTTGGCTACGAACCAAGGGGTCGTGGGTTCAATTCCTGCCAGCCGCACCAGAAATTCGTCAGGACGAAGGGTCCGGGGAGAAATCCCCGGGCCCTTTTTCTTTTGTGCAAAGCTCAGTCCGCCTAGAATGCGCGGCTGACGGTCAGCACCAGAGCGCTGCGCGAAGCGATCCCCTCGCGCGACGGGGCGTACGCACCCTGCTGCGCATGCAGGGCATCCCAGGCGGCCTGCAATTTCCACGCATCGACGCTCAGGCCGATGCCGATGCGGCCATCGAGCCGGGTGCCCGAGGTGTAGCGCGGCACCGCCGACACCGCGCGCAGATAGCCGACGCGCGCGAACAGGCCCACGTCGTCGCTCAGGGCCAGGCCGCCATTGACTTCGCTGTACACGGTGCGCATCGCCGTGCCCATGTAGGCGGGCGAATACGACACCCTGCCGCTGAGGCGGTCGCTGCCCAGCCCCACATACGCTTCGCGGTAGTTCAGGGCCGACATGGTGGTGAAGGTATGGTTCGAGGCGCCCGCTTCCCACGAGCCGCCCGCCGCCATCCGCCGCGCATAACCGGCATAGCCGATCGCGTACAGCCCGCGCGGGGTGTTGTTCATCTTGAGCAGGGAGGCGAACGCGCCCGCATACCAGCCGCTGCGGGTGTCGAACGACAGGTTGAACTGGGCCACCGGGTCGCCCTTGCTGTAGCCGACGCCGCGGTAATAATAGTCGGAGACCAGCGACAGGCTGCCGCTGGCCTGGGCGCGCGCGTCGCTGCCGGCCACGCAGCACGCGAGCACCAGCGCCAGCGGCCATCTACGCAACGATACTCCCGCGCGCGGCGGTGTGGTTCAGGGCTGGCGGGCGATCTTGGGCGGCGTGACCTCGACGCAAACGCATGTACATTTTCCTGTGAGGCGGGTGACGGTGGCGCAAAGGTTGATACCGCCCGGCTGCAGCACGATGCTCGATCGCACCTGCGGCAAGGTGAGCCCGGGACGCAGCTCGCTCAGCACGGCCATCATGCCAGAGATATGCGCCGCTGAATAGGACGACCCCGACACCATGCCCCAGCGCGCGCCCGGCGCCGCCGTCGGGATGTCGCGCCCGGGCGCCATCAGCACCTGTGCCGTCAGTTGGCGGCTGCTGTCGGCCGCCACCGCGAACACGCCCGGGTGCGACGCCGGAAAACCGCCATCGGCGCTGGCCGCATCGACCGCCCCCACCACCCGCACGCCGCGCGCGCACGCCACGTCGATCAGTTCGCGCAGCAGGCGGTCGGCCGGGCCGGACAGACTCAGGTTGATCACCTGGGCCCCGTGCATCAGCGCGAAGTTGAGGGCCTTGGCCAGGGTGAAGCTGTTGCAGCGGGTGGCGCCGCCGGCCACCTGCCAGCACGCGCGCAGCGCCATCAGGCGCGCGTCCGGCGCCACGCCTTCGATCCCGACCCCGTTGCCGGCCAGCGCCGCGATCACCCCCGCCACGCCGGTGCCGTGCGTTTCGGCCGCATACGGCTGGCCATCGACGAAGTTTTCCTGGAAGGCGAGCTGCCCGGCCAGGTCCGGGTGGTCGGCTTCGACGCCGCTGTCGATCACCGCCACCAGCACCTTGCGCCCGGTGGCGGCCTTGCGCACTTCGCCCAGCTGCCATTGCAGCGCAGCCGGCTGCACCGGGTACAGCGGGTCGCTGGCCTGGGCCGAAAAGGTATTGATCGCTTGCGCCCAGTCGACCCGGGCGTCGCGCGAGAGCGCCTCGACGATCTTGCCCGGCTCGGCGCCGGGCGGTTCGGCCATGCGGTAGCAGTCCACGTTCAGGGCCGGCATGGCCCAGCCTTCGAGGATGGTCAGGCCATGTTCGCGCGCCAGCGCCTCGGCGACGCGGCGCCGTGCCAGGCGTCCGGCGTCGTCACGGTAGTTGGCGCCGTACGAGGCGTCGGGCCGGAAGTGCGGCGCCGGCAAATGCAGCATCACCAGGATCTGGCGCGGCGCGCTGGCCTCCGCCGCCGGCTCCTCCTGCCCGCCGGCGCGGCAGGCCAGCGACATGAGCAGCAGCGCCGCCGCCAGCAGAGAGCGCATCACGGCGCGCTCTTCGGCGTGAGCGCTTCGGCCAGTTGCACCGCCGGTTCGGCCCGCAGCGCAGCCAGCGCGCCGGCCTGGCGTTCCGGCGGCGCGCCCAGCACGAAGGCGCCGGTCACAGTCGGCCCGTCGACCACGCGCGCGCCGCTGGCCTGCAGGATGCGCTGCACCTCGCGCAGGCTGGCGTCGGGATGGAACATCACCACCATCGCAGCGGCCGGCGCCGTTTCGCCATTACTCAGCGCCTGGTAAGCGCCGCCTTCGGCGCCGGGCATGGCCAGCCGCACGGCCAGCACCGCAATCAGCGCGCCCTGCCCCGCCAGCGCCCACGGCATCCAGCCGCCACCAAGCCAGGCGCGCAGGCCCGCCGCAAAAGGCGGCGCCGCGCGTTGCTGGGGGCCGAGGCGCGGCATCAGGCGCGCCAGTGCCCGTTCCGGATCGAGGCCGGACGGTTCGGCCGGTGCGGCGGCGCGCAAGCGGCGCTGCCATTCGACCTCGCCCGCGCACTCGGCGCAGTGCGGCAGGTGCGCACTGACCTGGGCCGCTGCGGCGGCGTCCAGGGTGCCGTTGACGAACCACGGCAGCAAATCGCGCATCGCCTGGTGCGCTGCGCTGGTCGGTTCTTGGTTCAGGTTCATAAGAGTTCTTCCTGATGTGAGGACAGCAGCACCTTGAGGCGCTGCCGCGCATGAAACATCCGCGTCTTCACGGTATTGACCGGGCAACCCATCGTCTCGGCGATTTCCTGGTAGCCCATGTCGTGGTAATAAGTCAATGTAACGACCACCCGCTGTTCGAGCGACAGCGCCTTGAGCGCCTCGCCCACCCCCTGCTGCAACTGCTGGCGCGCGATGGCGTGCTCCGGTTCCTGGCGCGCGTCGCCCGCTTCCAGCTCAAAATTCGATTCCACCGGCTCGTCGCGCTGGTTGACCGCCTTGAGCCCCTGCCGGTAAGCGATGGCGAACACCCAGGTCGAGACCTTGCAGCTATGGTCGAAGGTATGCGCCTTCTGCCACACCACCAGCATGGTGTCGTTGACGATCTCCTCGATCAGGGCGGCGTTGCGCACCATCCGGTCCAGGAAACGCGCCAGCCGCCCGAAGTAGATGCGGTACAGGGCCTGGAAGGCGTCCCGGTCCCCGCCCGCGATCAGGGCAATCAACTCCGTTTCGGCGCTGCCGGCAGGCGCCGCCGGCGCGCCCCCGAAACGCGCTCTCCATTGTTTAAGCATCCTGCGATTTTCTCCAATTATGCGGTGAATACTTGCTCACAGCGAAAAGGTTCATGCTGCCGAGAAAAAAATGTGGTGTTCCGACCCAGGCAACGATTCTACCCGTGGCTATTTTTACAAAATATTTTGAAAAAGCATTGAACCTTTTGGCTGCGGGCACGTATTGACCGAGCAACAAGACGACCAAGGACCGCATGTTGTTCGCCCTCCCCGCCCTGTGCGGCCCCCAATTGCTCGATCACTCGGCGGCCAGCCTGTTGCGCCTGTTGCTGCTCGCGCCCTTGCTGGAGGAATGGATCGTGCGGGCCGGCCTGCAGGAATGGCTGATGCGGCGGCGCTTGCACGCGGCGCTGGTCCTGGGCGTGCCGGCGCTCGCATTCAGCCTGCTGCATGTGGCCTCGGGCTGGCAGGCGGTGGCGGCGGTGTTGTTGCCGGGCCTCGCCTTCGGACTGGTTTATCGCCGCTGGCGCGACTGGCGGCTGTGCGCCCTGGTCCACGCGCTGTGTAACGGTTTCGCACTGAGTTTTTGCAGTTTCAGCACCTATTAATCAATACATCAACCAGGAGTAGCAATGACGGGATTTCGACTGAACCAATCCGGCCTCGGCGCCGGGCTGTGCGCGCTGCTGGCGATGGGCCAGGCCCACGCGGCCGATGCCCTGCACGGAAAAAGCCTGTACCTGAACGGCCCCCCGGGCGGCGGCGCAGCCTGCGCCCGCTGCCACACCGCCTCGCCGGCGGCGAACGTCAGCAAGATCCTGAGCGCGGCCGATAATCCGGCTGCCATCAGCGCCGCGATTGCCGCCAACAAGGGCGGCATGGGTAATATCTACGCCGGTAAATTCACGGCAGTCGACCTGGCCGACCTGGCGGCCTTCATCGGCAATC
>NZ_JAQOZV010000043.1:0-66768 GCF_030348125.1 Massilia sp. DJPM01
GATGAATGAAGCACCTGTCAGGGCCGCCGCCATCGGCGCCGCCCTGCTGATGGCGGCCGCCTGTAGCCAGGCCGGCGCCGCCTTTGACCCCGCGCGCCAGGGCGCTCCCGCCGACGGCTGGGCCAGCCAGTCCGGCGGCACCGTGGGCGGCGCCAACGCCGTCCCCGAACAGATTTACACCGTGGGCGACCGCGCCCAGTTGCTGGCCGCCCTGCGCAACGGCGGCAACATCAGCAAGATCATCAAGCTGAGCGGCGTCATCGACATGAGCGGCGGCGTGCCCTACGTCAGTACCGGCGACCAGGCCGCGCGCGGCGCCATCCGCCTCGGCAGCAACACCACCCTGATCGGCGCCGGCGCCAATGCCGGCATCGTCAACGGCCACATCGCGCTGCAGAACGTCGAGCAGGTGATCATCCGCAACCTGAAGATCATGAACCCTTGCGACGCCGGCCCCATCTGGGACCCGCTCGACGGCGCCAGCGGCAACTGGAACTCGGCCTACGACGCGATCGGCATGTCCAATTCGCACCACATCTGGGTCGACCACAACAGCTTTACCGACGCCCCGCTGACCGACGATTTGCAAGCCATCGAAAACGGCAAGCACAAGCAATGCCATGACGGCACGCTCGACATCAGCAACGCGTCCGATTTCGTCACGGTGTCGTACAACCATTTTGGCCAGCACAACAAGAACAACCTGATCGGATCGAGCGACACCGCCACCACCGACGAAGGCAAATTGCGCGTCACTTTCAGCAACAATGTGTTCGCCGACGTCACCCAGCGCTCGCCACGGGTGCGCTTCGGGATGGTCCATCTGTTCAACAACTACTACACCGGCAGCAAGTCGGCGCCGATTTATCCCCATATGTATAGCGTGGGCGTTGGCCAGAGCGCCAAAATCCTGTCGAATAACAACGTCTTTGCTATCGCGGGCGCCAGCAGCTGTGCCGATATCGTGTCCTCGCCCAGCGGCAGCGGCGGCGCCTTCAGCGACAAGGGCTCGCTGCTGAACGGCGCGGCGCTGCCGGCATGCGCGGTGGCGCCGTCCGCCTGGAGCGCGCCCTACGCCTTCACGCCACGGCCGGTAGCGCTGGTCAAGGCCAACGCCCTGGCGCAAGCCGGCGGCGGCAAGCTGAGCACCAGCATCACGGGCAGCGGCGACACCAGCACCGACACCGTGCCGACCCTGTCCTGCCCCGCCAGCGGCCTGTATTTCTGCGACGACTTCCAGGATGGATCGAGCGCGCGCTGGAACCTGCTGCCGCTGACCGGCCCGAACGGCGCCTTCAGCGTGCAGCTGGACGCCTCCGGCACCACCAACAAGGTGCTGCAGTACACGGCCACCAGCACCGGCGGCATCTTGGCGCTGGTCAAGCCGGACGCGTTCAAGGGCGTGCCATCGGGCGACTATTTTGTGGAAGCGCGCATCCGCCCGCTGGCCAACAGCACCACCGGCAACAAGCAGCTGTACCTGATCACGCGCTACGTCGATCCGGCCAACTGGTACGGCGCGGGCTTGAACGTGCAGAATGCCACCAGCAGCACGCAGGTCGACATCGCCCGCATGCTAGGCAATAGCTTTAGCAAGATCAAACAAGCCAAGCGCGCCATCGCCATGGATGCGCAGTTTTACACCGTACGTTTCGAGATGATCGGCAGCGCCATGACCCTGTATCTCGATGGCGAGAATCTCGGTTCGGTGACCGATGCCAGCTTCGCCGCGCGCGGCCTGATCGGCCTGTACACGACCAACAAATCGTTCCAGATCGATGATGTGCGGGTGGGCGATCCGCGGATGAAACCGGTACAGCTGACCCTGAACCCGCATCCGCTGGCCTACACGGCCGAAGCGGGCGACGCGCCGTTGATTGTCAACGTGGGCGCGAAAAAAGGCGACGGCAGCCTGGACACCTTCACGGTGGAGTCGAGCCGGCCGGGCGTGGTGAGCGTGAGCGTGAGCATGAGCATCGATGGCGCCAGCGTCACGCTGACCCCGCTGGCGGCCGGCAGCGCCAAGATCGTGGTCACCAGCGGCGCCGATCCAAGCCTGACGCGCAGCATCAGCGCCACCATCGCGCCGGGCTTCGTGCAGCCGACCCAGACCTACCGGCTGGACGGCGCCAGCTTGCCGGCGGCCGGTTCCATCGATGAAGCCATCGACAGTGGGCTGACCCTGACCTTCGACAACCCGCCGACCCTGGGCACGGGTGGCACCATCCGCATCTTCCGCAAGAGCGACGATGCGCTGGTCGACGTGATCCGCCTGGCCGACGAAGTCGACGCCATCGGCCACGCCGGGCAAGACCGGCTGCGCCGCGTGCGCTACCTGCCGCTGCACGTCAACGGCAGCACGGTGACCATCAAGCCGCACAACAACCGCCTCGCTTACGGCACCGCCTACTACGTGGCCATTGCCGACGGCGTATTCAATGGCGCCACCCTGGGCGGCATGCCGTTTCGCGGCATCGGCAAGGCGGGCGGCTGGAGCTTTGCGACCAAGGCCGCCGCGCCCGCCAGCGCCAGCCTGAGCGTGGACGACGACGGCCCGGCCGATTTCCGCACCGTGCAGGGCGCGATCAACCACGCCAGCGCCGCCTTCGCCAAGGCCGAGCCGGTGACGATCAGCGTGCGCAACGGCAGCTACGAAGAATTGCTCTACCTGCACGGCAAGGATAAGCTCACGATCAAGGGCGAAAGCCGCGACGGCGTCGTGATCCACTACACCAACTACGATACGCTCAACCCCGGCACCGGGGCGAGCGAAGCGCCGGGCGCCAGCGGCGCCCCGCTGGGCGGGCGCTCCGTGCTGCTGGTGGAAGCGGCCGACATGGTCACGCTCGACACCCTGACCCTGAACAACACCACCCTGCGCTCGCCCGCCATGTCATCCCAGGCCGAAGCGCTCTACTTCAACAGCGATGGCCGCCTGGTGGCCACCAACGCCAGCTTCTTCAGCGAGCAGGACACCCTGAACCTCAAGGGCTACGCCTGGTTTTACCGTTCGCTGGTGGCGGGCAACGTCGACTTCATCTGGGGCAGCGCGCGCGCCGCCCTGTTCGAGGAAAGCGAGATCCGCAGCGTGGGCGACAGCACCAGCGCAACCGGTGGCGGCTACGTGCTGCAAGCGCGCGTGCCGAACGCCGCCGACAAAGGTTTCGTTTTCCTCAACAGCAGCCTGACCCACGGTCCCGGACCCGGCCCCTTGCACGGCGACATCCCCAATGGCGCCACCTGGCTCGCGCGCAGCCCCGGCGGCACGGCCAGCTGGGACAATCTCGCCTTCATCAACTGCAAGATGGATGCGCACGTCGCCCCGGCCGGCTGGGCGGGCCTGGGCGTGAACGGCCAGCCGGCACCCAACCCGCTCCTGCCGGGTGCCGGGTCGGGCTGGCGCGAGCATGGCAGCACCGACCTGCAAGGCGCGCCCTTGAACCTGGCGGCGCGCAGCGGCGCCTACCTGCTGAGCGACGAGGAGGTGGCTGCCGGGTTTGACACCCGCGCCAAGGTGTTTTCCGCATGGAATAGCGGACTCGGCTGGAATCCATAGAACGCATGGGGAACGCCGCGTCAAGTGGCGTTACCCCGCCATCCAACAACGGGTAAATACTAATAGGAATGTTGACGGTCAAGACATGCTAAGCTTGATGGGATGCAACGCCTAAGCGGGTTCGCTCGCTGAAATGTTCTCCCGAAAGAGTCAACATGAAGATTCGGTCCTTCCTTGCGATGATGATCGTGGCGGCGCTGGCGCCGGTGATCCTGTTTTCGACCGTGCCGCTGAGCCGCCTGATCCAGGCCGAGCGCGACGCCGCCGTCCTCTCCATGAAACTGGCGGCGCGCGCCACCTCGATCGCGGTCGACAGCCAGTGGCACCAGGCCATCGGCCTCATCCGCGGGCTGAGCAGCTCGCACAAGCTGGAATCGGGCCAACTGGCCCAGTTCGGCATGAAGGCGCGCACCATGGCCGGCAACGAAGGCGCCTACATCGAACTGTACGACGATGCCGGGCAGTTGCTGGTCGATACCGCCGTCGCGCCCGACACCCACCTGCCCGATACCCGCGCCAGTCAGCGCGCGCGCATCGAGCACATGCTCTCCAGCTCGGCGTATGCCATCTCCGACCTGCTGCCAGGCAAACTGCCCGACACCTACGTGGTCGAAGTCAACTACCCGGTGTTCCTCGAGAATGGCGTGCGCTACGTGCTCGGCTACGGCTTTGACGCCGACGACCTGATGCGCGCCCTGCCCGCGCCCGATGCCGAGGGCAACCACTTCGCCGTGTACGACCGCAACGGCCGCCTGCTGGCCAGCAACGGCAAGCACGCGGCCGTGGGCAGCCTGGCGCCGCCGCCGGTGCTGGTCGCCATCCGCCTGCGCGAAAACGGCCTGGTCAAGGCGCCGGACGGGCGCTACGCGATGCTGACCGCGTCCACCGTGTCGGGCTGGTGGGTGGCCATGTCCTCGCCGCGCGCCACCATCGACGGCACCGCGCGGCGCACGGTGCTGTATTCGGTGTCGGGCTTGCTGATCGCCCTGCTGCTGGCCGGCGCCGCCGCCCTGCTGTTCAGCGCGCGCGTGACCAAGGCGATTGCCCGCACCGGCGACGCGGCGCGGGCGATGGTGGGCGGGCCGACCCGGCTGCCCCAGTATTCCGGCATTGCCGAAGTCGACCGGCTCGACCAGAACGTGTACCTCGGCGCCCACCTGCTGGCCAGCGCCTCGGCCGAGCGCGAACGGCTGCTGTCCGAAGCGCAGCAGGCGCGCGAAATCGCCGAGGGCCAGAACCGCTCCAAGGATGAATTCCTCGCCATGCTCGGCCACGAATTGCGCAATCCCATGGCGCCGATCAGCACCGCCGCCCATCTGCTCAGGATGCCCAATATCTCGCCCGAGCAGATGCGCCAGGCGGGCGACATCATTTCGCGCCAGGTCGACCATATGAACCACCTGGTCAACGATTTGCTGGACGTCTCAAGGGTGACGCGCGGCCTGATCACGCTGGAAAAGAAACCGGTATCGCTGCGCGCCATCCTGGCCGCCGCCGTCGAGCAAACCATGGGCAGCATGCACAAGGGCGGGCACCAGTTCGACACCGTCTGCGGCGAGGAAGAATACTGGGTGCGCGGCGACGCCACGCGCCTGATCCAGGTGCTGACCAACCTGCTGGTCAACGCCGCCAAGTACTCGCCGCCGCAATCGGCGATCAGGGTGACGCTGGCGCGCGACGGCGAGCGCATCAGCATCGAGGTGAGCGACAACGGCAACGGCATCGAGCCGGAACTGCTGCCGCGCGTCTTCGAGCTCTTTTCGCAAGGCCGGCGCACGCCGGACCGGACCACCGGCGGCCTGGGACTGGGCCTGGCGCTGGTGCGCAAACTGGTGGAACTGCACGGCGGCAGCGTGATGGCCTACAGCGAGGGCGTGGGCAAGGGCAGCCGCTTCACCATCGAACTGCCGGCGGCGGACATGCGCGCGGCCGACATGAGCGCGATGTCCATGGCGCAAGGCGCCAGCGTGGCCTGAGGCACCCGTCCGCAGCGCCGGCCGCTACAGGCTCTGGCGGCGCCGTTGCGGCAGCGGCGCGCCCGGCGCCGCATCCCTGAACCGGTACGGAGCCCACTCCAGGGCATACAGCGTGAGCGCGCCCGCGGCATGGGCGCCGGCGCTGCACCCGCACAGCGCACCGGCAAGCACGCCCTTGAGCGCCGCGATGGCGGCCAAGCGGCGCCATCCTGGCTGGCATGGCATGGATCGCCTGCGCTGATTGAGCAAGACCGTCGGTTCTTGTATGGCGCACGCACGCGGGCCGCCGCTCACGCCGGAGGGCTCTCCGCTCCCGACAGCTGGGCGGCAGCCTCCGACAGCCGCCCAGTTGTCGGGCAAGCGCGCTTGTCGTCGCCCGCTTGAAGGTTATGCAACAGGCCGTAGTGGCGAAATGCCTCGCGCAAGTCCGCGCGCAACACTGCGTTGTCCCATGGCTTGGTATAAAAACGGTAAATCGCCCCCTTGTTCACGGCCTTCATGATGGAGTCCAGGTCGGTGTAGCCGGACAGCACAATCCGAAAACTGTCCTGGTACATTTCCTTGACCCGGTCGAAGAATTCCGTGCCGCTCATGTCCGGCATGCGCTGGTCGCAGATAATCACTTGCACGCAGTGCTGCGCCAGCAGGTCGAACCCTTCGGCGGCCGAACCCGCGCACAGGATATGGTAGCCGTCGTCGCGCAGCAAGCGCCGCAAGGAGGAAAGCACGTGCGTGTCGTCGTCGACCAGCAGCAAGGTCTTGCGGTAGGACGGCGTGACCGGCGCGGGCAGCTGCATCTGGCGGTCCTCGCGCAGCAGCGCCTCCAGTTCCGGCAGCGCCAGCGGCCGGCTGAAGAAATAGCCCTGCACCTGGTCGCAGCGATTGCGTTTCAAAAAGGCCAGTTGGGCGGCCGTCTCGACGCCTTCGGCGATAACCTGCAGTTTGAGGCTGCGGGCCATGCCCAGGATCGCCTGCACGATGGCGGCATCATCCGGATTGCTGGTCACTTCGCGGATAAAGGCGATGTCGATTTTCAGTTTGTCGATGGGGAAGCGGCGCAGGTAGGCCAGGCTCGAATATCCGGTGCCGAAGTCATCGATCGACACCTGTACCCCGCGCCGTTTCAAATCCTTGAGCGTCTTGATCGTGCGTTCCGTGTTGAGCATCAGGGAACTTTCCGTCAATTCCAGCTCGAGCAGCTCGGGCGGCACCCCGTGGCATTCGAGCGCGGCGATGACATCGCCATCGACGTCGCCCTCGGCCAACTGGCGGCCCGCCACATTGACCGACACTTGCAGCGCCCCCACGGACGAGCGCAGCCATTGACCGATCTGGCGGCAAGCCTGGTCGATGACCCAGCTGCCTACCTTCAAGATGAGCCCGGTTTCTTCAAGCGAACCGATGAACACATCCGGCGCGACCAGGCCATAGCCGGGCCGTTCCCAGCGCAGCAAGGCTTCCAGGCCGGCCACGCAGCCGCTGTCGAGCGCGACCTTGGGCTGGTAATGCAGGACGAATTCGCCATTCTCGAACGCCCTGCGCAAGGCTTTCTCCAGCTCGAGCCGGGCCAGCACTTCGACATTCATCTGGGCCGTGAAAAAGCGGAAGGTATCGCGTCCGGCCTGTTTGGCGCGGTACATCGCGGTGTCGGCGTACTTGATCAGTTCGTCGGGCAGGGAGGCGTCCAGCGGGTGCATGGTAATGCCGATACTGGCCGTCACGTTCAGTTCGTGCTGGCCCAGCACGAAGGGGGCGCGCAGCACGTCGCGGATCTTGCCGGCCACGCTGGCGGCATCGTTCAATTCATCCTGCATCACCAGGATCACGCCGAATTCGTCGCCGCCCAGGCGCCCGACCGTGTCGCGCGCGCGCACGCATCCAAGCAGGCGACTGGCGAACTGGACCAGCAGGTCGTCGCCCACCCCATGGCCGAGGGTATCGTTGACGGTCTTGAAGTTGTCGAGATCGATAAACAGCACCGCCACCATCCAGTCATGCTGGGTGGCCTGGTGCAGCGTGCGGGTCAGGCTATCGTAGAACAGCGCGCGGTTCGGCAAGCCGGTCAGTCCATCGTGATGGGCCTGGTACTGCAGGCGCAAGGCCGCTTCCTTGCGCTCGCTGATATCGCGCACCACGGCCACGATGATCCAGTCCGGGCCCGACTTCAACGCTTGCCGGTGAAACTCGACCTGCACCTGCGAGCCATCCTTGCGGATCAGCGCCATCTCATCCGACAGGCTGCTGCCGCTGTTGTCCATGAGCCGCTGGTACAGCGCCGCCATCTCGGGCCAGGTCGACTCGGCGCTGATGTCGCACGGCCCCATGCCCAGCAATTCTTCGCGCGAATAGCCGAGCATGGCACTGGCCGCGGCGTTCAGTTCGACAAAGCGCGTGGTGCGGCAATTGACCAGGAAAATCGCATCATCGGTGCAATCCATTGCCGTACGAAAACGGCGCAACTCGTCCTCACCCCGCTTGCGCTCGCTGATATCCATGTACATCACGACCACGCCGTGCAGATTCTTGTCGGCCAGGGGCGTAACGGTCAGCAGCAGCCATGACGCCACCCCTCCCGGCCTGCACGCCAATTCGAAGGACCAGTGGCGGCTGGCGCCGCTCAGCACCTGGCCGATGCCGTGCGCCACCTGGCGCGCCTGAGCGGCGCCGTCGCCGCCGGCCAGCGCGCATTGCGCAAGGACGTTGGTGCCGATCGCATGGCCCGGACCGGCGGCGGCCAGGGCCAGCGAGGTGTCATACGCGGCCCACGCCTGGTTGACCGACATCACGGCGCCATCGGCGTCCAGGATCGCAATGCAGGCCGGCAGCGAATTGAGGATCGCATCGAGCCGGCTGGCATCGTTCAGGCGCAGTTGCGCCTGGGCGCGGCGCAGCAGGAAGGGCTGGCCCTGGTGGTCGGTGATGGTATCGATTTCACCGCCCGTCAATTCCTCCAGGCGCGCCACGTTGGCATGCAGCGCGGCGATCAGGAGGCCCACCTCGGCGTAGCGCGTCTCGGTTTCCTTTTCCAGGCCGCTGTTCATGGCATGCGCTCTTCCAGCCCGAGGGCCAGCAAGACCGCCTCGGTCTGGCTGAGCGTGCCGACGATGCGGCGCACGCTGCCGGGAGCGAGCTTGAGCAGGGTCGGGGTCATGAAGATGCCATCCTCCAGCGCCCGCTTGGGTTCGCGAAACACGTCCAGCACCTCGATTTCGTGCTGCCCGGGCAGATAGGTTTCGCACAGGGCACGCAGGTTGGCCCGCGCCAGCACCGAATTCTGGGCCTCGCCCGCCACGTAGAGGCGAAAGATGAACGTGGGCGTGCGCTTGCTCATGCTGCACCGGGTCGCGGATCGGCGGCATCGGCCCCGCGCAGTTCGGCCATCTCGCTGCGCCCGCGGGTGAGCTCGCGCGCCCGGCTCTCGGTCGTTCTGGCGAGCAAGGCGTTCTCGGCCTGCTTGGCGATCAGTTCGGCCTGCAAGGACTTGACCCGCACTTCCAGCTCGGCTTCCTCGGCGTCGAGCCGGACTTTCTTGAGCCTGGCGGCGGCCTCGGCCACTTCGGCGGCCACCCGCTCCGCGCTCTCCTTTTCCCAGCGCATCGTGCCCATCAGGACTTCGCCGCCGGCCGTATAGGTATCGGCCAGGGTCACGCCCTTGTCGCTCAGGATCAGCTCGCGTACCTGGTTCGAGTGGGAGGTGCCGCGCGACTTGATGATCGACATGCCGCGATTGCGCTCGCCGCCCTGGACCAGGTAGTTCAGGTGAATCCAGGTATCGGCCAGGGTCGATATCTGGAGCGGCGAGCCGCCCTCGCTCTGGGTCGCCATTCCGTCGAGCAGGCTGGTGCAGACGAGCGTGGTGCCGGCCCCCTTGGACCAGTCGATCAGGCGTTCGGCGACGTTGTGCGCGGTCAGCTCGTTACCCGACTTCGACAGGGTCGAGACCGGATCGATGACCAGGCAGCGCGCCTGGTGTTCGTCGGCCAGCGCCTTGATGCGCCCCAGGTAGGTTTCGGCGCTGCCGGTGATGGTGCGCGCCGAAATCATGCGCAGCACGCCGCTCTCGACGAAGCGGGCAAGCTTGATGCCCACCGAACTGAGGTTGCGCACGACTTCGGAACCGTCGGAATCGAAGCTGACGAACATCGTGCGTTCGCCGCGCTGGCAGGCCGCTTCGGCGAAGGCGCCGCTCAGGGTGGTCTTGGCGGTGCCGGGGAAACCGGTGATCAGGACGCTGGCGCCACGGTAATAGCCGCCACCGAGCATGGTGTCGAGCCGCTCCACGCCGCTCGACACGCGCTCGCTGGAGACCAGCGTATCGATCCGGCCCAGGGTGCGGGCGACGGCAACGTCGAAGCCATTCTTGCTGATCAAGAAGGGCGATTCATTCTCGTCGAACACCGCGCCGCGGTATTTCTGAATCCGGATATTGCGCTGCGACACGCCAAGCACCACGCCATGGTTGAGGAGAATCGAACAGTCGACCATGAACTGCATGAAACCGAGCGACTGCTCGACAATCGCGCCGGCCGCATCGCCGCCGGCCTTGGCCGTGATAATGGCGGTCAAGCCATTCGACAGCAGCCAGTCGTGCAGCCGGTAAATCTCGCGCCGCTTCGACGGGGGATCGGGCAGCAGCGCCAGCACGATATCGAGCGCATCGACGACGACCCGTTTGGCCTTCAATGCCTTGACCTGCCCGTCGAGCACCGCCAGCATGCCGCTTAAGTCGAAATTGCCGGACAAGACCAGGTCGGGCGCGGGCTGGGCATCCAGGAAGTAAAGCTGATTGTTTTTCTGTAGTTCATCGATTCCCCAGCCAAAGCCTTGCGCATTGGCCGCGATGCGTTGCGCCGATTCCTCGAAGGCGACAAAGATTCCCGGCTCCTTGCACCGGCGGGCGCCATTGACCAGGAATTGCAGCGCCACCACGGTCTTGCCGGACCCGGGGCCGCCAGCCAGCAGGGTCGTGCGCCCGCGCGGCAAGCCGCCGCCGGTCATCTCATCGAGCCCGGTAATACCGGAGCGCGCCTTGCAGGAATCTGCCTGCGGTGGCGAAACTGGCGTGTGCGTCATGGCTGGCTTTCTCCTTTGAGAAATGCATCTCTGCCACACTGCCGACGATCGTCATGTGAGGCCATCGCAATATCAACTCATCAATTCAAATGACAAATTGCTTTCGTTCCAATCAGCCTGGAATCCGGAGGACACTTTGCGGCATGCCATGCCAGCTTTCGGACACACATTGCAAATAAACTATAGCATGAAAGAAATCGGAAGGTGCCTTAACGATTGATTTGCGGCGCTTTGTACAACCGCCGCCACAACAGCCCGTTTTAAAGGCGGACGCGCGGCGCGCACGCTGTCGCGTTATGAAAATCCGGCAGTGGCGCCGGTAATGAGCGCACCATTACCGACATAATCTCGCGCGTGCTCCGGTAATGTTACCAAGTGTCGATGAACATACCAAAACACCATAGCGCTTGTTAATATCAAGTCACGTCGACATTTCCCATTCGTGGCTGATGGATGGTGCGCTGTGGGTTTTTCGCACTGGCAACGCAAACCTTGGCTTCGCTCATACTCCTTGCAGATTGTTCGCGTTACCTTGATCTAAAGAAATATTGTAGCTCCACAATTTCCACAGATCGCAAGCGCACAGCAAGGGGAACGCCATGTCCTATCTCAGCGACACCATCGACGCGCACAAAAGCGTGTTCACGCAGGCGCACGGCATGGTGCAGCGGATCTTGCACGCCATGCCAGCCGCGCGCACGCCAGTGCGGCAGCGCGCCTGTGCGCCCGACCGGATCGCGTTCCACACCGCGCTGCACGAGAACAACCTGCCCTGCCCGCGCGTGGCCGCCCTGTTCAACTGCGCCGGCCGCGCGCTGGACGGGGTGCGATCCCTGCACGGCGCCGCCGACGCGCGCCGCTACCTGAGCGACACGGCGGTCTATCCCCTGCAGTTCGTGCCGCTGTGTGGCGACGCTGGCGCGCAGGCCTTTTCAGCGATCAGTTATGAGAGAAGCAGCGATGCGGCGGTGCTCGGCAACGGCGCGCTGATTGCGCTGGCCGATCTGGTGCAACTGCTTGAACGGCCTTGCGCGCGCGGCTATCTGCTGCGGGAGCTGACGGCGCCGCACCGCCATGGCGGCCTGCGGGTGAGCGTGGCCATGTCGGTGCACGGTCCGCACATCCTGCGCGCCGCGTGGGCACTGGCCGGCATGGATGCCGACATTCCGGTCCCGCTGTGGAAAGCGACCAGCCGCATCTTCCTGGCCGGCGCCGCCCTGTTTCCAAACCTGGAAACGCAACACTGGGACATTGCCCTGTGCGCGCGCGGCCCGCTGGCCCTGGGCATGAGCACAGCGGAACCGCAGGCGGCTTAAAAAGCGGCGCCGATCCAGACGCCACCGAGTGCGATCAGCGCGCCGGCGCCACGCAGCCATGCCTGCTGCCGGCGCAGTACCGCGCCGCCCAGCATGCCAGCGGCCAGCAGCACGGCGCTCGAGCCCAGGATACCCATGAAATACAAGCCGGCGCTGCCCGACGCCGGCATTTCGGCGCCATGCGCCAGGCCGTGAACGACCGCAAACGCGCCGACCAGCAAAGCGCCGGCCGCCGGCATCAGCTTGACCTTGAAGGCGATCGACAGGCCAAGCACCAGCACCGAAGCGATAATCGCGCTTTCCAGTGCGGCGATGCCCACGCCCGCCATGCCCATCATGCCGCCGGCGGCGAGCAAGGCGATGAAGCTCATTGGCAGCAGCCACCTGGCGCGCCCGCCCAGCTGCGCGGCCCAGATGCCGACGGCGACGGCGGCCAGCATGTGGTCCAGGCCCGAGAACGGGTGCGCCAGGCCGGCCAGCAAGCCGCCGTCATGGCCGGGATGGGCCAACGCCGCGCCGCAGTAAAACAAGGGCGCCAGCGCCAGGGTACGGATGAATGTCGATTGCATGTGAAGCTCCCAGATAGAAGAAAGAATAAATGGCCTGGCGCGCTTAGCGCCAATTGGTGCCGGTCAGTTCCGATAGTACCGCCGCCACGCGCGTGCGGCTGGCGTGATAGCCGATGATGACCAGTTCCGAGCGGCGTGCGGCCGGCCGCACCGCGTCGACGCTGATCATCACACGCGAACGCACGCCCTGCACCAGCACCGCCTGATCGCTCTCGCTGGTGCGGATAAACCCCTTGCTGCGCAAGACCGGCTCCAGGCGTACCGCTTCCTGCAAGGCGTGGCGCAGCTTGTCGGCGCTTTGCGGCGCGTCGCTGCGCAGCACGAACGATAGCCAGCCCGGATCCTGCTCGTGAAAATGCTTGTGCGTGGCCAGCCCGTGCGAATGCGCGGCGAGGCCGGAATGCGCATGCCCGTTCAGGCGTCCCTGCTCGGCCAGCACCCCGGCGCCGGGGCCGGGCATGGTGGCCAGCGGCGTATAGCTGTGCGCGTGCTCGGTGCGGGTCGGCTGGTGCAGGCGCAGGCCGAGCGCGAGACGGATATCGAGTCGGGCCTTGTGCGCCAGTTCCAGGAAACGCACCTTGGGCGCGCGCTCGCGCACCCGCGTCTCGGCCAGCAGCAGCGCGTCGTCGTCTAACGCGTCGATCTTGTTAAGCACCACCACATCGGCAAATTCGAGCTGCTGCCCGAACACCGTGGCCGCCGCGTCGCTGCCGGTGCCGGCCTCGAACTGGTCCGACAGCAGCAGCGGCGTATCGACCACCGCCAGGGTCGCGTCGAGGATGAAGTCACCGGCCAGTTCAGGACTTTGCAGCATCTCCATGATGGCGGTCGGTAGCGCCAGGCCGGATGTTTCGATCAGCACGTGATCGACGTTCGCACGGCGCGCGGCGATGGCCTGCATGGTCGGCAAAAACAGTTCATCGTCGCCGTACGCGATCAGCCCGTACGGAAAGTCATGCACCCGCACCTGGTCATCGAGGCCCGCCTCGCCGCGCACCAGCGCGCCATCGATCGAGATCTCGCCGAACTCGTTGATCAGCAGCGCCAGGCGGCGGCTCTGGCGTTTTTCGATCAGGCTGCGCAACAAGGTCGTTTTGCCCGACCCCAGGAAGCCGGTCACGATGGTGACGGGAATCGGCTGCTTCATGCCAGGTCCAGCGCCGCCAGCTGCGCGCTCAGATCGTCCAGGCTGCGGCATATGGCGGGGTAGTCGACCCGCGGCCGGGCAATCACCAGCAGCGGGATGCCGAGGGCTTTTGCAGCACGCACCTTGGACGCGTAGCCGCCAGCATCGCCTGAATCCTTGGTCACCACGCAGTCGATGTGCCAGTCGCGCCACAAGGCCATGTTGAAATCGGCGGAAAACGGTCCCTGCATGGCGCAGATGCGTTCGCGCGCGACGCCCAGGGCGACCGCGCGCTCGATAAATTCCGGTTCGGCCGTCAGGCGCACAAACCACTGCTTGTCGCCCGTGCCATCGGCATGCAGGAAGGTCGCAAGGTCTTTCGACCCGGTGGACAGGAAAATGCGCTTGCCCAGCGCAATGGCACGTTCGGCGGCGTCTTTTGGCGAGCTGCACAAGGTGCCGTCGAGCGCACTGAAACTGCTTGGCCGCTCGTAACGCAGATAGGGGATGCCCAGTTCGCGCGACAGGCCGATCAACTGTTCCGACATGCTGGTAGCGTAAGGATGGGTGGCGTCGACCAGCACCTTGGCGCCACTGGCAGCCAGCGCCTGGCGCCGCGCCTCGATGCCCTGGCGCCCGGCCCAGACGGTGGCGCCGGGACAGGCCTTGAGCGCCACGTCGCCGCCATGGTCGGTCGCCGCCGACACCACCACCGGGCGCGACTGGCTCGTTGCCAGCTTCGCCGCCAGCGCATTGCCGTCGCTGGTGCCGGAAAACACCCACACGCCGCCAGCGGGCAGTTCCTGGCGCTGCGGCAGCGTGCTGTCGGCCTTGGCGTCCCAGTCGTTGTAGCCGCGCGGCGTAAAGATTTGCCCGCGCTTGCGCTGGGTGAAGCGGTTGCCGACCACGATGGTGGTGAGCATGTCGAATTGCAGCGACGGCAGCTCGTCGAGCCGGTGGATGCTGACTTCCTGCCCGGGACGATATGCATTCTTGACCACGCCGCACAGGGTATGCGGCGCCTTCGATTCGAGCATCAGCTGGAGCACGCGGTACACGCCCTGCTGGCGGCTGGCGCTCTGCACGTTGTACATCACGCAGGCCAGGTCGGCCTGGGCGATGTGGCGCGCGCGGTGCTCGATCCACTCCCAGGGACACAGCAGGTCCGACAAACTGAGCGTGGCAAAGTCGTGCGACAGCGGGGAGCCAAGCAGCGAGGCGCAGGCGTTGGCCGAGGTAATCCCCGGGATCAGGTTGACCTGGTAGGTATCAATCTCGCTCATTTCTTCGTAGGCCAGCGCCGCCATCGCGTAGATGCCGATGTCGCCGCTCGAAATGAGCGACACGCGCGCGCCGCCACGGGCTTTTTCAATCGCCAGCAAGGCGCGTTCACGCTCCTGCGTCAGCGGCGGCGTGTGGATTTCCTTGCCCTCCACATGCGGCATGATCCAGCGCAAATACAGTTCATACGCCACGATCACGTCGCTGTCCTTCAGCGCCGCAATCGCGCGCGGTGCGATCAGGTCCTCGTAACCGGGACCGACCGACACCAGATTCAATACACCACTCATCAGATCTCCATCCATTTATCTTCCACTACCGCGACGGCCACGCCGTCCAGGCACGTTTTTGGCACAAGGAGCGCGCCGCGCGGGCTGGCCACCAGCGCGCACGGTTCGCACACGCCATCGAGGCCCACATTGCTGCGCACCCAATCCGACGGCACGCTGACCCACGGGCGCGCCGCCAGCGTGGCGCGCGCGAATACGCGCAGCGGCAACCCATGCTGGCTGCAAAATTCCAGCAGGCCCGGCTCATTCGCTTTCAGGTCCACGGTCGCCATTTCGCGCACTTCCTCAATACTTCTCTGGCCGAGCGCATGGCGCAGCGCCGCCTCGATCCGCTCGGCCGGCACGCCCTTGCGGCAGCCGATGCCGACCACCAGCGGCTTCAGGGCCTCGGTCGCGGTGGTCACCACCGGCGCCGCACCGACCGTCCGCGCGACCTTGTAGGCCAGCGCATTGGCACCGCCTTCATGCCCGGCCAGCAGCGACACGGCAAAGCGTCCCGCTTCGTCCAGCACCACGACCGCCGGGTCGGTGTGCTTGTCAAGCGCCAGGCCGTCCAGAAAACGCACCGCAATGCCAGTCGCGCCGATCACGATCCACTGCGCGTGGCGGCGGTAGCATTCGCCAAACTGCACCTTGTGGCTGACACCATCGCGCAGCCACGGGCGATACACCTCGGCGCCCAGCGCCGCTTGCAGCACCGCAGCCAGTTCCTCGCCATGCGCGCGCACCAGCCAGATGGCCGGCGCTGCGTTCACGACGCCGCCTCCGCCTTGTTCTTCTTGACGACCCTGAACAGGTGCGTAAAGTCCTTCGAGTACAGGCTCGATTCGACTGCGACCTCCTTGTCGAGCGCCGCGCCGACCAGCATCATGGTGGTCAGGTTCCACTCGCCACGCGTGGTATCTTCCAGCACCGTGCCGAGCGTGCCCTGGTAGATTTTCTGTTCCGGCCAGGTGGCGCGGTACACCAGGCGCACCGGCGTCCCTTGCGGGTAATGCAGCGACAGGTCGCCGACGATCTTTTTCAGGTGCGGGCCGGACAAGAAGATGCACATGGTGGCGCGGTGTTCGGCCAGGCGCGCAATCGATTCGAGTTCCGGCACGGCCGATGCGCGGCCCGAGACGCGGGTGAGGATCACGCTCTGCGACACTTCCGGCTTGGTCAGTTCGGCGCTGATGGCCGCCGCTGCCGCCGTAAACGACGATACGCCCGGCACCACTTCATACGCGATGTCCAGCGCATCCAGACGGCGCATCTGTTCGGCGGTGGCGCCGTAGATGGCCGGATCGCCCGAGTGCAGGCGCACCACGTCGATGTCCATCTCCCTGGCGCGCACGTAGCAAGCCTGCTGCTGCTCCAGATCGAGCTTGGCGGTATCGATGATTTCGGCATCCGCGCGGCAGTGCGTCAGCATCTCGATCGGCACCAGCGAACCGGCGTACAGCACCATGTCGACGCTGCCGAGCAGGCGCGCACCGCGCAGGGTGATCAAATCGGCGGCACCGGGGCCCGCTCCAACGAAGTACACTTTCATTTATCTCTCCTGCCGTGGTTGACGGCGCACCAGCAAGGTGGCCAGGTAGCCCATCGCATCGTTTGCCACAAGGTCGCCCACGCTTGAAGCGAGCAGCTCGCCGGGCAGGCCGATGCGGCGCGCAAAAGCACAGTGATCGGCAATGCCCATCTCGCGCAGCAGGTCGAGCACCCAGCCGAGGCGCGCACCGACCTTCATCAGCACCACGATGTCGTGGGTCAAAATGTCGCTGCGCAGTTCTTCCGCCGTTTCGGGGCATGGCAAGATCAACACCCGTTCCTTGCCCTCCCCCAGCGGCCATGCCAGCGCCGACGCGGCGGCCGCGTAGCTGGTAATGCCCGGGAAGGTGCGTTGCGGCAGCTCCGGAATGCGCGCGCGCAGGGCCGCCAGCACATAGCCGTAGGTCGAATAGGTCAGCGAATCGCCGATGGTCAGGTAGGCCACGTCGCGTCCGGCGCACAGCTCCTGCGCGATGGCGTCGGCCAGTTGCGCATAATGCTCGCTCAGGACCGAACGGTCCGGGTCCATGTTGAATTCGATCTCGCGCAGCTTGGCGGGGTCGATATCGATCCCGGCCAGGCATTGGAGCGCAACCGACAGCTCGGCACCGCGCGCGCGCGGCGCGTAAATCAGGTCGGCGCGGCGCAATGCGTCCAGCGCCGCCAGCGGCAGGTAGCCGGCCGGGCCGGGGCCGACCCCGATGCCCCACAGGGTGCCGATGCGGGTGCCGATGCGGGTGCCGATGCGGGTGCCGATACTCATGCGTCCACCCCGAGCGCGTTGCCGGCCAGGTCGAACAGGCGGACTTCGAGGCGCTTCACCGACGGCACGCGCGCGTGCGCGAGCAGGCCGATGCGGCGTTCGATCTCGATCCACACCGTTTGCGCGAAGGGCTCACTCTTTAAACGTTCCATTGCTGCTTCCACTGTGTTTGCATTTTCTATGTCGTGTACCAGTTGCGCGTCGCCACCCATCTGCGCGACCACGCGCGCGACGCCGGCCATTGCCATGTTGCTCTTGCTCGAATGCGTATCCCAAAACCCGTCGAGCACCTTGGCCAGCTTGCCGGGGTGGCCGGCGAGCCACAGCACGTCCAGGCTGCGCCGATCCTCCCGCAGCGCCTTTTCGGTGAAGTCCAGCGCGTCGCCGAGAAAATTGGCGATCTGCACCGAGCGTTCGTCCGGCAGCCCCAAAACGCCGCTGGCGAATTCGCGCCCGATCTTCCCAGGCAGGTAAGCTACGCTCTCGGTGCTCGCCGCCAGCGCCACCCGCACATACACCTCGACCGACGCAATCCAGGTCGACAGCGACATCGGTTCGACGATCCCCGAGGTGCCGAGTATCGAAATACCGCCCACGATGCCCAGGCGCGGATTGAAAGTCTTGCGCGCGATGACTTCCCCGTTTTCGCAGCCGATGGTCAGGTCGAAGCCGCTGTCGGGCGGCTCCGCCATGGCGTCGTCCAGCACTTCTTCCACCGCGCGCCGCATCATCTGGCGCGGCACCGGGTTGATCGCCGGCTCGCCTACGGCGACACGCAGGCCGGGACGGGTCGCCGTGCCCACGCCACGCCCGGCAAAAAAGCGCACCGCGCGCGCATCGTTGCGCCGTACTTCGGCAAAGATGGTGGCGCCGTGCGTGTTGTCCGGATCGTCGCCGCCATCTTTCAGCACCTCGGCCCGCACCGTGCCGCTATCGGTCCAATCGACCATCTGGAGCGGCACTTCAAGATAATGCACACCGTCGGGCAGGCTGACCCTGATCGTATCGCGGCGCGCGCCGTGCAGCAGCAGGTCGAGTGCCGCCTTGACCGCCGCAGTGGCGCAACTGCCTGTCGTGCGGCCGCGCCGCAATCCATTTAACGCGGGGATGGCAAGATCGAACTGGACCCGTTCAACGTGCTTCATACCCTGCAAGCTGATTGAGCGCGTCAATCATCAGGCCATTGACAACGCTCGCCGCCCATGGCGAACCGCCGCGCGTGCCGCTGTTGGTAATACGCGGCACTTGCAGGCAGCGCCGCAGTTCGTCCTTGGTTTCGCGCGTACCGACAAAGCCGACCGGCAGGCCGATCACCAGTTGCGGGCGCCAGCCATGGTCGCGGATCAGGCGTGCCGCTTCGGCAATCGCCGTTGGCGCGTCGCCGATGGCCAGCACCACGTCATTGCCGAACTTCTGCCAGCCGCGCCGCACGCCCGCCGCCGAGCGCGTGATGCCTTCCGCCGCCGACATCAGGTGCGTTTCGCGGTCATGCACGCCGCACCAGGTGTCGATGCCGAGTTGTTCCAGCAGTTGGCGCTTCAGGCCAGTCTGCACCATGGTCACGTCGGTCAGCACGCGCTTGCAGCGCAGCAGCGCCAGGATGCCGCTTTCCACCGCGCCCGGCGAAAAGTACATATCGTCGACGGCGCCGAAGTCGCCGCTGGTGTGCACCAGCCGTTGCAGCACCGTCAAATGGGAGGCGGGGAAGCCCGACCAGTCGCGCCCAGCGGCGATGATGCGGAAGCTCTCCGCCTCGATCGGATGCGGCTCGTACGGGGCATAGCTTGGCGCGGCTGCCGTCTCGGGCGCCGTAGCGGACGCCGTAGCGGACGCCGTAGCCGGCACCTGCGCCAGCAAGCCGCGCACCGCGAGATGGTGCGCGCGTTGCGGCTCACCCACCTGCTGCTCGAAGCCGACGATCTGCACGCGGTATTTGCACAGCGAGCAGTTCATGGCGGCGCGCCCGGCCACCGCCTCGCGCGCGCGTTCGATGATCACGTCGGCCACATGCGAATGCACGCCGAAGTAGCCGGCCTTGAGCACTTCCAGGCCCGGCTCGCGCTCGCGCAGGTCGTCGGCGGCCGCGTAGATGCGCTTGACCAGCACACCGTCGAACAAAAAGAAGGGCAAGACCACCAGGCGCTGGTAGCCCATGCGGGCAGCCGCGCGCAGGCCATCGGCCACCAGCGGCGTGGCCGTACCCGAATAGCATACGTAGACGCCGCCGAAGCCCATTCCCTCTTCCAGCATGCGTGCCAGCTTGGACACTTCGCCATTGGCGTCGGGGTCGGTGGTGCCGCGCCCGACCAGCACCAGGCAGGTGTCGGTGCGGCGCACCGTCAGCGGCGACGTGGCCTCGGCTTCGACGATGCGTTCCTGCGCCAGTTGCAGCAACTGCGGATGCAGGTTCATCGGCGCGCCGAAATGGAAATCGATGTCCGGATAGTCGCGCGCCATGGCTTGCACTTCTGCCGGCATGTCGTTCTTGGCGTGGCGCGCGGCCAGCAGCACGCCGGGCACCACTGCCACCTGGCGCGTGCCTGCGGCAAGGTTGGCCTGTACCGCTTCGGCAATGGTCGGGCTGGAAAACTCCAGGTAACCGTGGGTCACCACGTCGTCCGGCGCGCGCGCGCGTACCAGTTCGACCAGCGCCTCGAATTCGCGCACGGCGTCCGGGTCACGGCTGCCGTGGCCCGCGACGACAATGCCGGGTTTTTCTGTTTGGGTCATGGTGCGGGCGCCGCCTCGATCTGGCTGGCCATCGGCGCAAGCGTGCGAATCAGCATGATGCTCATGTCGGAACAGGTATGGCTGGCGCATTCCTGCAGGCTGCCATGCCATTCGGCTTCGCCGCGCGTCAGGTTTTCCCACACTTCGGTCGGATGATCGGGCGAAATGCCGTTTTCCAGCAGGTAGGCCGCGATATGCCACGGCATGAACGAGCGCGCCGCATCCCACGGACACGGGATCACGATCGCGTTGCGCTGGTCCTGCAGCACGTGCACCAGATGACGCTTGAAGGGATCGAGGTCGCCGCGCCGGTGGAAGGTGATGAAGGTGGTCTCGTCGAAGCATACCTTGGCGCGCGATGCCAGGATCTGGGCCGATGAAATGCCGGGCAGCGATTCGACCGGGTGACCGCAGGCGCGTTCGACCCGTTCCAGGTACTGGAAGCCGCTGAAATGGATATCGCCCATGAACACGACCACGCAGCGCTTGCCTGCATGATGCAGGCGCGCCACCTCATCGAGCTGCGCGACCTGGTCGCGGTAGGCCATGCCGATGACCTGGGCCTCGGCCGGAATCAGGCTTTGGACCACGTTCAGCACCGCGTCGAAACCGGCCACCACATCGGCCTCGCGAATGAGCTGCGCGCCGCGCTGCGTCAGGTAGCCGACGTCGCCGGGTCCCGCGCCTATGCAAATGATCATGTGAAACTGCTCCTAAATATGCGTATTGTCAGGTTGGTGCCAGGCGCGCGCGGATCGTCAGCGCCAGGTTGTCGGCCGATAGCTGCTCCAGCGTCAGGCACTCGGCGCCCAGGGTTTGCGCCAGTTGCGCGGCGCGTCCGAGGCGCAGGTAGCCGCTCTCGGTATCGAGCACCAGCGCCGGCACGCCGCGTTCGGCCAGCTTTCCGGCCAGGTCGAGCGACTCGCGCCAGGCATCGCCATCGGCCGCCAGCGCCACGTTGGCCTTGCCGTCGGTGAGCAGCACCAGCAGCGCCGGAGCGCGATGGGCAGATTTTTCGAGCGTTTCCAGCGCCAGGTGCAGCGCGTGCGGCAAGGGCGTGCGCCCGCCGGTCGGCAACTCGGACAGGCCCTGTTCGGCGCGCTCGACGCTACCCGTCGGCGCCAGCAGCAGGTGCGCCGACTGGCCTCGGAACGAGATCACGGCCACCGTATCGCGCCGCTGGTAGGCATCGGTCAGCAAAGCAAGAACTGCGCCCTTGACCGCTTCCATGCGGCGTTGCGCAGCCATCGAGCCAGAGGCGTCGACCACGAACAGGATCAGGTTGGCGCTTTTGCCGACCCGGATCTGCTGATGCAGGTCGGCCCGCGTGACCTGCACGTGGCCCGGCTCGCGCATCGCGGCGCTGAGCAAGGTGGCGCCGATGGCGATGCTGGTCGGCTGCTCGTCGGGCACGGCCCGCACCACGCGTCCGCGCGCGGCGCCCATCGCTTCGCTGCGGCGGCCCGCGCTGCTGTGGCCTGCGGCCGATTCAACCACGATGCGCGGCGCGGCGGGGCTGGCTGCGGCGGCGAACACCTGCTCTTCGCCCTGCTCGCCGGACGGCGTTTGTTCGCCGTCGTCCGCTTCACCGGCGTCATCCTGCGCAGGCGGCGGGGGCGCGGCATCGCGCATCAATTCGTCGAGCCGGTCATGATCGAGGCCGGGTTGTTCGAAGGGCTTGCGGCGGCGCCGGTGCGGCAGCACCAGTTCGGCCGCGCTGCGCAAATCGGCCGGCGTCACCTGAAGCCGGCCGTCGAGCGCTGCCAGCGCGCGCGATGCTTTATGCATGACGATGTCCGCACGAAGGCTGGCCACCTCGAACTCGCAGCACAAATGGCTGATCAGCTCTAACATGGCGTCGTCCAGCGTTACCTGCGGAAGCAGGCGCTGGGCCTCAAGCAGCTGGCGCTGCAGTGCCTGCTGCTGTTCGTCCCACGCGGCGCCGAAAGCGGCCGGATCGGCCTCGAAGGCAATCCGCCGGCGCACGACTTCGGAACGCACCTTCTTGTCGCGCGGCGCCGCCACTTCGACCATCAGCGCGAAGCGATCCAGCAGTTGCGGACGCAGGTCGCCCTCTTCCAGGTTCATGGTGCCAACCAGCGTGAAACGCGCGGGGTGGCGGATCGACAGCCCTTCGCGCTGCACCGAATTGACGCCCATGGCCGCCACATCGAGCAGCACGTCGACCAGATGGTCGGCCAGCAGGTTGACTTCATCGATATACAGCACGCCGCGATGCGCCGCCGCCAGCAGGCCTGGCTGGAACACGCGCTGGCCGCCCTGCAATGCGCGCGCCAGGTCGACGCTGCCGATCACGCGGTCTTCGGTGGCGCCCAGAGGCAAGGTCACGAACGGCACGGGGGCCAGTCGCGGCGTGCCGGTGGCGCAAGTCTCGCAATGTTCGGATGGGGCGCCGGCGCTGCAATTGTAGGCGCAGCCGGCCACGGTGCCGATGTGCGGCAGCACGTCGGCCAGCGCGCGCGCCGCCGTGCTCTTGGCGGTCCCCTTGTCGCCCCGGATCAGCACACCGCCCATGCCGGGATCGACCGCGCACAGCATCAGCGCGCGCTGCAACTGCGGCTGGCCGACGATGGCCGCAAACGGGAAATTCATGATGTTCATCTTATCCATTACGTGCCGTTTCGCCGCGCGCTTCGAGCAGGGTTTCGCTATCGAGATACAGCTCGCGCAGCTTGGCCAGCGTTTCCGGGCGCGGCTCGGCCCACATGCCGCGGCTGGCCGCTTCCAGCAAGCGCTCGGCGATGGCGTTCTGCGCCCACGGGTTGGCTTCTTCCAGGAAGCGCTGCATGTCCTCGTCGAAGCCGTAGGCCTGGGCCACGTCTTCATACATCCAGTCGTCCATCACCTGCGCCGTGGCGTCGTAGCCGAACAGGTAGTCGACGGTGGCCGTCAGTTCCAGCCCGCCCTTGTAGCCATGGCGCTGGATACTGGCCAGCCATTTGGGATTGACCACGCGCGAGCGGAACACGCGCAGGGTTTCTTCTTTCAGGTCGCGCACCTGGGCGCGCGCCGGGTCGTGGCTGTCGCCGAAGTAGTGGCGCGGCTGCTGGCCGGTCAGTGCGCGGATGGTGGCGATCATCCCGCCATGAAATTGCAGGTAGTCGTCGCTGTCGAAGATGTCGTGTTCGCGGTTGTCCTGGTTGTGCAGGGCCACCTGCACGCCGGACAGGCGCACCTTGAAGGCGTCGCGCTGGTCGGCGCCCTGTTCGCCGCGCGCATAGGCGTAGCCGCCCCAGTTGACGTAGGCTTCGGCGAAATCGGCGTCGGCTTCCCAGTTCTTGTGCTGGATCAGCGGCAGGATGCCGGCGCCGTAGCTGCCCGGCTTGGCGCCGAACACGCGGTACGATGCGCGCCGTGCGCCCTCTTCCTGGCTCAAGCCCTGTTCGATCCAGCCACCGAGTTCGGCCAGGTAGTGCTTGCGCACGAAATTGTGCGTGAGCGGTTCGTCAAGCTGGATTACCGTGTTCACGGCGTCGTCGATCAGGTCGATCAGCTGCGGGAACGCATCGCGGAAAAAGCCGCTGATGCGGGTCGTGACGTCGATGCGCGGGCGTTTCAGTTCGTCCAGCGGGATCACTTCGACGCCGCTCACCTGGCGGCTTTCGGCGCGCCACACCGGGCGCACGCCGAGCAGCGCCAGGATCTGGGCCACGTCGTCGCCGTGGGTGCGCATCGCGCTGGTACCCCAGATGCTGATGGCGACACTTTCGGGATACTCACCGGTTTCGCGCTCGTGGCGCGTCAATACCTCGTGCGCCAGTTGCAGACCAACGCGCCAGGCCGATTGCGACGGCACGCTGCGCGGGTCGACCGAGTAGAAATTGCGCCCGGTCGGCAGGATGTGCGCCATGCCGCGCGTAGGCGAGCCGCTTGGGCCGGCCGGCACGTACTGGCCGGACAGGCCGTTGATCAGGTTATCGATTTCGTCGGTGGCGCGCGCCAGGTTCGGCACCAGCTGGCTGCAGGCGAAACCGAGCACCTTGCGCAGCGCGTCGAAGCGGTTCGATGCCGGCGCGGCCGGGGCTGCGGCGACGCGCACCGGCGCCACGCGCGGCTTGCCCATTTGCGACAGCACAGTCGATTTGGCGCGCAGGGCCGGTTGCAGCAGCGGCGCTGCCACCGCGTCGCCGTCGATATCGGCGAAGACGAGGTTGAGCACTTCATCGATGCCGGCCGAGCGATAATCGCGCGCCGCAAGTTCGGTAAACAGGCGCAGGCACAGCGCATCGATGGCATCGAGCGCGTCCGACCGCGTGACCACCGCACACTGCGCCAGGCGCGCGAGTGCGGGAACCACGTTGATGCGGCGGCCCTTCTGGTCGAGCAGCAGGTCCATCGTCAGGCCGAACAGCTTCGACACCTCGGCCTGAAGGCCCGGAATATCCAGGTTGGGCAGGCGCGTGAGCGATACCAGCATGGCCGGCATCTGCTGCGCGTCAGGGCCGCCGCCGAGAATGTGCAGGCCGTCGCGGATCTGGGCCGATCCCAGTTCGCACAGGTAGCCGTCCAGGTCTTCGATCAGGTGGGCCACGTCGGAGCCGCCCATCGACGCCAGTGCGGCCGGGAGTTCGCCATCGTCTTCGTGGTGATGATCGTGGTCGTGGTCATGGTCATGGTCGTGATGGTGGTGATGGCCGTGCCCATGGTCGTGGCCGTGGTCATGATCGTGGTGCAGCAGGCGCGCCTGGAGGTCGGCATTCAGGTTGGTCTGCTTGACCAGTTCCCATATCTGCTGCTGCAGCAGCGGCAGCTTGGCCGGGTCTAGCACTTCGACCTGATAATACTCGTCGACCAGCTGCGTCAGCTGCGCCAGCGCGCCGTAGGTATCGGCGCTGGTCATCGGCGGCGTCAGGTGGTCGACCACCACGGCGTGCGCGCGGCGCTTGGCCTGCGAACCCTCGCCCGGATCGTTGATGATGAACGGGTAGAACAGCGGCAGGTCGCCCAGCAAGGCGTCCGGGAAGCAGTTCTGCGACAGGCCCACGCCCTTACCGGGCAGCCATTCCATGGTGCCGTGCTTGCCGACGTGGACGATGGCGTCGGCGCGCCAGACATCGCGCAGCCAGCGGTACAACGCATAGTAATGGTGGGTCGGCGGCAGGTCGCTCTGGTGGTAGATCGCATCCGGGTCCATGCCGTAGCCGCGCGGCGGTTGCAGCGCGACGAAGGTATTGCCCAATTCGATGCCGGCCAGCGCCAGGTGGCCGTCGCACACATACGCTTCGCCAGGCGCGGCGCCCCACTGGGTGCTCATTTTTTCCTGCATGTCGGGCGTCAGTTCGGCGAACCATGTTGCGTATTGCGCGGCGGGCACGCGGCCGGCGGCGTTGCGCAACTGCTCCGTCGTCACGTAAATCTGGTCGTACGAACAGCGTGCCACCAGGTCGTGAATCAGGGTGGTGCCGTCGGCAGGCGGCTGGCCGACATCGTAGCCGGCGGCGCGCATGGCGTCGAGAATGCGCATCAGCGAGGCCGGCGCGTCCAGTCCGACCGCATTGCCGATCTGCGAAGCCTTGCTGCTCGAATTGGTGAACATGAAGGCAACGCGCTTCTCGGCGTTCGGTACCTGCTTGAGGCGTGCAAAGCGCGCGGCGACGCCGGCCACGCGCGCCACCCGGTCCGGCACCGGTTCGTATTCGACCGCGTCGCCCTGCAAGCCGGCGGCGCGCGACTTGAACGACACTGGCGCGGTGATGATGCGCCCGTCGAATTCGGGCAGCACCACGTTCATGGCAGTATCGAGCGGATTGAGGCCGCGCGCGGACTGCTCCCATTGCGGCAGGGTCATGCCGCTGGTGATGGCTTGCAGCACCGGCACGTTCAGCGCTTCCAGCACGCCGACCGACCATCCGGCAGGCGTGGGGCCGCCGGGCGTGATCTCGCCCATCGCAAACGAGGTGGTGTTGATCAGCACATCGATATGCACGCCGCGCGCGTCGCTGAAGTAGCGCAGCGCGTCGGGCAGTGTCCCGCCAGCGCCGGCGCCGCTGCGCAAGGAGGACGTGAACACCGGCAGCACGTTCATGCCACGCTTTTCCAGCGCGTCCAGCAGCGCGTCGATGAAGCGCGTGTTCCCGCTCATCCAGTGCGCGCGGTAGAACACGATGCCGGCACTCGGCGCACCGGACTTGCGCAGCGCCAGCCAGTCGTCGATGCCGGCGCCTTGCGCCAGGTCCGGGTGATAGATGCCGTGTTCCGGCAGCGGCAGCGCGGTTTCAAAGCCAAAGCCAGTCAGCAGCAGATGGTCGGACAGGTAGCGCAGCAACTGCGCCAGGTTGCCGCTGCCGCCGCAATGGAAGTAATTCAGGGTCTGTTGCAGCACGTCGGGGGCGACGGTCGATACCGCAGCCAGCTCGGGATCGGGCTCGCCGGTGCCGCTGATTGCAATCAGGTGCTGGCCGTGGCGGCGCGCGTGGCTGACCAGGTCGGTAAACCCGGGCACGCTGCCAAGCCGCCCGAGCACGCGCAGGATGATGATGCGCGCGCCCTGCACCTCGCGCGCGAGCAGCGCCGTGGCGCCGCCGTCGGCATCGAGCCCCTGCAGGCTCACGCCCGCCACCGCGCCGAATTCCGGCGGCAGCTGGCCTGTTGCGTGGTGCAGGACAGCCAGGTCGTTCGATGCATGGGTAAGCAGCGCGATGTGCGCCGGGCCTTGAGGAAAATCAGATGATGTCATTGTCCGCCACGAGTGTGTCGCCTTCGCAGATGCGATGGAAAATCAGGTCCGCCACTTCGGCGCCGCCGATCAGGTGCTCGGCCACGATGCGCCCGGCCGCCGCTTCGTCGACGCGGCGGTACCACACACCTTCCGGATACACCACCACGATCGGCCCTTCATTGCGGCACGCGACCATGCAATGCGTGCGGGTGCGCTTGACGCACAGCTCCGGATGCGCGTCGATCTCGCGCCCCATGTGCTCGAAAACGGCCTGCGCCTGCACGCCGTTTTCGGTGCAGCGCGGGCCCACGCACATGAAAACGTGCCGGTCATGGGTACGCATCGGTCAGCCGAATTTCTTGTAGCAGTAGCCAGCCAGCGCGCCCATGGCCAGCCAGAAGGCGGCGTTGGCCAGCAAGGTCGCGTACAGGAAGCTGCGCGCCAGGTCGGGCGGTGCACTGCTCGAATGGACTGCGGGCTGGGGCGATCCGACCAGGTGCGGCACGAACAGCAGCAGCGCGCCAGCGATCCTGAGCGGCCAGTTCCTGGCGAAGACCAGCAGCGCCAGCCCGCCGGCGCTGGCCATGACGGTAGCGGTCCACCACATCTGGCGCGCCAGCAGGGGCGCCGCGACGGTGCCGGGCAGCTCGGGCGGCAAGCCGACCGAAGGCGCCACGAAGAACGCCGTGTAGCCGGCCGCGCCCCACAGCAGGCCCGCGCGCCAGCCGCTCGCGCCGCCATGCAGGCTGATGGCAGCCGCCAGCAGCAGCGCGAAGCCGACGCCCGCGCTGATATTGGCTACCGCCGTGTAGAAGGTGCGCTCCAAGCCGTCGTCCGGCTGCCAGCCGCCATGTTCATGGGCGCCCTCTTGCGCGTGCTCGTGCGGGGTGGCGTCGGCGTGGCTGTGCGGTGCGGCCACCTCCAATGGCTTCGGCGCGGCGCTCTCGAACACCTCCGCCTGCAGGATGATGGGCGCCACTTGCAGTTGCTGAACGCCGGTCAGCAGCAGGCCGGCCAGGACGCCGGCCGCCGCTGCGCTGGCGAGAATGCGGTTGAAGGTTCCCAGGCCTGCTGCGGGCGCGGTACGAATCAGTGGCATGGGAAGCCGGCCGAGTGGCGGCTGTCGTGCGCGGCGTTGTGCAGCGCTTCCATCGAGGCGAAGCCGGCGCCGAACAGCAGCACGGCGCCAAGGCTGGCAGCGCACATGGCTTGCACGATGCGCTCCTTGATGGCGGCAAACGGGACTTGTTCATCGGCGGTGGTGATGACGCTGCGGATCGACGACATGGCATTCCTTCCTAAAGCACTGCGCATAGAGCCTGGCCAATGCAGACGCGCGCGTCTTGCCATGGCCGGCAACCGGGGGCTTGTACGGGGAGAAGGAACATAAGATGGGATGCGGAACGCAGCGATCCACCTGGATCGCCCTCCGCGATACAAACGACTTACCGCTTCGGCTGGTTTCCGGGCTGGCGAGTGGTGGGGCAAACGCCCTCTTCCCGGATATGCGCCTTCCCATGCTAAGCACAGTGGCATCATGCACATCCTTGACTCGCTTACCGTTGCGGGGGCAGCGCCGGCTTTGCCTCCTTTGGAGGATCGCACCGGCTTCCCATTTAATCCGGCAAACGATCGTTTGCCAGAACCAGAAGCTTGACTACCGGCGAAGTATAGGTCTGGACTATATAAAATGCAAGGTTGTGCGTATCGGGCGGGGACTTACCAATCGCGCCATTGCTCGGTGATGTCCTCGTCGGCTTCCAGGCCGGCGTCCTTGGCGATCAGGAAGATGATGTCGCACAGGCTTTCGCGCTCTTCGGTCTCGATCATGCTGGCGCGTTCATCGAGCGCATTGAGGGCCAGGACGACGCGTTCGACTTCTTTCATGATCGCGGCCGGGGCGGCGGGTTTGGGGAGCTTTTCCACGGCGGCGGCGTAGGTGTCGAGAATGCTGGCGCATTCGTCGATCTCGGCCTGGGTGTACGGTGCTTCGCTAGCCGGGTCTTCGGCGCAGCGCCGCATGTAGGCAGCCATCTCGCCTAACAGGCGGGCGCGGATCGAGGCGATGCTGGGATTGGGATGCATGGGGCGGCACTCCTGCATGGTTTTGGGAGTGCCAATGTAGCATGAAGCGGCGCGCCGCCGCGCCACCTTACTCGCTGAATTCGATGTCCATCTGCTTGCCGTCGTAGCAAAATGTCATCTGCTCGCCCTCTTCATCGCGGATTTCCAGCACACCGCCGGCTTCGACGAACGGCCCGAGCGTGTCGAACAGGCGAATGAGCCAGTTGGTAATGATGTCGATGTCGCCGCCATCGATCAGCAGCGCGCCTTCCTGGCGCTGGCTGGTGAAGCCGATCGATTCAAGGAATGCCGGGAAATCGCGTTCGGCGCGTGCGCGCTCGGCGAAAAAGGAGTCGCAACCTTCGAACGATGTGCGAATCGCGTTGAACGCCGCCGGCTGCCTGGCGTTCCTGATAACGATGCTGGCATCGTAGATCCATGCTGCAGTACTCACTTGCACTCCCGTTTCGTCAGAATGGCCATCGCGGTCCATGCGCAGCCAGGATCATATTTCCTGCCGACAGTTTTACATGCCGTTCAAAAACTGTCAAAGCGTCGATGCGGGGCGTTGTTTTCAGAGCTTGGCGGCGGGTCACGGAAACACGAATGACTTGACCAATGTCAGCTCCCCCGGCGCGCGCAACGGCACGCGGACCACTTCCTGGCGCTCGTTCGGCGAATTTTCGTTGGTGATGATGGCCACCTGCGCGACCGTCAGGATGCCGGTGTCCTGGCCGGCCCCGTAGTAGTTCACGTAGACGTGGTAGTTCCCTTTCGGCGGCGCGGCGCTCGAAAAAATCTCCGGCCCGTAGCCGGTGGTGACGTCGACATCGAGCGCACCGCCGTTGGGCATCACGCGGTTGCCGTACCAGGAATGTCCGCCGTCCGGCGCGACCACGTGCAGGTCGACGTCGGTGCCGGGACTGTCCCACGACAGCACCACACGCAGGCGCGACTGGGTCTTGCCGGCGTACGAGTCGAGGAACTGGCTGCGGCTGCGCGCCTTGCCGTCGGGCGAGCGCACCTCTACGCTGTTCGAGCCGCGCCCGAAAGCATACGGCCGCGCGAAGCTGCCGTCTTCCTGGACCGCCATCGGCATCGCCACGCCGTTGACGACCAGCGTGGCCGGCTTGTCCTTGGCCTTGCCGGCGATGCGGCCGCGGATTTCGGCCGTCGGGCTTTGCCCCGCCTGCACGCTGACCGACGCCGCCGGATAGTTCACGTCCTGCGTGTACGCTTCCTTGGCGCCCTTGGAATTACGCCAGCCGCTGTTGGGCGAGTCGATGTTTACCTGTGCCAGGGCGGCGCTGGACAGCAGCAGTGCGGGTATCAGCAATAGTTTCATGATCAGCTTCGTAGTATTCATTGACTCATTTCGAGGCGAGTATCGACAAGGCGCCGCGCCAGCTGTTCGACCAGCGCTTCATCCTGCCCGCGCGGGTGATTGCGCAGACCCAGATGCAGGAACTCGTGCGCCAGGGTGATGCGGTCTTCGCGGCTGGCCAGGCCACGCACATAAATCCGGTTGCGCGACTGCTCCGAATACGGTGTACCGCGCGCCAGCTGGCACACCGCCGGCAGCGCAGACGGCTTTTCGTAGCCCGCTTCCTTGCGCAGTACGCGCTCCCACTGCGGTAGTTCGCGCGCCAGCCACGCTTCGGCACCGGCCAGGCGCACGCACTGCTGCGAGTCGCCGCCCGAGAGCGTGGTCAGGTCGGCGCGCGGATAGGCCGACGCCAGGATCTGGTCGAAACGCAGGCCCTGCCCCGCCTGCGCCACGACCTGGCTCCACGCCATCGTGTCTTGCGAGGCCGTATCGGCGTGATAGCGCACGTTCACCCCGGACAGCACCAGCTGGTCGGTCCAGTTGGCGATGGCGCGCGCCTCCACGCTGGCCGGCTGCGGACTGACGCGCTGCGTCGCGCTACTGTCGGCAATGCGCTGGCAGCCCTCGGCCCACTGCGCGTTCTGTTGCAGGTAGGTGCGCGCCGCCACGGCCAGCGCCTTGGCCGCCTCCGGCGCGCCGGTGCCGCCCTCGCGGTCGATCACGCGCGCCACGTAATCGTTGACGCCGAAGCGCCCCGTCAGGCGCGTGCGGCCCTGCGCGTCGCGCGCCAGCAGCATGTCGTTCTGGCTGAAAAACGCCAGGCTGCGGCCGTTCTCGAAACGCACCTGGTAAGGTCCGTTCAACAGTCCCGGCACGGCGGCGGTCCGCCCGGCCGCCACGCTTTTGATCGGATAGCGCGCAAAATAGTCGATTACCACGCAGCCCGCATCGGCGCGCGGTGCCGCCGCCGGCAAGGTATTGGCCAGGCGCGGCGCCCATTTTTCCAGGATGCGGCTACTGGTGTCGGCGCCGCCGAACCAGAGCGGCGTGCCGTCGGCCAGCCAGCCGCCCGCGCCGCCCAGCCGCTCGCTGGCGCGCTGCGGATGGTGCCACGAGTAGGTCTTCACGCGCAGGCGGCTGCCGAACCAGCTGGCCGTGTTGACGCCGCGCGCACCCAGCACCACGTGCAGCAGCGCCGACTCGGCCTCGGCCCGGCTGGCGGCCGGAATGGCTGCCAGCGCCACCATCAGGCTGCGCAGGCTGACCAGGCGTTCCGGTGCCAGTTGCGCGGGATCGGCGAGCCAGGCGTATTCTCCGGCAGGGGCGCGTCCCAGCACCTCGCTCCAGTATTGCTGCCACGGGCGGCGCGTGAGCATCAGCCGCGCCGGCGAAAAGAACAGGCCGCACGACTGCGCCAGCGCCAGGTCGCGCCCGATGCTTTTGCCGGCGGCGCAGCAATACACTTCCTCGTTCTTTTGACCGCCGCAGGTGTAGTCGGGCGTCGCTACCTTTTTGTCGATCGCGTACACATACACAAACAGCTTCCACAGGCTGCCCAGCGGAACCTGGCGCGCGCCGTCGAAGGCGGCACGGCGGCTCGCGCCATGCTCGTCCAGCTGAAGCGCGGTGAGCTGGCCGTCGCGCCACCACGCCACGTCGAGCGTGGCCGCCTGCACCAGCGGCACCGACATCGCGAGCACCAGAGCCAGGCCGCGTGACAGCATTACTCGACCTGCAGCGTGCGCATGGTCTTGCCCTCGCCTTCCAGCGCCTTGTTCTCGGGCTGGTACATGCGGTAGTAGCGCGCCGGCGGCAGCACGTAACTGCCTTTTTGCGCGAAGCGCAGCAGGTGGCGCACCTTGAGCGGTTCGGCCAGCGGTTCGACCGGCACCACATAGCCTTCGCGCCGCGACTCGTGGCGCGCAGCTTCCAGCGCTGTCTTCTTTTCGCCGGCGAGCGTCATGCCCCAGGTGGTCGCTTCGACCGAGGCCCCGGGCGGCAGCGCCACTTCCAGCAAACCGTAACGGTATTTGGCGCCGGCGGCGGGGGTGAGCGTGATTTCATCCATGTACAGCGCGTCGGTGCGCAGGGCTTCGCCGTTCTTGACCGGCACCGGCGTGAAGTCCTTGTCTTTCTGCTCCATGCGCATCAGACGCCGTTCGATCTTCACCGGCAGCGTATGCGCTTCGGCGGCGCGGCTTTCGTACTGGATGATGGCGACGGTGTTGGCCGGCGGCGCCTCGGCCAATTGCAGCTGGTTTGGTGCGCCCTTGGCCGGCTGCCAGCGGAACAGCGCCTGGCCGAGCGGGCTGGCGCTCTTTTGCCAGGTGCCGCTCAAGGCCACGCCGGCATCCTTCGCCGCCGGCGGGCCGCCCAGCTTCTTCTGCACCCATACCAAGGTCAGTGCACGGTCCAGGGTCGCCATGTCGGCGCTCACCGCGCCCAGCACCGCGTCGGCCTGGCTGGCCGGCAGTTGCCCGCCCAGCATCAGCAAGGCTTGCGCCAGCGGCGCCGGATTGGCGCGCAGCGTGGTCCAGGCGGCGCCGATCCGCTCCTGCAATTCGGGCGGCATGGCCACCCCGTCGTTGGTGGCGACGACCGACAGCAGCGCCAGCGTCAGCGCCTGCGAATTGCCGCTTTCCGCCGTCAACAGCATGCTGCTGGTCGGGGCCAGCGCGGCCGCCTTGGCGTCGAGCTTCGTCTTGGCCAGTTCGTCGGCCAGGCCGGAAGCGAGGGTCTTGACCGGCAAGCCCATTTCCTGCGCCAGCCACAGGGTCAGCGCGCGGTGCAGCACCGGCTCTTTCAGGCCTTCCTTGCCGTACATGGCCAGCAAGCCTTGCCAGTGCTCGGGCGGCATCTCGATGCGCAGCGCGCGCGCGGCGTACCAGTCGGCGTAGTAGGCGTACGCCGTCATCAGCGAATTGCCGGCCGTGGCGTTGCCCCACCAGCCGAATTGGGCTTCGGGACCGGCCATCGACACCAGCCGCAGGCGCTGCGCCTGCAGGGTGTTCAGAAGACGCAGCTGGACCTGGCCGGCTTCGGGGCCGAGGTTCTGCAATCCCAGCGCCAGCGGAATCAGGCGGCTCGACGTCTGCTCGACGCAGCCGTACGGGTACTCGATCAGGTCATCGGCGATGCGCGCGAAGTGGCTGGCCGCGCCGCTGGCGAACGACACGCGGATATTGCGCGCGTCCGCCGGCAGGCTGAGCGGCACCGTGGCGCCGGTCAGCGGCACGCTCAGGGTACGCGGGCTGCTCCACGCGGCAGGCAGCGCCTGCACGTCGGTGTCGAGTGCGTCGACCACCTTGCCGCCCTGTTTGACTTCCAGGCGCATCGGGCCAGTGCTCGCCGCCAGCGGGAACTGGACGTAGTTCACGCCGCGCCGGGCGGTGATTTTCTCGGTCTTGACCACCGTGCCGGCGGTGAGCGTCACTTCGATGGCCTGTTCGCTGGCGGTCTGGTTGAACACCGCCACGGACGCCTGCGGCGCGTCGCCGGTCCGCATCCAGTCAGGCGCGGTCCATTTGGCGAAGAAGCTCTTGTCCGAGCGCAGGTAGGCAGTGCGCTGGCCAACCCGGCCCTGCGCATCCATCGCGCGGCCGGTGATGCGCCAGCGCGTCAGCGCGTCGGGCATGGTGAAGGTGACGCGCGCGCGCCCTTCCGCATCGGTCTTGAGCGCGGGCGCCCACAGGGCCGTATCGACGTTGTCGCGGCGCGGGCGTTCCAGCACTTTGACGCCACGCTCGTTATAGTTGTGGCGCGCGGGAGCGCCGGCGCTGCGGCCGGCCGCCAGGTCGTAGCTGATGAACGACAGGCTGGCCGTGGTGCGCACGTTGTTGCGGCGCGGGTGATAGAAGAAGTCACCGATGTCGGGTGCGATTTCCGGTTGCAGCACATAGATCATTTCATCGACCACGCCGAGCGTGACCAGCGTCGATACCGGCTTGCCGTCCATCTGCGCGGTAACGTCGATGGTGACCTTCTCGCCCGGTTGATAGACTTCCTTGTCGGTCTTGAACTGCAGCGCGATGCGCGGTTCGACGATCTGGATGCCGGCGTTCTGGAACACGAAGTCGCCCTTGCGCGTGTACGCCACCGAGAACGTGATGTTCGGGCCGTAGTCGTCCTTGACCGGAATGCGCACGCGCCACTGGTTCGGCGCCACGCGCACCGGCTTGATCCAGTCGGCGCCGGCGCTCAATAGACCGACCTGTTCGACCTTGTCGCGCTCCAGCGTCAGCAAGGCCTGCTCGACCGGGTCGGCAAAGGTGATCAGCGCTTCGGCGGTGTCGCCGGCGCGGTAGCGTTCATGGTCAAGCACGATCTCGATGCTGCCCGGCGTGGCGGCCAGGCCCTGGCCGCTGACCCAGTGGCTGGTACCGCCCACCAGCTTGTTCTGGGCGTCGCGCAGGCTCAGTTGATACGAGCCGGATGCGGGGAAGTTGACGTCCCAGGTCGGCTTGGAGGCGTCGAAGCTGCCTTCCGTCCTGGTCTGCCTTTCGAGCTGGATCATCTCCCAGCGTACCGGCTTGGCGCCGGCGCTGCCGTCCGCCGCCACGTCGAAGCGCACCGTCTCGCCAGGGCTTGAAAAGCGGCGCTGCGCCTTGAGCGTGTACTGGCTCGCAGAGCGTTCGATCATCAGTTCGGTCGTACTCCTGACGCGGTAGGCAGCGCCGTCCGACGCCAGCACGGTGAGGATGTAGCGCGACGGGTCCTTGGCCTGCGGCAGCACGAAGTCGACATTGCCCTTGCCGTCGCTGACCAGTTCCTGGGTTTTCAGTTCGACCGGGAACGCGCCGCTGTAGCGCAATTCGCCTTCGACCATGGCGTTTTTCTGGGCGCGCAGGGTCAGCGACAGGCTGGCCTTGGCGACCGGCGTGCCGTCCGGATAGCGCAGCTCGATGCGGCCCTTGACGTCCTCGCCGGTCTTGAAGTCGGCCTTGGCCGGAACCAGGTTGATCTCGAAGTGCGGCTTGACGTAGTCGGCCACGCGGAAGGCCGCGCCGTACTGGGTGTCGCGGTAAGTGAAACGCAGCTCGTAGCCGCCGGCACCGGCGTTGTCCGGCAGGCGGAAGCGGGTGTCGCTGCCGGTCTCGCCACTCAGTTGCAGCGCCTGCGTGAGCAGCGGCGTGCCGTTCGGATCGAACACCGTGAGCGACAGCGGCGCGCTGGCCGCTGCCTGCGACGCGCGCGCTCCCGTGAATTCGCGGCCGATGAACTTGACGTTCACTTCATCGCCCGGCCGGTACAGCGGGCGATCGGTGACGGCGTACACCTTGGTGTTGTAGATTTCGCTGTCGTAGTAAAAATTCTCGGACACGAACACGCCGCCGCTGCGGTCTTCGCCCATCACATACGTGTGTTCGGGGCTGCCGCGATCGAGCGAGACGACGCCGTTGGCGCCCGTGCGGCCCGATTGCAGCACGCCGCTGCCGTCGGTCCAGGTGACGTCGACGTCGGCGACCGCCGCGCCGTTATCGCGGCGCGCGGCCCACACCAGCATCTGGCTGGCCGACACCTTGGTGATCGCCATCGTGTCGGACACGAACACCAGCGTGGTGGCGCGATGTTCGCCGATGATCGCCTCGACCAGGTACAGGCCGGGCTTGCGCTGGCCGATCGGGATCATCACATTGCCGGCGCTGCTGGTGGTGAACTCGCTGCTCGAACCTTCCATCTTCAAGCCGGCCGGCGGCGTGATGATCTGCGCCTTCCAGACCGGATAGCGGAAGCGGTCGACCAGGTCGTAGCCCTTGAGCGGCTCGTACTGCGGCTGCTGGCGGAACGCCACCGGGCGCGTGATCGCGTCGCTGGTGGCCAGCTTGGGCTGGGCGCTGGTGACGGCGGTGCGCGCGTCGTTCGAGAACAGCTTGCGCCAAGCCATGCGCGACTGCTTCCACCAGCGGTCCCACAGCATGCTCAGGGTATTGAGCAAGCCCTCGCCCTTGTAATTGCCATTGACCTGCACGCGGTGCAGGTTGCGCTGCTTTTTCAGGAATTCGAGCGGTTCGGGCACGCGGTACAACAGCACGTCGACGCCGCCGTACTGCTCCAGGTTCGAGCGCGCGTAGTCGCGCCCCGGCACTTCCAGGCGCACCTTGGCCACGTCGCCGCTGCCATAGGCCGCGTCGGACAGCAGGAAAAATGGCTCGCCCTTGAAGGTGCTGTAGTTGCTCCCCCCTGGCGCGGCGCTGTCGCCGGCCGGCTTGGCTGCGGTATCGGCCGCGTCGGTTTCCTGGGCCGGCGCGAGCGCGGGCAGCAGGCCGCACACCAGCACCAGCAGCGCCAGGGCGCGTGTGATTGGATTGTTCATGTTAAAAACGCCAGCCGGAACATGCCGGCAAAGTTGGGATTGTCGACCGCTGGTTGCCACCGCGTGTCCTTCCAGGTTTTGAGTTGTGGGACATCAACGGTACGCAGTCCGTTGTCGTTCGGTGTGACAGTGCCGGTGTGGTAGGCGATGCGCGCTCCCATCCACACCATCAGGTGGTGCTCGTCGCCCTGGTCGAAGAACAGCAGGTCGCCCGGCTGCGCCTGATTCAGGTCGCGTCCGATGAAGCGACTGTTGTTTTGAACCAGGCCGATGGCCGAGACGTAGTGCCCGACCGTGCCGCCGGTCTGCACCCAGCGGTTGCGCAAGGCTTGCTGGGCCGGCGTGAGTTCGAGTTCGGGCGGCAGCTGGCCATCGCTGCCGATGCCGTTGGCGCGCATCCATTTGGCGTCGTGCACGGTCAGCGCTTCGTTCACGGCAAAGCGCACCAGGCCCGCGCAGTCGCGGTGCTGCCAGCGCGGCGACGGGCCCTGCTCCATCTGGGCGTTCACGATGCGCAGCATCCAGGCCTGGAAGGCGCGGCTCTGCGCCTTCGACAGTCGCGCCGGCATATCGGGCGCCGGCGCGCCGGTGAGCGCGCGCGCCCAGGGCAGTACGGCGCTGCCGGCGGCAAGGGCAAGCAGGTGGCGGCGAGTCGGCGACATCACTTCTCCAGCGCCTGCCATTCGACCGGTTGCCAGCCCATGCCGCTGGCGGGCAGCGACTTGAGCACCAGCCGGTACGGCGGATATTTCTTGAGCGCGTTCAGGCGCGGCACCAGGTGCGCGTCGGCGGCGGCGCGCAGTACCGGCTCGCGCGCGGACGGCAGTGCATCGAAGGCTTCCTTGCGGATCAATTCCGCCAGCGACGCGGGCGCGATCAGGCCTACCGTGCGCGATGGGTCGTTCAGGCGGTCGCCAATCGCCGGCGCCTGCTTGCGGCTCACCGCCAGCGCCTGCTCGACCAGCTTGCGGTCGGGCGAAAACAGCACGGTCTGGCCGCTGACCGCCAGCGTCGGATGCTGCGCGCCAATGCCGGTGGCGACTTCGCGCTGCCACAGGGTGGCGCCATTCGGGCCGGCCGACTTCTCCACCGCGCCGCTTTTCTTGTTGCCGATGGCAGCCTTGAACAGCGCGCCGTAGGGTTCATCGCTGCCGCCAGGCTTGCGGGTCGCTACCACCAGCGGCGTGTACAGGCGCGAGCTGCCATACCAGCAGACCGCGGCCGGGCCGCTCAGTTGTTCGGTCAGCGCGGAAGCGTCGACGTCACCCAGCACCGGCTTCATTTCTGCCCAGTTGGCTGGCAAGGCGAAGCAGGCGGCAGGATTGTGCGGCAGGACCGGCCACAGGGCGCGGTTGTCGTAGCCACCGGCGGCCAGCTTGCCGGCATCGACCAGCGCGCGCGTCTGCCACTGGCCTTTGCTGAAATCGAAGCGCAGCGCGTCCAGCGCACCGAAGAAAGGCTGATAGCCGAACGCCAGCACGTCGGCCTTGACCGCCACGCTGTGCCCATCGCCAGGCTGGGCGTCGAGATGGAACTGCTGGCGCAACACTTGCTGCTTCTTCGGATCGGCGGCGAGCAGGCCGGCCAGCGTCGTTTCGGCCTTGCCGTCCGCCTTGCCGTCGGCGCCGAACAGCATGCCCGGATCGGACAGGATCACCATGCGCGTGCCGCGCGCGGCGATCAGCAAGGTGCGCTGGTGGGCGTAATTGAGCGCATACACCGGCACCTTGTCGCCATCGACCCGGATCTCGCCGGCCAGCTTCATCTGCGTGTCCTTGAGCGCGACCTTGCCGGCCTGTTCGAGCATGCGCGTCATGCTGTTGCGCGAGACGGCGATGGCGAAGTATTTGAGCGAACCGTCTTCCTCGCGCCACAGGGCCACGTCGGCCGGCTCGTCGAGCACCATGCGGATCATCTGGTCGCCCCAGCCCAGTTCATGTTCGTAGGCGATGCGGCGCAAGGTGCCTTGCAGGCCCAGCTTGTCGCCGTTCTGCTCATAATAAAACACGAAGTCTTCGCGCAGCACGTCGCGCGCCAGCGGGATGGCGAGCAGGTCGCGCGGCAGCGACGACAGGCTCCTGGTCACGATCAGCGCATCGGGCTGCGACAGGTCCAGGTGCAGGCCCTGGCCATGGTGCAGGCGTTTCCAGCCAAACATGGCGTAACCGGCCACGGCGGCCACGCACACGGCCAGGCCGGCGGCGATGATTCCCAACTTTTTCTTGTTCATAGTGTGTCGATGGTGACTGGCGGCAGTCGAAATGATGTTTTTCGCATAATAGCGAAGAGTATCATTTTCATGTCATGAAAGAAAGGAAACATTCCGGAAGGTGATCCGATTCCGCCGCGTCGTGCGTTTTCAGCGACAAGGCGTGAGTCGATGTCCCCGGGCGCGGCGGGAGCGATGTGTGGCCACTAGCAGTGCCGAGTGTACCGCCGCAGCCACATGGCTGCCAGCGTGAACCTTACGCCGCCGGGGCGCATTTTCCAGGAAGTCGACATGTCCATCCTTCCAGCCTTGTGCGTGCGCACCTTGTTGCCGCTAATCTTCTGCAAGACCTTTGCACTGCCCGCTGCCGCCGACCCGCTCGTCACCAAGGCGGAGGCGGAGGCGATGGTGAAGAAGACCGTTGCCTACATCAAGACCATCGGCAGGAAAAAAAACACATCGGGATCAACCGCAAGGATGGTCCCTTCACCGACCGCGACCTCTACATCACCGTGTACGGCAGCAACGGCGTGGTGCGCGCACACGGCGCCAATCTCAACATGCTCACCCGCAATCTCATGGAAAGCCAGGATCTCGATGGCAAGGAATTCGTGCGTGCACGCATCGAGTTGGCCAAGAAAAATGCGCCGTTCTGGCAAGAGTACAAGTTCACCAATCCCCTGAGCAAGAAGACCGAACCCAAGGCCATGTATTGCCAACCGTACGAAGACGTGGTCGTGTGCGGCGGGGTGTACATCAAGCAGGCGCGGCAATTCCAGCATGGCGGCATGCCGCCGCCGTCAACCCCATGGTCTGCGACCGGACAACGTTCTGCCGCTCCAGCGGCCTACCCTGAAAGCGCGCACTGGCGGTCTGGCAGCTCGATTGAGCGAGGGAAACGTGTGCGCGCGGTAGCCGTCAAGCGGCATTCACACCTGGACTTTTAAGGGAACAACACCATGGATTTCATCGTCAATCATTACGCACGCACGCTGGCCGTATGCGGAACGCTCGTCTGCGCGTTCGGAACGGCGCAAGCCAATCCCTATCCCCAGCCTCAGCCCAAACCTCAGTTCTCGGGGAAGGTCACCTCGTCGATCGATCCGAAAAACGGCGACGTGAAAGTCTGCTTCAAAGAAATTAACCTGAAAAACAAAGCCGTCACCTACACCGCCAAGGCATCGGTGGTGGCATCCTACGCCTGCCGCAATCACGGCGGCAACTGCCCTCCGGGCAAGGATACGGTCGTCAAGCAAACCGTTGCCACGTCGGCCACGTACGCGCCCGGCAAGCACGGCGAGGTATCCGCCTGCATCACGCTCAAAGTGCCAAAACCGGCCAAAAACCCATGCCCGGACTCGATGTCACTGGTGCTGGAAAGCGTGAGCTGGACTAACATCACCATCAGTGATGTGACCAATGGAATCGGTCCTGTTGCGGCCTATCCGTCGAAGCAGTCGGTCAACTATGGCTCCTGCCCGGCCCCCAAATAAGCCAAGGAGGTAGCAACGCGTCCGTTACAGGCGACGGGAAGCACGCTTCCCCGACCGTGCGGCGGACGCCCCGGCACACCACGCCGCATTCACATCGGCGCTCGCGGGGACGCATCACCTACAATGGCCGATGCATGCAGCCCGCCTGCCAACTTCCCGGAGCGCCCTATTCAACCGACAAAACTCAGCCGCGACGCGCTTGCCGTCGCCCTGCGGCATGGCCGTGGCACCGCGGCCATGCATGTACAAGAGCACGGCCTGGACGGCGTGGAAGACCTGGTGCTGGCCGCCTGTCTCGAAAACCAGACCTACGACAGCCAGTGCGAGGGCAGCCGCGCCGCCTGGTTGTACAGCCTGTACAAGGGGACGCCAGCATATCCCCGCTTCGCCGCGCCGATCCTGACGGCCATGATATCCAGTACCGATGACGTCGATGGCGATCAACAACGCGCGCTGGCCAGCCTGATGGCACGCGATGGCGACCTTGAGGCCGCCACCGCCCTGCGCGCGCACGTGTGGGGACAGACGTTCTCGGCCGACCGCGTGCTCGGTGCCGGGCCCATCAGAAACCTCGACGGGCTTCCCGCCATCGTCGAGATCGCGCGACGCCTGGGCAAAGTCCTCCAGCAAGATCCCGAGGCGTGGGTCGATCCCCTGGATTACCTGGTTGATGATCCATTCCCGTTCGACGAGGTTTTTGCCGAACTCAAGCGGATCGCGGCAGGCGATGAGGCGGTTGCCGCCTATGTTGCCAAGGAGGAAGCGGAAAGGATCGCCAGCAGCAATCGACCTGACTGGTCGAAGGAAGACCCGGCCGCAAGCGCAAGGCGGCGCGGCGACGCGTTCATGCAAGACAATCCGCTCGACACGATCCTGGCCGCCGCTACAAGCAAGTCGGGCGGACGAGGACGATTCATGCAGTTTGGCCGCTGGGCAAGCGAAGATGACCTGAACCGCATCCTCGACCGTCTGCGCATCGAGAGCGAGCCGGAAGCGTGTGAAAAATTGTTATGCGCGTTCAGACGAAGGCAACTGCCGCGCCTGGACGAATGCGTCTGGGCACTGGCCTGCCACAGTGCGGCCGATGTACGCAACGCGGCAGCCGTGGCACTGTCCCACACAAGCGACCCGCGCGTACGCGAACTGGCGCTTGAACGCGTCGGCGCCCCGGGCTTTTCGAGCGACTACGCCGAAGAACTCGACCTATTCAAGAACAATTATCAGCCCGGTGACGAAACGCTGATCCTGGCCGCGCTGGAACGGCAGACGGTCGATGGAGACGAGGCGCACTATCTCGGGACCTGCGCCATTGACGTCTGCAACAGTGCCGATTCACCCGCACTGGCCGGCGTTGCCGAATGGGTCTACCGCACCAACCCGTGCGCCATTTGCCGCCGGCGTGCAGTCGAAAAACTACAGGAATGGCACCGCCTGCCGCCGCACATTGCCGCCGAGTGCCGCTTCGACGCGCTGGAAGACCTGCGCAAACTCGTGCACGAACAGCCCTGACCGATGCCGGTCAGCGCAGTTCCGCGTCGCGCAGCTGTTGCTGCGAAAGGTGAGCAAGCCAGGCGCCGGCGGCCGCCAGTCCGATGCCGCTGATGACAAGCATGGAGGCGTCGCCGAACGCCCACCAGCCGCGCAGCGACATCACGAATCCTCCCACGGCAACGATGAAAAAAAACCGGCCACCCCCACCCTCCCGCAGCAGCCGCAGCAGCCGCAGGGTACCGATATACAGGCAAAGGCCTGCCGCCGTACTCGCAAACAGATTGATGCTCGATACCGCACCGGTAGACGCCAGCGCCACGTAGTCGCTGCCGTACATGATCGCCGCCAGCAGGTGCGCCGCAACCAGCAGTCCCAGCGCATACCCACACTGGCGCATGCGCGAGGAAACGCGGCGGGCCGGCATCGATGCTGGCGGTGTGTAGGGATTCTCTGGAGTCGTCATACTCGCTCATTCATGGTGGCAGGCCGGCCCGATCAATCCCTGAAACGGCACATTTAAAACTTGGCAATGCGGTCCTGTTCCGACAATAATCGACCATCAAGTATTCAAACATGGCGACCCAATGCTATTCGATCATATCATTGACCGCAGGCGGACAGGCATGCTGCTGGTCGGTCTGCTGACCGGCTGTGGCGCCATCGATCCCTCGCTGCGCCTTCAGCAAGCCGACGCACTGGCGCGCGCGGCAGGCTGGGAACGCAGCACGCTCCCGGCAGGCGCTTTTGCCCTCGCCAGCTGGAGCCCGGCGCCGCAGCGCGCAGCGACGCTGACGGTGTACGTGGAGGGCGACGGCCTGGCGTGGCTGGGCGCGAGCACCGTCTCGCCCGATCCGACGCCGGTGCAGCCGGTGGCCCTGCACCTGGCGCTGCGCCATCCCGGCGGCGCGGTGGCGTATCTGGCGCGGCCATGCCAGTTCCAGGCGGGCGCCCTGCCCGCCGCATGCCGCAGCGCGGTGTGGACCGATGCGCGCTACAGCCCACAAGTCATCGACAGCATGAACGCCGCGCTCGACCAGCTGATGCAGCGGGCCGGCGCACAGCGCCTGGTCCTGGTGGGGTATTCCGGTGGCGGCGCCGTGGCCGCGCTGCTGGCCGCGCGGCGTGCCGACGTGGCCCTGCTGCTGACAGTGGCCGCCAACCTGGACACGGCCGCCTGGGCGCGCATCCAGCACCTGTCGCCGCTGGCCGCCTCGCTCAATCCGGCCGACTACGCCGCGCAACTGGCGCGCGTGCCGCAGCAGCACTGGGTAGGCGCCGATGACGACATCGTACCGCCCGCCGTGCTGGCGTCGTACGCGGCACGCTTTCCGGCCGGCGCCAGGCCGCGCGTGACGGTGGTTCCCGGTTTCGGCCACGCATGCTGCTGGCAGGACGGCTGGGCGGTCATGGCGGCGCCGCTGCTGCCATCCGGCGAATGAAGCTTGTCCTCACGCCGCTTTTTGCATCGCCAGCAAATAGCCGACGCCGAGAAAACCATGCAGGCGAAAGCGCTGCGTCAGCGGGTTGTAGCCCAGGCCGCGCTGGTCCGTCTGCACGAGGCCAGCGTCGCGCGCCATGCCGGCCAGTTCCGCCGGCTTGATCAGGCGCCTGTACTGGTGCGTGCCAACCGGCAGAATACGCAGCACGTATTCCACACCCACGATCGCCAGCAGATAACTGAGCGGGTTGCGGTTGATCGTCGAAAAAAACACCCAGCCGCCCGGCTTGACCAGTGCCGCGCAAGCGTCGATCACGGCCGACGGCTGCGGCACGTGTTCCAGCATCTCCATGCAGGTGACGACGTCGTACTGCCCTGCGTGACCGGTCGCCCAGGCCTCGGCGCTGCTGTAGGCATAGCGCACATCGACCTCCCGGCCCTGCGCGTGCCAGCGCGCGATCTGCAAGGGCTTGTCCGCCAGGTCGATGCCGGTGACCTCGGCGCCATGGCGCGCCATCGATTCGGCCAGGATGCCGCCGCCGCAGCCGACGTCGAGCACCTGCTTGCCCGCCAGGCGGCACAGGGAATCGATCCATGCCAGCCGGTGCGGATTGATGCGGTGCAGCGGCTTGAACTCGGACTGTTCGTCCCACCAGCGCGCGGCCAGCTTGTTGAAGCGCGCCAGTTCGGCCGGGTCGGCGTTCGGATGAAGCTCGGAAGTTGGTATGTACATGATCGTGATCCGTCAAGTAAGTAGAAAGGGATTACCAGTGCCCGCGCCGGCGGTTCCAGCGGTACAGCAGGCGCGCGAGCAGCTTGTACAGCGGGCCTGCCAGCCAGTGCATGGACCGCACCAGAGGCGCCAGCCAGCGCTGCCCGGGCGTGGCGGCCCACAGCGCGGCAAAGGCCCGGTCGCCGGAGAGCATGCGCCCGCTGGCGTCGCGCACATGGAGGCGCTCGCGCAACTGCTCGATATCGATGCCCAACTGCGCCGCCAGTTCGGGTTCGGCGTGCACATCGCGCCACTCGATGGCGCAGCCCCGCATGCGTTCGCGCTGGCCGCGCACGCCGGCATCGCACACCGGGCAGGCGCTGTTGTAGTAGACGACAGCCGGCTCGGATGCCGGCGGCTCGGGAGCTTGCATGGTGATCTCGCAATCGCAAAGTTGGTCGGTGCGGCGATTATGCACCATATTTAGCTAACTGGCTAAATATCTAATTATCTAATTAGGAAATCGTGGTGTATCATGGCGCCTCATCCTCCAGCAAGCGAGCAGCACATCATGGATCAAATCTTCGCCGCCCTGGCCTCCACGCCGCGCCGCAAAATCCTGGCCTACCTCTCCGAAACGGAGCTGACGGCCGGCGACATCGCGTCGCGCTTCGAGATGACCAAGCCGTCCCTGTCGAAGCACCTGCGCATTCTCGAAACGGCGGGCCTGATCGCCAGCGACAAGCGCGGGCAATTCGTGTTCTACCGCCTGCAGGGCGACAACCTGGCCAATACCCTGGCCTCGTTCATGCAGGCGGTCTGCCCGGTCTCGCAAGAGCTGAAGCAGGAGAGCCGCGCGCTGGCGCGCAAGAAGGCGCCCAAGGCATGAACTGCGCCGCCATGCGCGGCTTTGCGATTTGCGGCGTTGCCATTACAATCACGGCACACCCGGACTGGTCCGGCATTTGCCAAGTGGATCTCAATGAGCGACGAACTGGTACGAGGAACGACAAGCCTGTGTTCGACCTGCAAACGCAGCATCGACGCCACCATCTGGCGCAGCGCGGGGCGCATCGTCATGCGCAAGCGCTGCCCGCAGCACGGCGCCGAAGAAGTCATCGTCTCGTCCAACGCGGCCTGGTACGACGCCATGATGGACGAACCGCCGGTCCTCACCCCGCCCGCCGGTGCGGCGCCAGCCAGCCAGGGCTGCCCGTTCGACTGCGGCCCCTGCACCAGCCACGAACAGCAGGTGCTGCTGCCGATCGTGCCGATTACCTCGGCCTGCAACCTCGATTGCCCGATTTGCTACACGCATAACCGCAACGAAGGCGCGTTCCACATGTCGCAGGACCAGCTGCGCGCCATCCTCGGGCACATGCGGCGCGCCGATCCGAGCAACCGCATGATCAACCTGACCGGCGGCGAGCCGACCCAGCACCCGGACTTTGAACGGCTGGTGGAACTGTGCCACGCCGAAGGCATCAACCGCATCACCATCTCGACCCACGGCCTGCGCTTTCTCAAGGACGAATGGCTGCTCGAACGCCTGGCCGCGCTGGACGCACGCATCGTGCTGTCGTTCGACTCGTTCACGCCGGGGACCAATATCGACATGTTGGGCGGGAATTTCTACCAGGCGAAGATGCGGGTACTGGCCCTGCTCGAAAAATACAAGGTCGATACCACCCTGCTGCCGGTGCTCGCGCGCGGCAGCAACGACCATGAAGTGGGCGCCTTCGTGAAGCTCGCGCTGGAAAAGGACTTCATCCGCAGCGTCGAACTGCACACGATGACCTTCACCGGCCAGGGCGGATCGCGCTTCGACCGGCGCGGGCGCTACACCACCTACGACGTGCTGGCCGACCTCGAACAGCAGACCGACGGCGCGCTGCGCATCAGCGACTTCGTGCCCTCGCCGTCGAGCCATCCGATGTGCTACCTGATCACCTACATGCTGCGCCTGGACGACGGGCGCTGGCTGCCCTTCACCCGCTTCATGGAGCGCGCCGACCTGCGCGCGCTGCTGACCGGCACACTGTACCTGGAACCGACGCCGCAGGTGGAACTGCGGCTGCAAGACGTGATCACGCGCCTGTGGGCCGGCGAGATCGATTGCCCCGACAGTGACCTGGTGCTGGCCACGCTCAAGGGCCTGCTGGCGCGCATGTTCGGCCCCGGCCTGTCGACCGAACAGCGCATGCGCATCGGCGAGCAAAGCTCCAAGGCGATCTACGTCCATTCGCACATGGACGAAGAAACCTTCGACACCGACCGCATTCGCCAGTGTTGCGTGGGTATCCGCGAACCGGACGGGCGCAACGTCCCCTCGTGCGCCTACAACATCCTTTACCGCGACCGCGACACCCGCTTTTCCGTGGCTCCGGGCGCGCCGGTCGCCACGCTGGGCAGCGGCAGGTTGAGCGTGGCATGAGCGACGAACAGGACATCCTGCGCGCGCTCGACCTGCCGCAGGAAGCCATTCCCCGCTTCCTCGCGCACGCCGCGCAGTTCTGCATCGACCACGGCGGCCAGCGCCACTACGGCGAACTGCTTGCCCTGCTGGCGCGCTACCAGGCCGCGGCGACAGAGGAGCGATGAGATACAACGGTCTGCAACTGGTGATCGGCCTTGCCGTGCGCAAGCTGGACGACCCGATGTTTAACCGCTTCCGCGATGCGCTGGTGCTGGGCGCGATCCGTGAAGACGTGGTCTACCTGCCGCGCCGCAAAAAAATATGGGAACACTGGTCGCTGAGCCACTTCTCCGGCCGCTATCTCGGTGGCGGCTTTATCCCGTTCTTGACCGCCAGCGCGCCGGCAAAGGCACAGGCCTGTTTCGACCGCGCCGTGGCGGCGTGGCGCAACGGCCAGCACGCGCGCGCCTTCGTACAATTGGGGATGGCCTCGCACCTGGTAATCGACATGGCCTGCCCGGTCCACGCCAGCCGTGTGGCGCACCTGACCGACGGCTACGAGTGGTACGTCGAGGCCAACGCCCCGCACCTGGCGGCGCTGCCGTTCGACGTGCCGCGCCAGTACGGCAGCGTGCGCGGCGCCGCCGCCGGCCTGGCCGCATTCACGCGCCGCTTCACGCCGGACCGCACCAACCATCACTGGGGGCGCCTGCTCAAGCGCGTGGGCCTGCGCCGCTCGCTGACGCGCACCGAGTTCGCTGCCCAGGCGGAACAGATCATCCCCACTGCCGCCGGCCACCTGGCGGCGGTCTACCTGCAGTTTCTCGAAGCGACACGTCCCTCTTGAAAAAAATCCTGTTCGCCCTCCTGTTCGCGCTGACCGTCTACCTGACCGCACGCTTCTTTTCGCATGCCAGCGGCGCCAGCCTGGGTGGCGTGCTGGCCCTGATCTTCACCATTCCCCTGCCCCTCTGGCTGGGCCTCGCGGCGCTGACCTGCCTGTTCTACATGCTTGACTGGATACGCCTGCGCAGCATGCTCGCGGTGCTCGGCCATCCGCTGCGTTTCGCGCAGGGCCTGAAGCTGACGTGCGTCAGCTACTTCGTCACCAGCCTCACGCCCAGCGCCGAACTGCATACGCCGGCCATGATGTTCATGCTTACCCGCCAGGGCGTGCCGATGCCGCAGGCGCTGGCGGCGTCAGTCAGCAAAAGCATTTACATGACCTTGTGGATTTGCCTGGTGTCGTGCGTCACCCTGACCTTCGGCCACGCCATCCCGCTGCCGGCCGCCTTGCAGGTGGGCTTGCCGCTGCTGACCGCGCCGCTGCTGGGCATTGCCCTGCTGCTCGCGCTGATGGCGTTCTTCCCCGGGCCGGTGATGCGCTGGACCGGACGGCGCGCCAGCACGATGAAGGACGGCAGCCTGTGGCAGAAAATCCTGCTCGGTATCGGCCAGAGCGCGCACGCGATTTCCGCCATCGGCAAGTCGACCGACGTGCAGCATCTGGTGTGCCACCTTGCGTCAGTCGTTTTCCTGCTCACCTACGTGACCATCGGCTGGCTGCTGGCCACCCATTTCGGCTTCAGTCTGAACTGGCTGCAAGCGCTGACGATCTTTTCGACCAGCCTGATGGTCGCCTACCTGGCGCCGGTACCGGGCGCAATCGGCGTGGCCGAAGTGGCAACCAGCTACATGCTCGATCCGGCCTTGACACCCCAGGGCATGGCGGTGAGCGTGACCTTGCGGGTCCTGTGCTGGTATCTGGTGGCCGTGCCCGGCGCGGCGGTGCTGGCGCGCGAATTCCACCGTGCCGGCGCATGGAAGCTGCCCAAGGTGTTCAGCTAGCCGTTTTCGCCAGGTAGCGATTCCACAGCCAGCGCGCCGCGACCAGCTGCGCGAGCATCAGCGCCAGGTTCAGCGCCCGCACCGGCCAGCCCCACGGGATGAACGTTACCAACGGGTCCCACGGGCGGAAAGCGAGATTGACATTCAGGCTCTCGGGCGTGAATGCCTGGCTGAACGCGATCAGCAACTGGTAAGCCGCCAGCGCGACCCATGGAATCGCGGCCGGCACGCGCTTGCCCCACCACGCCATCGCACCGAGCGCCGGCGCGCACACATGCAGCATGAACGAGGCGACCGATGTGTGGCCGCTGGTCGCCACATGCAGCACGTAGGCCGGCAAGGCGATGGCCGCCTGGCACAGGAAACCGGTGACGATCAGCGGCGCGAGATTGGCGACCAGGCCGAGCGCCAGCATCGCGCTGGTGACGTGGCACATCCACAGCAGTTCGGGCGCGAGCCCCTCCTGCGTCTTCTGCAGCGCCAGGATCGCCAGCAACAGCAGCAAGCAGACGCCGCCGGCACGGTTCATCCCAGCCCGCCCGTGAGCGGAAACTGGGCGCCGTTCAAGTAGGTGTTTTCCAGGGCGAGCCAGCGCAGGCCGCGCGCGGCCTCGATGCAGGTGCCGGTGCGCCCCAGCGCCGAGTAGCGCCGGTACGATTCGCGCAGCTTGGGGTCGAGCGCCGCCGCGATGCCGCCATCGAGCACGCCCACCACCGCGAGATTGACCAGGATGCCCTTGGGGCCGAGTTCCTTGGCCAGCGCCATGGTCAGGCCCCACAGGGCCGCCTGGCTGGCCGCGTAATGCGCGGGCGCGGGCACCGGCTGCAAGCCGTCGAGGGCGGCCACCAGTACCAGTGCGCCACGCAGGCCGCGCTGCTCCATCTGCTGGGCGCATAGCAGAGCGGCGCGCCCATGCACGGCATGCACCGCGTCCCAGGCAGCCGCCGTCACGGCGCCGACCAGCGCAAGCGGCGCCACGCCGGCGCAGTGGACCACCACGTCGGGCAGGCGGGCGTCGCGCGCGAGCGCATCGAACAGCGCTTCAATGGCGTCGGCCTGCGCGAAATCGGCGGCGTAGGCCGGGAAACCGAGCTCCTCGCCGATGGCGGCGGCAGCCTGCGCGTTGCCGCAGTACGTGAACACCACGTCGGCGCCGCTGCGCTTGAACTCGCGCAGCAGGGCCGAACCCAGGGCGCCGCTGCCGCCCAGTACAAGTACGCGCTTCATTGAAGGTCCCACAGGAAGTCGAGCGCGTCGCGCAGCGCATGCACGCATGCCAGCAGTTCGTCGTCGGATATCGTAAAAGATGGCTGCACGCGCAGCACCTGCCATGCGTGGCCGCAGATCTGCGCAATGAAGCCGGCCTTGTACAGCCGGTGCACCAGCAGCATGCCGATGGCCGGCTGCGAGGCCAGTTCGGGCACGCCAAGGTAGTCGAACTGGTAGCACGGATGATCCGGGGCGTCGAGTTCGATGCCCAGCATCAGGCCTTCGCCACGGATCGCCTTGACCAATGGCGACGGCGCCACCCATTCGTCGAGCGCGTCGCGCAGCAGGCGGCCCTTGCGCCGCACCTCGGCCAGCATCGCGTCATCCAGCAGGTCGAGCACCGCCAGCCCCGCCACGCAGGCCAGTGCATTGCCGCTGAAGGTGGATGCGTGCGCCTCGGCCAGCGCGAACTTGCCGTACACGCCATCAAAAATCGCACGGCGCGTGAGCATCACCGACAGCGGCATCAGGCCGCCGCCCAGCGCCTTGCCGAGCGTGACCACGTCGGGCCGGCGCGGCCAGTCCTCGCTCGACAAAAAGCGGCCGGGGCGTCCAAGACCGGTCTGGATTTCGTCGGCCACCAGCAGCACGCCCCGCTCGCCCGTGCCATGGCACAAGCGCGCCAGCCAAGCCGCATCGGGCAGGCGCACGCCCGCTTCGACCTGGATCGGTTCGAGCACGATGGCGGCCAGCGACGGATCGGCCAGGGCTTTTTCCAGCGCGTCGATGTCGCCGAACGGCAGCGCATCGACCATCGGCAGGTGCGGCCCGAAGATGTCGCGGTACGGGCCCGCCTGCATCATCGCCACGCTGCCGAAGGTGCAGCCGTGGTAAGCGCCCTGGATGCAGGCGATGCGCGGCCTGCCAGTGGCGCCGCGCACCAGCTTGAGCGCCGCTTCCACCGCCTCGGTGCCGCCGCTGGCGAAAAACGCCGCATCGTATCCGGTTTGCTGATGCAGGCGGCTGGCCAGCAATCCCGCATACGGGCTGATGCCGGACGGGTAGAACGAGGGCGCGCTGCCGTTCAGGAACGCCATCAACGCCGCCTCGATGGCCGGCGGACGATGCCCGAAGGCTTGCGTACCCCAACCGGCCAGCAGGTCGGTGTAGTGCTTGCCGTCGGCATCGATCAGGCGCCCCTGCTCCACCCGTTCGAGCAGGTAAGGCTCGCTGCTCAATGTCGCGCGCATCGAGACGAGCGGATTGACGAAGGCGCGGAAATCATCGTAGCCCCGATGCAGCAGCGCGTCCATCACAATCCTCCATCGAAGGTCAGGCGCGCGCCGCTCATGAAGCTGTTCTCGTCCGACACCAGCCAGGTGACAAAGGCGGCGGTTTCGTCGAGCGTGGCGGTACGCCCCAGCGGGCAGTGCGTGGTGTAGTCGTCCAGCCGGTACTGGGGCGCCTGCTGGCCCATGCCCGCTTCAAGCAGGCCGGCCGACAGGTCATTGACAGCGATCCCGTAGCGCCCTACTTCCTTGGCCAGCGCACGGGTAAAGCCTTGCAGCCCGGCCTTGGCCGCCGCGTAATGCACGGGCGACTCGACGATCCGCTCGCCGGCAATCGACCCGATATTGAGGATGTGCCCCTTCTTTGCCCTCAGCATCGGCCGCAGCGCGGCGCGCGAGAAGATGTACGCACCTTTGAGGCAGGTATCGAGCACCAGGTCCCAGTCATCCTCTTCCAGCAAGGCGATTGGCAGTACCTGCATCACGCCGGCGTTGTTGACGAGGATGTCCAGCCCTTCCCATTCGGCGACGATGGCGTTGACGGTGCTCCTGGCATGCGCCGCATCGGTGACCGATCCCTTGAACACCAACGGTTCGACACCCAGTTCGCGCAACATGGCGCGCGTGACTTCGACCTGTTCGTCGTCCTTGACATAGGTGAACGCCACGCGCGCGCCGGCGGCGGCGAAGGCCAGGCAGATGGCGCGGCCAAGGTTGCGCGAGCCGCCGGTCACGAGGCAGCGTTTTCCCGCCAGCCGCAAGGGCGGCGCGGACGTATCGGAGTCAATCACAGGATGGTCCGTTTCATGGTTCATTGGGAGCGCATGCGCGTGGAGAGGTCCGTCAGCGAGCGCAGAGTCGAGCCTTGCCCCAACGCCTGCGTGAAGCCGCGGCACAGGGTCCAGCAATCCTGGCAGCGCGCTACCGAATCGAGCCCCCGCATGCGGGTGACAATCTGCGCCAGCGGTTCGTCGCGCACGTTGCCGACCACCGAGTCGATGCGTTCGATGCAGGGCGATACGTTGCCGAGATGGTCGATGTTAAAAGACTGCTCGCCGGCGTGGCAGGCTGGCATGGGGCCGCGTTCGACGAAGGCATCCATGCGTTCGAGGTAGTCGCGGAAGGTGCGCAGATGCGGATAGCGCTGCCACAGGTCGAGCATTTTGGCGCTGAGCGAGGCGTCCGGGAGCTGGTCCTCCTCGCTCTTGCCGCGCCTGAAGCCGTCGGTCGAGAGCAAGGTGACGCAGTGGCCGACGCCGCGCGCCGCGCTCATTTGCAGCAGCTTTTCAACGTCATCCTGGTTTTCCTTCATCAGGATCGTCATCACATGCACCTGCTTGCCGCCATGGGGTGCATGCGCCAGCAGGGTGTCCACGGCGCGCCAGGCCTGGTCGAAAGCGCCATCCAGCCTTCGTTTCTGGTCGTGGCGCGCCGCGTCTGCAAAGTCGATCGATACGCCGACCTGCGCCACGCCGGCCGCGAACAGTCCCGCCGCCTTGGCGTCGTCGACAAACCAGCCATTGGTATACAGGACCGGCGCATGGCGCTCGCCAAAAGCGCGCACGATCTCGATGATGTCCGGCCGCAGCAGCGGCTCGCCGCCTTCGACCGACACCAGGAAGGTGCCGATCCGCGCCAGTTCGGCCGCCACGCGCTGGTAGTCGGCGACCGTCAATTCGAGGCGCGGGGCGACACCGTTCGGCCAGAAGCCGCAGAACGAGCAGCGCATATTGCAACGATTGGTGACCTGCACCAGAACCTGGAACGGCTGCTTGCGCAGGATGCCACCCATGAAGCGCAGGTCGCGGCTGGTGCGTGCGACGAGGCCCGGTCCTTTCAGAATTGCCATCCACCCCTCCATTGCGCGCCAGCCCGGCGCGTGACGTCCGCCACGATGGGCGCGATGCCGCGATAGTCGTCGAGGATCGTGCCGACCGCCTCCACCACCGAATCGATTTCTTCGTCGCCGATGGTCAGCGGTGGTTCGAGCCGCAGCACGTTCCAGCGCGATGACGCGGGCTGCGCCAGGATGCCCGCTTCCAGCAGCCTGACCGCGACCCACTGGCCAAACATGCCTTCGGAGACCTTGTCCACCAGCGACGGCGCCAGCTTGTCGAGCCAGGAGCTGCCGGTGGGGCCGAACTCGATCCCGACCAGCAGGCCACGCCCGCGAATTTCCTTGACCAGCGGGTGCCCGCGCAGGCGCTCGCGCAGCCCGTCCAGCAGGCGCGCGCCGCGCAGGGCACTGCGTGCGACGAGATCCTCGTCGTCGATCAGCTCCAGCGTCTTCAGGGCAGCGGCGCAGGCCAGCGCGTTGCCCTGGTAGGTGGAACTGTGCAGATCGAAGCGCCCCGCGCCACCATACGCCTTGTCGAACAGCGCGCGCGATGTCACGGCCACCGAAATGGCGGCCAGCCCGCCCGACAACGCCTTGGCGAGGCATAGCACATCGGGCACGACATCTTCCGCCTGATGCGCGAACAAGGTGCCGGTGCGGCCAAGGCCGGTCTGGATTTCGTCGAGGACGAGCAGCGTGCCGCGCGCGCGGCACAGGTCCTGCGCGGCGCGCAGATAGCCGGGCGGCGGCAGGATTACGCCACCTTCCGCCTGTAGCGGCTCGACCAGGAACGCGGCCGGTTTGTGCGTCTTGAGAATGCGCTCCAGCGCTTCCAGGTCGCCGAAAGGGATACGGTGGCAGCCGGCCAGCAGCGGCTCGAAGGGCTGGCGCAGGCGCTCGGCGCCCATCACCGACAAGGTGCCGAGCGTGGTGCCATGAAAGCCGCCGTCGCACGAAACGAAGTCGCTGCGCCCGGTGGCGGCGCGCGCCAGCTTGAGCCCCGCTTCCACCGCCTCGGCCCCGCTGCTGGCGAACAGGCTCATTTCCAGCGGTGCGGCGAGCCGCTTCGCGAGCGCCTCGGCCAGCGCGGCCGCACCGGCGGCCGGCCCGGTGTGGCAGAAGTGCAGCACCTGTTCGTCCAGCAACTGGTGCAGGCGCGCGATCAGCGCCGGGTGATTGTGGCCCAGGTTCACCGACCCGAAACCGGCCAGGCAGTCCAGGTAGCGCCGTCCCTCGCTGTCCCACAGCCAGACATCGCTGGCGCGCGTGAACACGCGCCCGTAACCGAGCACGCCCAGCAACTGGATGAAGGATGGATTGATGTACTTCGCGTACGTTTGCGAGACCGGGTGTTCGCTCTGCTTCATGCGGTTTCCAGTCCGAGTTCGGCGCGCAGGCGCGCATCCGACGAGGGCCGCCAGATTTTTTGATCCAGCCAGAAGTGGTGGCAGAACAGGCCCCAGTACAGCGCCAGGAACACCTGTGCGGATGCCGATCCGGGCGCCGCACCCACCGGCGCCCCGCCGCGCGCCAGGTTCAAGGCGACGTACAGCAGCGAGGCGGCCAGCATGATGGCGTACACCCATCGCGCCGCCATGCCGGAGCGCGCGCGCCGGCGCTCGGTGGCGATGACAATGCCGATGTACTGCAAGCCATGCAGCGTTCCACCGACGATGGTCGCGGCCATGAACACCTGTTCGGTCGTGAGCGGATTGGCCAGCAGCGGCTCGCGCAGGCCGACCGCAAACAGCGAGAACAGGGTTGTTCCCACAGCCACCACAAGGCCGAATATTCCTGGCAGGACGGCGCTGCCGCTGCGCCAGCGCCGCACCAGCAGCGCCGCCCACCACACCACGGCCATCGCCAGCAGCATGGCCAGCGCAGTAATGGCGTGCGCACCCCACGATACACGCGCCGCCAGGTCGACATTGGCCGGATGCACCAGCGCGAGCAGGCCGAAGGCCACCCACAGGATACTGTGCAGCAGAAGCTTGTCGGCCTTGCGGGCGGCGGCATCGGCGTCGCCAAGGCGCTGGTATACCGACAAGATGCCGTGGTGCTGGCGCACCCCGTGATGGAAGGACCACAGCGCCACAGCGCCGAGGAACAGCAAAAAAGGCTCGGGGCGGCCGCTGATCCACGATACGCCCAGCAAAACGGGGCCGGGCAGCAGCCAGGCAAGGCTGGTCCACAGCAGGCGGCCACGCTCGCGCCGGAAGCCGGCATCGAGATAAGTGCGCTGCCACGTGGCCAGCAGATGCGGGCCTTCCACCAGCCAGATCCAGGCGAACCACATGGGCAGCACGGTGACGGGCGCGGCCAGCATCAGCAAGCCCGCCAACAGCGCGACGACGCCACTGCCGAAAAAGAAGCAGGCATCGAACAGCGGGCCGCCGATCCAGCGTGTCATCGCGTCAGGCGACGTTGCTGCTGCGCTGTTCGAGTTTGCCGACGACCAGGTGGACGAAGGTCTGCACGGTGAACAGGCTGAGAATCTGGCCCGGATGCAGGCCCGGTTTGATCTGGTCGGCCACTTCGGGCATCAGCTCGCGCAGGCGCGCCAGGCCCGCATCCGAGATCACGCCGCCGGGTGCGAATTCGTCGTCGGACATGTCGCCGCGCGCAGCCCGTTCCAATTCGCCGCGCGTGACCTGGATGCCGTAGGTGCGTTCCAGCTTGAACACAATATCGAGAAAATCGAGCGACTCGGCACCGAGTTCGCCAATCAGGCTGACCGTCGGCGGCACGTCGCTGGCGGGAATGGCCAGCGACTCGGCCACGATGGCGCGCACGGTGTCTTCAATTTCCTGGGGAGTTGTGGTGGTCATTTAATGGGAGTCCTCGTCGGTATGTTCGTCGTCAAACCAGCGGGCCACGCGGCCCAGCGGTTTGCGGGTTTTTTGTTCGGGTACGGGGCCGGCCGGGTAGCCCAGCGCAATCGCGCCGACCATCTGCCAGGGCGCGGCGATGCCGAGCAATGCACAAATGCGGTCGCGCGCGATCATCGGCCCCGCCATCCAGCATCCGCCAAGGCCGCTGGCGTGCGCTTGCAGCAGCAGGTTCATGACGGCGGCGCTGGTGGAGCACAGTTCGGCCTGCATGGCGCCAGCCGTGTGGTAGGCGGACGGGTCGGCGCCGCCCGAGGCGAGCAGGTTGGCGATCAGGTCGGGGAATTCGCGGTACTGCGGAATGATGATCACGGCGGCGCTCATCAACGGTTCGTGGAAAAAATCGCCGTAGCTGCCATAGTCCTCGGCGTGGTGGCCGCGCGCGATCACCGCCTTCATGTCGTCGGCGCGCTCGCACACCGCATCGGCGATGCTGGCGCGCAGGCTGCGCGAGCGCACCACCGCAAATTGCCACGGCTGGCGGTTGCTGGCCGATGGCGCACTGGTCGCGGCCAGCAGCAGGCGCTCGATCGTTTCGCGCTCGACCGGGCGGTCGGTGAATTCGCGCGTACTGCGCCGCGAGAGAAACCAGTCCAGGGTAGTCTGTTCGTTCATTCCGCCTTGAATCCTCCATCGACGTTCCACACCTGCGCGGTGACGTAGCTGGCGTCGTCGCTGCACAGGAAGGCCACCACGGCGGCCACTTCGCGCGCACTGCCGACACGTTTGAGCAGGATGCGCTTGTTCAGTTCTTCTGGCGCCAATGCGCGGATGTCGCGCGTCATATCGGTGTCGATCACGCCCGGCGCCACCGCGTTGACGCGAATGCCGCGCGGCGCCAATTCGACCGCGAGCGCCTTGGTAAACGCTTCGACCGCGCCTTTGGACGCGGCATAATTGCTCTGCCCCCGGCCGGGACGCGTGGCAGCCACCGACGACATGTTGACGATCACGCCGCACCGGCGCGACACCATGCGCCGCGAGGCCTGTCGGCAGCAATTGACGACGCCCGAAATATTCACCGAAAAAATATCGTCAAAGTCGGCCGGCTCGCTGGCGCCAAGCAGCGTATCGCGCAGCACCCCGGCGTTGCAGACGAGGACATCGAGTTGGCCGAATTTGCTGTCGATGTCGGCAAACAGGGCATCGACCTGTGCAGGGCTTGAAACGTCGGCGCGCGCGAGCACGCATTCGCCGCCAAATGCGGCAACCTGTTCGGCGACGCCAGCGGCCGCCGCATCGTCGCTGCGGTAATTGAGGATGACGGTAAAGCCCTTGCGCGCCAGTTCGAGCACAATGGCCGCGCCGATGCCGCGCGAGCCGCCGGTAACGAGTGCGGTTTTCATGGCAGCTCCACGCGGACGATGCCGGCCAGGCCAGGCGCGCTGGCGGACAGGCCGATGGCGGAACGATGGGTCGTAGCCTCGGCCCGCAAGATCGGGCGCAGTGGTCCGGGCGCGGCCTCGCGCAGGCCGGCCAGCGGCGGCATGCACTGGCGTTGCAGCAGCTCGGCCAGCGCGATGGCTTGAACAACTGAAGTGGCGGCGCCGATTTGTCCCATGGCGCTCATGATACAACACAGGGGCGCATCGACGCCGGTGATATCGGCCACCACGCGGCGCTCTGCCGCATCGAAGCTTGGCAGTGCCAGGCCGCAGCCATCGACCGCATCGCCGGGACGAGCAATTGCACCCACGAGACGGCCGAACAGCGCTGGCTGGGGCTCCCCCTTTTCGCCATCGGCGCCGTCAAGCGCCTGGATGAATGCGCGCGCGGTGCCACTTCCCTGCAATACCAGGGCGGCGGCAGCTTCGCCGGGTACAAAACCCTGTGCAGCCATGTCGTACGGCGCCGCCAGCGCATTCGATACAGCGGAACCGCGTGCGGCCAACTCGACCAGTGTTTCCGGCTCGACCAGGCTGTCGTAGCCAACCACCAGTGCCACGTCGACGGCGCCGGCGGCCAGCGCGCGGATTGCTCCTGCCAGCGCCTGCGCGCCGGCATTGGCGCCGCCATAGGTCGCGCCTTCGCCGCGCGCGCCCAATTCCTGCGCGGCGATGGCGTGCGCATTGTTCGACAGGTGCTGCAAGATCCAGAACGGGTGCAGCAGCGCCAGGCCCCGCTCCCATGCGCCATGTCCATCGGCGCGCTGGTGTTCAAAGGCGGGCATCAGGTCGTCCCAGTGCGCGCGCAGCCCGCCGTAGCCGAAGAACAGCCCGACCCGGTCGCCGCCGGCCACGCCGGCGTCCCGCATCGCCTCGGCAGCCACTTCGACCGCGTACAAGCCCATACGGCGCAGGAAGCGCGCATGGCGCGACGGTGCCGGTGGCGCGGCGATGGTGGCGGCCAGCGTGCAGGCGTAACTGCGCGCATCGAAACGCGCGTTGGGCTGCGCCGCGCGTTCGCCGGCCAGCAGGCGGTCGACCACCTCGTCGATGCCGGAACCAAGCGGCGTGCGCCACGCCCTGCCGGTCAGCGCCGCCTTCATGCGGGCCTGCCGAGGATCAAGGACACGTTCTGGCCGCCAAAACCGAACGAATTACTGAGTACCACGTCAACAGCGGCCGCGCGCGGCGCTCGGATCACGTCCACCTCGCACTGCGGGTCCAGGTCACGGTGGTTGGCCGTCCCCGGCAGCAGATTGCGCTCGAACGCAAGCAGGCAGGCAGCCGCTTCAATCGCGCCCGATGCCGCCATCAGGTGGCCGATGGCGCCCTTGACGGAGCTGACGGGAACCGCGCCGGGGCCGAATACGGCGGCGATGGCGCGCGCTTCGGCCACGTCGTTGAGCGGCGTACCGGTGCCGTGGGCGTTGATATAGCCGATGTCGCCGGGTGCGAGCCGCGCGCGCTTGTGCGCCAGCTCCATTGCCCGCTGCGCAGCCGCGCCGTCCGGACGCGGCGCGGTGACCCGGTAGGCGTCCTGGGTGCTGCCGTAGCCAAGCACGCGGGCCAGCACACGCGCGCCACGGCTGGCCGCCCGCTGCTCCGATTCGATGACGAACATGGCGGAGCCCTCGCCAATCACCAGGCCATCGCGGCGCAGGTCGAACGGGCGGCAGGCATCGCTGTCGTTGCGCGGCGATGGCGCACCGAGGCGCGACATGCCTCCCAGCCCGAACGGATTGACCATCGAGTCAGCGCCGCCGCACAGGACGATGGATGCGGCCCCGCGCTCGATCAGCGATGCCGCGTGGGCGATGGCAAGGCCGCCCGCGGCGCACGCCGAGGCGTTGACGACGGTCTGCCCGTCCAGGCCAAGCACGTCGCCCACCAGGCGCGCACCGAGATCGACGTCGGACCGGAAGCGAATGCCTGCCTGCCCTTCGACCGACCAATCGATCGCCTGGCCGCTGAACATGGGGCCGAAATCGTCCAGGAAAGCCTGTTCGAGGCCGAGCGCCATCACCATCGATGCTTCGTCGTCGCCCTGCCCGCAGCCGGCCATGCGCCACGCTTCGACGGCGGCCAGCAGGGCAAACATGCATTTGCGGTCGCGCCATGCGCCTGCGCGTTCGTACCCGTCGAGCACAGTTTCCGCACCACCCAGGTCGCCGAGATGCGCGCGCAGCCAGCCACGCCCGATGCCGCCGCCGGCCACTTCGCAGGCCACGCGCGTATCGAAGGCGGCTGCGTCGAAAGAACGGACCGGGGCGATGCAGCTGCGGCCATCGGCCAAGCCGTCGAACAGCGCAGGCACGCCGACGCCAAATGCGCTGACGGCGCCCACGCCCGTGATGACCGCGCGCGTCATGCCACGCTCCCGAACCGTGCGATTCCAAGGCCGCCATCGATGCCGCTGCTGAAGACGACGGCACGCCGGCAGCGGCCCGTTCTTATCAGGTCAAGCGCCACGCACCAGGCCAGTGCCGGCGCCGCCGCCAGTGCGTCGCCGAGGGACAGGCTGACGTCGAGCGCATCGCGGTTACCATGGCGGGAGCGCGCCTCGCTGCCCCATGGCGCGAGCACGACGAGGGCATCGTCGCGCGCCTCGTTCAATAGCAAGTCCGCATTGCGCTCCCAGGCGCGCGCGCTGTGAAAACTGACGGCGTCCAGCGTCGCCAGCGCGCCGTCGGCGCAGGCGGACAAGGCGAGCAAGCCCGCGCCTTCCGCTGGAACGAGGCCGCGCGCGGGATAGCCTGCGGCGTCGAGCTGCGTCCAGGTGACCGGATGCAGGGCCGAATCGCCGCCGCCGGCCAGCGCCGTACCGCATTCTCCGGAATGGACCAGCCAATGTGCTTCCGCCAGCGCCGCCACGGTCCCGGTTCCGCGCGAATAGAAGGCGCCGTTGGGGCCACCGGTGCCGTTCAGGATCGCGCCGTGGCACAGCGTGAAGTTGTTCATCAGCTGGAACGCGAACAAGGGATTACAGGCGGCCAGGCCGGCGCCGCCGAAACGCTCCAGCGAAAATGCATGATCGGCGATGCTGGCCGCCAGCATGCGCGTCAACTCACTCATGGAGCAGCCGGATGCGCCCACGCCCAGGTACAGGGCCGCTTGTTCGCGCTGCGCAGCCGTCCAGCGTGCGTCGTCCAATGCCAGGCGCAGGGCAACGGCCGCCAGCCGCGCCGGATGCGCCATCAGCTTGCGGGCGCGCGCGTCGACGTCGATATCGGCCGGGATTGGAGGGACTTCGGACGCCATCACCTCGCCATGGCTTGCCGCAAGCTGGCGGCTGCCGGCAAATCCGGCATGGCCAGCCAGTCCGCGCCAGTCGAAGCCGAATGCGCTGACGGCCGCCGCGCCGGAGATATATACCTGTCTCACGCGCAGCGCCTCGCCAGCAGGCTGCAATTGGCGCCGCCGAAGGCAAAGGCGTTGACCAGGGCAGCGTCGACGTTTGCGTGCAGCGCGTGGCCCACCACGTGCGGGAGCGCGCAGGCGGGATCGGGCTGGGTCAGGTTCGCGGTCGGCAGGATGATGCCCTGCTCCAGCGCGGCATGCACGCACAGGAAGCCGAGCGCGCCGGCGCCGGCGATCCAGTGGCCGAGCGCCCCTTTCACCGAACTGACATGGGCGGCGTCGAGGCTGGGCCCGAGCACGCGCCGCAGCGCCAGCGCCTCCACCGCATCGTTGAGCGGTGTCGATGTGCCGTGCGCCTGGATGTAGCCGACAGCATCCATGCCAGCGGCGGCTAGCGCGGTGCGCATGGCGCGCGCGGCGCCGTCGCCCTGGGGATCGGGGGCGGTGAGGTGATGGGCGTCCAGGCTGCGGCCTTCGCCCGCCAGTTCCACCGTGGCGTTGCCGCGTTCGCGCGACAGCACCACGATGGCGGCGCCCTCGCCGACCACAAAGCCGTCGCGCCGCACGTCGAACGGGCACGAGACGCCGCGTGCGCTCAGGGCGCCGACACGGCCGAAGCCGGCCAGCATCATCGGATCGACATCGGCGCCGACGCCGCCGCACAGGGCCACGTCGCACACGCCGAGGCGGATCGCGCGTGCCGCTTCGGCAATCGCGCTCGCGCCCGAGGCGCAGGCCAGCGAGATCGTCACGGCCGGGCCATGCGCGCCGTATTCGCGGGCGAGCGCCGAGGTGACGGCGGCGGGCGAGATGATGGAGGCGTCGAATTCGGCCACCAGGGCGGCGGCCTTGACGCCGAATTGCGCATGGTCGAAGCGCGCACCGCCGCCGGCGCCGCGCGTCAATTCATGCAAGGTGGCGAATGGTGCGCGCCCCGATTCGGCGCCAAGGAAGATGCCAAGACGGTCGGGAGCCACATCCAGCCCGGCGCCCTGCCACGCTTCACGCGCGGCGACCCGGACCAGCGCCAGGCGGCGGTCACCCGTGTGGGTAAAACCGTGGATTTCGGCGCCGGCCGTGGAGGGAAAACCGGTCACGTCGAAGCCGGCAACCTGCTTGACGGCGCTGCGTCCGGCGGCCAGTGCCTGGAGCGAGGCGGGCCAGTTCGCGCCCAATGCCGTGATGGCGCCAACGCCACGCACGAACACCCGCACCTGCGTCATGGCTCTTCAGCCGAGCCGGTAAGCCAGATATTGAGCACCTCGCGGCGCCGCGCCAGCAGTTTTGGATTGGTCACGCGCGCAAAGGCGAAGGCCAGTTCGGCTTCGGCGACCAGTTTGCCGTCCACGCGCGCCAGTGCGCGCACCTGGCCGCCGTCTTCATGCACCACGATGCCGTGGCATTCGAGTTCCATCTTGTCGCCGGCGCGCACCTGGTGGCGAAACTTGGCGCGGTCCACCGTGACCAGCAGCGCGTGCAGGTCGTGGCGGCCTTGTTCGCGCATGCTCGCCTCGACCAGCACGCCGCCCAGCTGCGCCATCGATTCGATGATCATCGCGCCGGGCATGATGGGATGACCCGGGAAATGGTCGGCGAAAATATCGTCCGACAGCGACACGCATTTGACTCCCGAAGCCAGTTGCGGCGGCTGAAGCGCCGTAATTTTATCGAGAAGTATGTATCGCATCCACCCTGCCCTTTACGCTTGTCAATTGCCGCCGGTAGCCCTCGGCGGCCACTCAACACATGCAATTCAGGTTAGGATATCCTAAAGTTAACGCCGAACACCAGTAGATCATCGTTGAAAGGTTCAAATGGAATGTACTAGCTGCGACACGAGCACCGTGCGCAAGGATCGCGAGCACACCTTCTTCATGCACGAGATGGCGGTTTGCGGCGGCTGCGCGACGCCGATCGAAGCGCGCGTGGTGCTGCGCGACGATGGCGTGGTACGCCTGATCCACTGCACCCAGTGCGGACCTTCCGAGCAGATCGTGTCCGATGACGCCAAGGCGTGGGTGGCGGGCTTTCTCGCGCGCGGCCAGGTCGATCCGGCGAAACAAGGCGACCATTATTTCAAGCACACGACGTCGACCTGTCCCGGGTGCCTGGCGCTGCTGCCGGCCGATGTGGTGATCCGCGACGGCAAAGTCTATTTTGTGAAGAACTGCGAGAAGTGCGGCCCGTCCGAGGCGCTGGTGTCGGAAGACGCGGCCTACTACGTGGACGCCTACTCGTACGCGCGCGCCGGCACCGAACCGCTGATGTTCGCCACCGAAGTGGAGAAAGGCTGTCCGACCGATTGCGGCACCTGCGGCGACCATGAACAGCACACCTGCCTGCCGATCATCGAGATCACCGACTACTGCAACCTCGAATGCCCGGTTTGCATCGTCAACAACACCAATGCGTATCACCTGTCGAACGAGGCGTTCACGCGCATGATCGACACGCTGGTGCGCAACGAGGGCCAGGTGGAGTCGATTGCGCTGTCGGGCGGCGAGCCCACCAGCCACCCGCGCCTGATGGAACTGATTGCGATTGCCACGCGCGAGGAAATCGGCCGCATCGTGATCATCACCAACGGCTTGCGCCTCGGGCGCGACCGCGCCTTTGCCGAAAAAATCAAGGCCAGCGGCGCCTACGTCGCGCTGCAGTTCGACGGTTTTACGGCCGACACGCACGAAAAAATCCGTGGACGCGACCTGTGCGGCGAAAAGAGCGCCGCGCTCAAGATGCTCAAGGACCTGAATATTCCAACCCAGCTGATTTTCGTCGCCGCGCGTGGCGTCAACGAGCACCAGATCGGCCAGGTGGTGGAGATGTTCCTGTCCGAAGACCACTTCCTGTCGCTGAACTTCCAGCCGGTGGCGTTTACCGGTGCCGGCGGCGGGCAGTTCGCGCATGATCCGATGGACCGGCTGACCATCCCCGGCGTGATCAAGGCAATCGAGGAGCAGACCAACGGCAAGCTGAAGGTGAGCGACTTCGCGCCGCTGCCCTGCTCCCACCCGCAGTGCGTGTCGCTCAGCTACCTGCTGCGCATGAACGACGGCACCCATATTCCATTCGGGCGTTTTGTCGACTTCCGCACGCACGGTACCTTGCTGCGTTCGTCGGCCACGCTGGGCGCGTCGCCCGAGATTCACGATGCGATGAGCGATGTGGTGCACGACGTGTTCGCGCGCCAGGATGAAATCGAACGCTCGGCCGACATCCTGGCGGCGCTGCGCCGCACCATCGATGTGATGTTCCCGAACCGGCCTGTCAGCGCCAAGGAAGCGATTCACCTCGGCGAGCAGCAGGCCAAGTCGATCTTTTTGCACCACTACATGGACCGCCACGACTTCGACCTGGAACGGCTGCGCAAGTGCTGCCACCATTACCCGCAGGTGGACGGACGCATCATGCCGGCCTGCGGCTTCAATATGTTCCACCGAGGTGCGGCCAAGGGGCCGGAGACCGAACTGGCGGCATGGGGCAAGAAGCCATGGACGACGGATGCACCGGTGCAGATCGTGCAGTTCCACCGCACCGGCACGCGCCAGGCGCTGACCGGGATCGGGGTCGACGAAACGCCGGCGCGCGCGCCGCATTCGATCGGCCTCGGTGGCGGCAAGCCAGTGGTGCTCAAATAATGGGGATGCTGGAGGGACGGACCGCATTGGTCACCGGCGGCTCGCGCGGCCTGGGTCGCGCCCTGTGCATGGCACTGGCGCGCGAAGGCGCCAATGTCGCATTCAACTATACCCGCTCGGTGGCGCAGGCCGAGGCCGTGCTGGCGGCCCTGAAGGCGCTGGGCGTGAAGGCGTGGGCGTTCCAGGTGTCGGTGCTGGACAAGGCGGGCCTGCAAGCGATGGTGCGCACCATCGAGCAGGATGCGGGGGCGATCGATATCCTGATCAACAACGCCGGCATCGGCCAGGTGGTGCCGCTCGCGCTGATGGAGGAAGAGGATTGGGACCGGATGATGAACACCAACGTCAAGGGCGCCTTCCTGACCACCCAGGCGGTGCTGCGCGGGATGATCCATCAGAAGCGCGGGCGCATTTTGAATATCAGTTCGCTGGCGGGCGTGAAGATGATGCAGGCGCCGGTGCACTACAGCGCGGCCAAGGCGGCGCTCAAGGGCATGACGGAGGCGCTGGCAAAGGAAGTGGGCCGCTACGGCATCACGGTCAACTGCCTGGCGCCGGGCGTGCTCGATGAAGGCGTCAGCGGCAACGTGCCGGCGGCGAAGATGAGCGAGTACCTGCGCCATTGCGCGCTGGGCCGCCTGGGGACGGTGGACGAGGTGGCGGAGGCGGCGGCGTTCTTTGTCTCCGACAAGAACAGCTACATGAGCGGGGCAACCGTGGTGATCGATGGTGCGGTTTGAGGGCTGTTGTATTGCTCGTCTCCGCAGGTGCCGCCGCGACGCGCCGTCGAGGACTGCACCGTTCAGGCGCTGAACCTGGCGGGTGGACGCTGGGTGCTGCGTCCGAAAAACGGCGGACGGTGCGAGGTGCGCACCCTGGAAGTGGAAACCCGCCAATGCGTTGCGGCATGACTGGATCAGCGACCGCAGTGTCGCGGGCGCGGCCGCCAGCCAGGCCACGCGCTCCACGCAGCCGGCCAAGACCTGGGTGGCTGCGATGCTGGAGGCACGCTTCCGAGGCAGTTGCCGCTTCGATCCACGGGCTGGCGTGTGCCTGCCGCAAGCTCCTGTTGACTTAAGCTGAATCAAGCTGGCTGCCCCTCCCGCCGGGCTTGCCAGCGCGGAGATTCTCTTATCATTTGCTGACACAGGACGCGGCTGCCAACCCGCCGGCCGCGCTTCCTGGGTTTTCATGAAAGAGACTGATCATGACCCGTCCCCTAACCTTCATATCGCCGGTACTGCCGGGCACAAGCGCAGCCACTGTCGTTGCCAAGCTGGCCCTCCTGCTGCCGCAAATCAATGCTGCGCTGGAATCGATCGGCACGGTCCATTTTGCCCGTCTGATCTTGCTCGATCGCTCGCAGCCGACTCTGCGGCCGGACCTGTTGTCCGTCCTGCCATCGGACAAGCTGTCCATCGCGATCATCACCTCGTTCGACGGTGATTTCAGTACGTATATCCACGATTTCGTCGCCCAATTAAGCGACGAATTCGGCGCGCTGCTGTCGCTGACGGTTGGCGGCGCCGCGCTGACGCCGGTGGTCGACCACGTAGCGGAGTTCGAAGCGTTTATCGCGGAGAATAATATCTCGGAACATATTCCGAACACCTATTTCTTCTCCGCCTATCCGCAAACGGTGCAGGAGATTCTCGCCGCTTTCTGATGTGCCGCGCGCACCGGGCTGGCATCCCGGTGCGCGAATTGAACGCCTGAGCGATGGAGAACCTGATGAGCGACGCTGCGATCGATCTGGACGACGTGCAGGGCACGATTCTGCGCGGCTATCGCGTCAACCTGGCACGGCACTTCGTGCTCACGATCACGGATGCGGCCGCGACCGGCAAGCTGATCGCGGCGCTGGTGCATGGCGACAATGGCCTGCCCGCTGTCACGACCGCCAGGCGCAAGGTGCCCAAGCCGGCCATCTTCACGAATATGTGCTTGACCGCCACCGGGCTGGCGGCGCTCGGCATCAGTGCGCAACAGCTGGCCAGCTTCGACCCGGCGTTCCAGCGTGGCGCGACCGATCCGGCCAGCGCGGCCACGGTGGGCGACGTGGGCCCGAGCGCGCCGCAACACTGGATTGGAGGATTGCACGACGGTGCCCGGGTGCACATCCTGCTCAGCGTGTGGGCAACCGACTCCAGCGACGCGCTGGAAGATGCCTCTGCCCGCTTGCGCGCGGCCTTCGTGGGCAGTGTGATGGAATTGTATGTACAGGATGGGGCGCAATTGCCTGACCGTAGCGTGCATTTCGGCTATCGCCACGGCATCGCCCAGCCGGCGATCATTGGCGCGCCGCCGCGCAAGCGCTATGCGCGCGATGCCCAGGCGCCGGTGCCGGCCGGCGAATTTTTGCTGGGCCACCTGAATGCCGCGGGCGGAACCTACCGTGTGTTGCCAGCGGAACTGTCGACCAACAGCAGCTATGCCGTGTTCCGCATCCTGGAGCAGGATGTTGCCGGGTTCGAGGCCATGCTGGCGCGCTATGCGGCCGAGATGGGCATCGATACCGAACTGGTGGCCGCGAACATGCTCGGGCGCTGGCGCAACGGCAACCCGCTGACCCTGGCGCCGGCGGCGCAGGGCACGCCGCTGCCGGACGCGCAACTGAACAACTTCGACTTCGTCAGCGCCGATCCGGCCACGGACGATACCCTGGGCCTGAAGTGCCCGATCGGCGCGCATATCCGGCGCAACAATCCGCGCGATGCCGCCGTCATCGGCACCGACAGCACGCATCACCGCATCGTGCGCCGCTCGATGCCCTACGGTCCGCAGTATGATTTTTCCCGCCATGATCCTGCCGCGCAAGATGTGGCCCGGCCTGGCGCGGCCCGGCCTGACGCGGCCCGGCCTGACGCGGCCCGGCCTGACGCGGCCCGGCCTGACGCGGCCCGGCCTGGCGAGGCCCGCCCCTGTCTCAAATACACATCTCCGAGCCCACGAGACGCTCATG
>NZ_JAQOZV010000044.1:0-63843 GCF_030348125.1 Massilia sp. DJPM01
ATGACCGTTTGCAGGCAGGTCCCGGGGCGCAGGCTGCGGGCAGCGGCTCGGCACCGGAAGCGGAAGCGCTGCTCAGCGTGCGGGTGCCGCCGGCGCTGCGCGCCATCTTCCAGGTCTGGGCGCAAGAGTGCGATCCGGCGCCGCTGCTGCCGCGCGGCGGCGACATGCGGGCGCTGGTGGCGGCCTACGTGCGCCTGGGCGCCGCGGTGGGGGCGGCGCCTGTCGAGCGCGAGCTGCTGGTGCGGGTGTATGTCAACGCGGCGCTGAACTGCGAATTTGCGCTGTGGATCGAACTGCGCCACGAAGCGGCAGCAGTGCTACGCTGGCTGGCGCCGCTCGTCGCGGCCGACCCGGCCCTGCGCGCGCGCATGGCGCAGGCCTGGCCGCGCCTGGGCGGTCCAGACGGACCTTAATAAACCAGCTTGACCGCGACCAAGGTGAGGGTGGTCGCCAGCAAGGCGCGCAAGAAACCTTCCGGCACCGATTTGGCGATCCAGGAACCGAGGGTGATGCCGGGCAGCGAACCGATCAGCAACATGGCGAGCAAGGCCCAGTTGATCGAGCCCAGCCACCAGTGGCCGAAGGCGGCAATCGCGGTCAGCGGCACGGCGTAGGCGATGTCGGTGCCGGCCACTTCGGCCGCGCTCATGCGGGGATACAGCATGACCAGCAAGGTGGCGCCAATGGCGCCGGCGCCGATCGACGAGACCGTCACCAGCACGCCCAGCAGCGCGCCGGACACGATGGTGGCGGCCGCCAGCGGCTTGCCCTGCAACTGGCGCTCGGGCTTGGCGTTGATCCAGGCCAGCATCTTGCCTTTGAACAGTAGCGCGATCACGGTCAGCATGACCGAGCCGGCGATGGAGTAACGGATGATCTGGCCGATTTCCTTGTCGAGGGTGCCGAATTGCTTGAGCGCCAGGGTAGCGGCCACGGCGGCCGGCAAGGCGCCGTAGCAGAGGTGGCGCACGATATCCCAGCGCACGGTGCCGCGCATGCGGTGAGTGAAGGCGCCGGCCGATTTGGTGATGGAAGCGAAGGCGAGGTCGGTGCCGACGGCGACCGAGGGCGGCACGCCGAACAGCAAGGTCAGCAGCGGAGTCATGAGAGAGCCGCCGCCGACGCCGGTCATGCCGACCAGCAGGCCGACCGCGAAACCTGAAATGATGTACGTAAGTTGCATGGATGAGCCCCTAGAATAGCCGCAAGGGTATAGGGACTCAGCCTTTATTCAAACAACGGAAAGCTTATTTGCTTATGCGTTTCGCCGTACCAGCGCCGGGCGGCGCCGCGCGGCGCCCGGTTTTACTTGTTCGGCTGGGGCGTGACACGCAGGTAAGCACGCGCGGCAGTGTAGCCTTTCGGATACTTCTGCTTGATCAGTTCGGGATCTTGCACGCTCAGCGGGATGATCACATCGTCGCCGTCACGCCAGTTGCCGGGGGTGGCCACGGTGTAGGCGTCGCTCAGTTGCAGGGCGTCGATGACGCGCAGCACTTCGTCGAAATTGCGCCCGGTGCTCATCGGATAGGTGATCGACAGGCGGATCTTTTTCTTGGGATCGATCACGAACAGCGAACGCACGGTGGCCGTGGCCGACTGTTCCGGGTGGATCATGTCATACAGGGATGCCACTTTTTTGTCGGCATCGGCAATGATCGGGAAGCCCACCACGGTTTTTTGGGTCTCTTCGATATCCTTGATCCAGGTTTTGTGCAGCTCGGCCGGATCGACCGACAGGGCGATGGCTTTCACGTTGCGCTTGTCGAATTCCGGTTTGAGCTTGGCGGTAAGGCCCAGCTCGGTGGTGCAGACGGGCGTGAAGTCGGCCGGGTGCGAAAACAGCACCACCCAGGAGTCGCCTGCCCATTCGTGAAACTTGATCGTTCCCAGTGAAGAATCCTGCTCGAAATCCGGAGCGGTATCGCCCAAACGTAAACTCATTGTGATCTCCAATCATTCATCAAAAGTAGTAGGCGGATATCAATCATGGCGAAAAGGCCAGCATCCTATTGTGCGCCAATTCGGCCAGCCGCTGCAAATATTGTTGTCCGGCGGGCCAGTCGCCCAGGCCCGACTCCGCATTGATGTGGCCCAGCCTGCCCTGCTCGGCCAGCTCGCTGCCCCAGCGGCGCGCCCACAGGGCCGCGTGTGGCGCACTCATCCATGGATCATTGGCGCTACTGACCAAGATGCTAGGGCAACCGAGCGGCAGCGCCGGCAAGCGCTCGGCCACGCCGAACTTGTCCGGATCGGCGGGCGCGACCAGCAACGCGCCGGCCACGCCCTCGCTGTTGCGGGCGATGCTGTGCACGGCGGTCAGGCAGCCGAAGCTGTGGGCCAGCAGCAGCGCGGGACGCGGATCGGCGCGCCGCTGCTGGTCCAGCCGTGCGGCCCAGGTCGCCAGATCGGGCTGGTCGAAGTCATCCTGGCGCACGCGCACGAATGCCGGGTGCAGGCGCTGCCAGCGCGACTGCCAATGCGCCGGTCCGCTGTCATGCAGTCCGCTGACCACGATGACTTGAAAATGGGGAAACAGTTCGGTCATGGCGCCACCTCCTGGACCACCAGAATACGGCGCGCATGCGCGAAAGCGAAGGAATCGTTTCGCGCTTCGATATACCGCCCGCGCATAAGGCGGGGCGGATGGGGCGGCTAGTAAAAGCGGTTGAACAGCACCACCGTCCAGGAGGCGATGGCGATCAGGACTGCCAGCATGACGGCGGCGCTGCCGAAATCCTTGGCGTTCTTCGAGAGCGGATGGCGTTCGAGCGAGACGCGGTCGACCACGGCTTCGATGGCCGAATTAATCAGTTCGACGATCAGCACCAGCACCAGCACGGCAATCAGGAACAGTTTCTGGAAAGCCGACACCGGCAGCACCAGCGCGATGATGGCGCCGATGATGACGACAATCAATTCCTGGCGGAAGGCGTGTTCGTGGGTCCAGGCGGATTTGAACCCATCCATCGAGTAGCTTGTCGCTGCCAGAATGCGCTTGAAGCCGCTTTTACTTTTAAAATCACTGACAGGCTGAGTCATGGATACTCTTCAAAATAACAGGTAAAGCACATTATGCCCCGCCCCGCCACCGGCGCGCCATCTTTGCGCGGCGTCACAGGGAAATTGCCAATCCTTTTCACATTGTGGTATAAAGTGACTACTTATACTGCACTGCACCAACCACATCATGAAAATCGACACCGTTGACGCGCCCAAAACCTCGATCCAGGTGATCGAGCGCATGGTGGCCCTGCTCGACGCGCTGGCCAACTATACCGATCCTGTCAGCCTGAAGGAATTGTCCAAGGTATCCGGACTGCATCCCTCGACCGCGCACCGGATTCTCAATGACATGGTCATCACGCGCTTCGTGGACCGGGTCGAGCCGGGCACCTACCGTCTCGGCATGCGCTTGCTGGAACTGGGCAATGTGGTCAAGAGCCGGCTGTCGGTGCGCGAAGCGGCGCTCGATTTCATGCGCTCGCTGCACAAGAAGACCCAGCAGACCATTAATCTGTCGGTGCGCCAGGGCGACGAGATCGTGTATATCGACCGCGCGTTTTCGGAGCGCTCCGGGATGCAGGTGGTGCGCGCGATTGGCGGACGCGGTCCGCTGCACCTGACCTCGACCGGGAAGCTGTTTTTGTCGGTGGACGAGCCCAAGGCGATCAGGGCGTATGCCACCCGCACCGGGCTGGCGGGGCATAACAAGAATTCGATCACCGATTTGAGCAAGCTGGAACGCGAATTGAGCCTGGTCCGGTCGCGCGGCTATGCGCGCGATAACGAAGAACTGGAACTGGGCGTGCGCTGCATGGCGGCGGGCATCCATGACGATTCGGGCAAGCTGATTGCGGGCTTGTCGATTTCGGCCCCGGCTGACCGCTTGCAGGAGGAATGGCTGGAAGATCTGGTGATGACAGCGAGCCAGATTTCGGCGACGCTGGGGTACACCGGGCCGGCGGTGTAAGCGTTTACGTCAAGTCCGTCATTCCTGCCAGGGGCAGAAATGACGGTTTTACGTATGACGGTACTAATTCAAGTCAATCCGGGCGGCCGCAAGGCTTCCAGCCAGCGCCGCATCCGTCCGGCATCGGCCGTGCGCGATTGCTTGCCCTTGGAATCCAAAAACACCATGATCACCGCGCGCCCCTGAATCACGGTCTGCATCACCAGGCAGCGCCCCGCTTCATTAATAAACCCCGTCTTTTGCAAACCGATATCCCAATCCGGCATCGCCACCAGATAGTTGGTATTGTTGTAATGCATCAGCCTGCCACCGGCATCGACCGTCGATTTCGGATCGGTCGAATACTGGCGCAGCAGCGGTTCGTTATAAGCGAACATGGCCAGCTTGGCCAGGTCGCGCGCGCTGGCGACATTGCGGCTGGACAGCCCGCTCGAATCGACATAGCGCGTATCGTGCATGCCCAGCTGGTAAGCCTTGGCATTCATGGCCGCCACGAAGCCCGCCACCCCGCCCGGATAATTGCGCGCCAGCGCGGCGGCGGCGCGGTTCTCCGAGCTCATCAGCGCGATATGCAGCAGGTTGGCACGCGTCATCTGGGAACCGACGCGCAGGCGCGAACTGGTGAATTTCTCATGGTCGACATCGTCCTCGGTGACAGTCAGGACCTCGTCCAGGTCTTGCCTGGCCTCGACCACGATCAGGCCCGTCATCAGCTTGGTGATCGACGCGATCGGCAAGGCGATATTGGCGTTCTTCTCGAACAAGACCTCGGCATTGTTTTGGTCGAGCACGAAGGCGACGTTGGACTTGAGGTCGAGCGGGTCGCGTGTCTGGTTCAGGCCGGCCAAATCGCCCGCGCTCTGGCGCACCCGTTCGGGCAGCGAGGCGGCGACGATCACGCGCTGGTACACCAGCTTGCGTTTGCCACGGACCATGACCGTGCGCCGCACCATGGTATTGCGGCTCTCGGCCGCCGGACGCAAGGCGATTTCGCGGCGCTGCACGCGCGACTTGACCACGACGTGCTTCTTGGCCTTGCCCGCGCCAACTGCGCGCTCGGCACCGGCCTTGGCCGTGACCCTGGCTTCCACCGGCGGCGTCAATACTAACAGCAGGGAAGCGATGGCGCTCAACACTAACTTATACATCTGGAAATCCTTTGAAGCGAGCTGACCTTGTAACGCTGAAGTCTAGCAAAGTGCTCAGCAATCGCAAGCGAATTTAACATTCGGAGGAAGTCTTGTGCTGAGCTACAACGTCGTGTAGCCAGGCCGCTTCTTGCATGAACACAGTGTACGCGTTTATTCCCTGAAACGAACAAAGCTTGCCAGCGGCTCGCGCGCCGTCAACAGGGTGTTTTCAATCTTGTCCGGATCGGCGTAGCCCAATGCCATGCCGCATACCAGCATCTCAGTGGGGGGCAGCTGAAGATGTTCGGCAATGACGCGGTGATACTGGGTGAAGGCCGCTTGCGGACAAGTGTCGAGGCCGCGCCCGCGTGCGGCGACCATGATATTTTCGAGGAACATGCCGTAATCGAGCCAGGAGCCCTGCTCCAGCACCCGGTCGATGGTGAAAATCAGCCCCACGGGCGCATCGAAGAAGCGGTAGTTGCGGCCAAACTGCGCTTGCATGCCGGCCTTGTTGTCGCGCTCCAGGCCCAGCAGCGAATACAAGTCCAGGCCGACCTTGCGGCGCCGCTCGATGTAGGGCGAGATCCATGCGCGCGGATAGTAGGGATATTCTTCCACATGCTGCCTGGCCAGCTCGGGATCGTTGTGGACGGCCAGGATCGCTTGCGCCAGCCGCTCCTTGGCTTGCCCGGTCAGCACGGTCACCTTCCACGGCTGGATATTGGTGCCGGACGGTGCGCGAGCACTCACTTCCAGGATGCGCTCGATATCTTCGCGCGCGACCGGGGTCGGCAGGAAGGCACGGATCGAGCGGCGCGAGCTGATGGCGGCATCCACGATGTCTTGTTCTTTACTTACCAACATTGCTTCTCCTATTTTTTAACGACACACACCACACCGATGACCGCCACCACCATCCCGGCCACGCCCAGCCAGCTGAAGGCTTCGCCGAACATCAGCCAGGCCATGATGGCCGTGGTTGGCGGCGTCAGGTACAGCAAGCTGGTCACCTGGGTCGCATCGCTGCGGCGGATTAACTGAAACAGCAGGAAAATCGCCCCGATCGACAGCGCAAACACCGACCACATCCAGGCCCCGACGAAACGCGGCGTCCATGTGATGCTGCTGAGCGTCAGATCGAGTCCTTCAAACATCAGGGCCACCGGCAGCAGCACCGCCACCGTGGACGCGAACTGGATCACGGTGCCGGTGCGCAAATCGAAGCGCGGGCAGAAATGCTTCTGGTACATTGTTCCGGCGGTGATCGAGAGCAGCGCCATGACACTGAAACCGATCGCCAGCCCCGACAGGCCGACCAGGGTGATCTTGGCATACACCACCAGGGCCACGCCGGTCAGGCCGAACAGCAGGCCCAGCCACTGGCGCGGACGCACCGTTTCGCCGATCAGGGGAGCGCAAGCGGCGGTGAGGATGGGTTGCATGCCGACGATCAGGGCGGTGAGCCCGGCCGGCATGCCGAGCTTGATGGCGCACCAGACGCCGCCCAGGTAGCCGGCCTGCAACAGCAGCCCGGCCACGGCGATATGGCCGATGCTGCCCCTGGGCCACGGCGCTTTCCAGATCAGGACGATGGGCAGGAGCACCACCAGGACGGCGACGCAGCGCAGCAGCAGGAAGGTCAGCGGCGGCGCGTACGGCAAACCGAACTTCGCGACAATGAATCCCGTACTCCACAATAAGACGAAGAACACCGGCATGGGCGAGAGCCAGGCCGCACTGTGGCGCGGCGCACCATTTTTTAACGTTTCGTTTGACATATATCAAGGGTCGCGCTCGACGCCAAAACGTCAAGACGCCGCATCAACAGGTTGGACAGCGCGAACAGCGCGAACAGCGAGTCTAGCATGGTCGGCCCTGCCATGTTATCAAGGCCCAGTTTGTCTATGACACGATGGTGATCGCGGGCATGCCCAGGGGGCGATGCGCGCCGTCCCGCCACATCGTTTCTTCCCGTCAGCACGCATTTGTGCACTGCACAAGATTCGCTTGACACTGCTCAGAAAATCATTAAAATGGGCTTTGTTGCGCTGCACAATCCACTTGTTCAGCCTTGGCTTGACAGATTTTCCTGCCTCACCGGTTCAACGCAGCATTTATCAACAATACGATTAATTATTATTTGGAGAATATATATGTTTGCAATCCCTGAGCAGTTTTCGAACGCCACCAAAGCTAACTTTGAATCGCAGTTCGCGCTGTACTCGTCGCTGACGGCGAAAGCGTTTGAAAGCATTGAAAAGCTGGTCGAGCTGAACATCACCGCTGCCAAGGCAACGCTGGAAGAGTCGTCGATCGCCACCAAGCAGCTGCTGTCGGCCAAGGATCCACAAGAATTTTTCGCGCTGAGCGCCGCCCAGGCCCAGCCGAATGCTGAAAAAGCCCTGTCGTACAGCCGCCAGCTGGCCGCCATCGCGACCGGCACCCAGGCCGAGTTCAGCAAGGCAGCCGAGTTCCAGATCGCCGAAACCAACCGCAAGGTGATTTCGCTGGTTGACGAAGTGAGCAAAAATGCACCAGCCGGTTCGGAAAATGTCGTTGCCGTGATCAAGGCATCGATCGGCAATGCCAACGCCGGCTACGAGCAGCTGACCAAGACTGCCAAGCAAGCCAAAGAAGCCATGGAAACCAATGTGAACGCAGCCGTATCGCAGTTCACCCAGGCTGCACAGAACGTTGCTGCACGTACCACCAAGCGTTAATTTGCTTGTGTAGTGCCGCAGTAAAAAAACCCCGCGCTGCGGGGTTTTTTGTTGCCGTCGTCAGCGCGCGCGGGCGCCGCGACGAGAAGCGGTCCGGTCTTACTCTTCGCCCAGATACGCCGCCTTCACGCGCGGATCATGCAGCATGTCCTGGGCATTGCCCCCCATGATGATCGCGCCCGAATCCATCACATAACCGCGGTTGGCCGCTTCCAGCGCCAGTTTCGCGTTCTGTTCCACCAACAGCACGGTAATGCCCTGCTTGTGCACGTCGCGGATCACTTCAAAGATCTTTTCCACCATGATCGGCGCCAGGCCCATCGATGGCTCGTCGAGCAGCAGCAACGTCGGGTGGCTCATCAAGGCGCGCGCCATCGCCAGCATCTGCTGCTCGCCGCCCGACAAGGTGCCCGCCATCTGCGCTGCCCGCTCCTTCAGGCGCGGAAACACCGAGAACCACTTTTCCACGTCGGCCTCGATGCCGGCCTTGTCGTCGCGCGTGTAGGCGCCCATCAGCAGGTTTTCGTGGATCGACATGCGCGTGAACACGCCGCGCCCTTCCGGCACCATGGCCAGCTTCTGCCGCACCAGTTCGAACGACTTGCTGCCCTTGAGCGGCTGGCCCATGTAGCTGATCACGCCTTCGACCTTGCAGTCGGGCAGCGTGCCGGTGATGGCTTTCAGCGTGGTGGTCTTGCCGGCGCCATTGGCGCCGATCAGGGTCACCAGTTCCCCCTTGTTCACTTCCAGGTCGATGCCCTTGACGGCCTTGATGCCGCCATACGCCACCTTCAAACCCGAGATTTTCAGAATGTTGTCGCTCATGCGTGAGCACCTCCCAGGTAGGCTTCGATCACTGCCGGATTTTTCTGTATGTCGGCCGGTAAGCCTTCCGCGATGGGTTTGCCGTATTCGAGCACGGTGATGCGGTCGCACAAGCCCATCATCAGCTTGACGTCGTGCTCGATCAGCAGCACGGTCTTGCCTTCCTGCTTGATTTTCACCAGCAGTTCGCGCAAGGCCAGCTTTTCGGTCGCATTCATGCCGGCCGCCGGTTCGTCCAGCGCCAGCAGTTGCGGATCGGTCGCCAGCGCGCGCGCGATTTCAAGGCGGCGCTGGTCGCCATAGGACAGGAATTTCGAGGTGCGCTTGGCGTACGCGCCGATCCCCACGAAGTCGAGCAGCTCTTGCGCCCGGGCGCGGATCGCCGCCTCTTCCAGGCGCGCCGCCTTGTGCCGGAACACGGCGCCGAACACGCCCTGATGGGTGCGCACATGGCAGCCCACCATCACGTTTTCCAGCGCCGTCATCTCGCCGAACAGGCGGATGTTCTGGAAGGTACGGGCAATCCCGGCCTTGGCCACCGCGTGCGGGGCCGATGGCGAGTACGGTTTGCCGGCCAGCTCGAACGTGCCCGTATCAGGCTGGTAGAGCCCGGTAATGACGTTGAAAAAGGTGGTCTTGCCGGCGCCGTTCGGCCCGATCAGGCCGTAAATCTGGCCGCGCATGATCTTGATACCGACGTTGGTCAGCGCTTGCAAACCGCCAAAGCGCTTGTTCACGCCGGAAATATTGAGAATGACTTGTTCGCTCATCTGGATATCCTCACGCAGCCATTACGCCGGCAGCTCGCCGGCTTGGTTGGTCTCGGCGGCCTCGGGCCGGTCTTCGTGCTTGGGCGAGGGCCACAGGCCGGCCGGCTTGCTGAGCATGATCCCCACCAGCGCCAGGCCATACAGGGCCATCCGGGTCACTTCCGCTTCCAGCAGCACCACGCCGAACACGGCCATCTGGAGCGGTTCGACCACGTAGCGCAGGATGTGCGGCAAGGTGGCCAGCAGCAAGCCGCCCAGGATCACGCCCGGAATGTGGCCGATGCCGCCGAGCACCACCATCGCCAGCACGGCGATCGATTCGGTCAGCGAAAACGATTCCGGCGAAACAAAGCCCTCGAACGAGGCGTACAGGGCGCCGGCCACGCCGCCGAACGAGGCGCCCATGGTAAAGGCCAGCAATTTGACGTTACGGGTGTTGATGCCCATGGCCTTGGCGGCGATTTCATCTTCGCGGATCGCCACCCAGGCGCGCCCCAGGCGCGAATGCTGCAAGCGCCCGGTGACGAACACGATGCCGATGCACACGGCCAGGAACAGGAAGTAGTGCGCGTTCACCGACGGCATGCTGAAGCCGCCGACGATCACATTTGCGCCCGACCCGGCCTCGCCGGACAGGGACACTCCGAAAATGCGGATCGGATCGATCAGGTTGATGCCCTGCGAGCCATTGGTGAAATTGAGCGGCGCGTTCAGGTTGTTCATGAAAATGCGGACGATCTCGCCGAAACCCAGGGTCACGATGGCCAGGTAGTCGCCGCGCAGCTTGAGTGTCGGCGCGCCCAGCAGGGCGCCGAAGAAGCCGGCCGTGGCCGCCGCGATCGGCACGATCACCCACAGCGACAGGTGAATCCCGCTTTCCCGGATTTGCGGTCCCATCAGCGTGACCAGCCATTCGCCCAGGCGCGGGTATTCGTTGACCACCGATTCGAGCAGCACGGCAAATTGCGGCGAGGCCAACAGGCCGGTGACATAGGCGCCGACGGCAAAGAAGGCAATGTAGCCGAGGTCGAGCAGGCCGGCGAAGCCGACCACGATGTTCAGGCCCAGCGCCAGCATGATGTACAGCAGGGCGATGTCGACCATGCGCACCCACGAGTTACCGAAATTCTGGGCGATGAAGGGGAAGGCCAGCAACACCACCAGCAGCACGCCCATGTTGATGCGGGCCTGGCGCGGATGGGCGTCGAGATCGAAGGAGAGAAGAGCCATGATATTCCTTTCTGTACCCGGTCAGGCGCGGTCGGCGACGCGTTCGCCCATGATGCCGGATGGCCGGATCGTGAGCACGATAATCAAGACCACGAAGGCAAAGATATCCTGGTAGTGGCTGCCGAGAAAACCGCCGGTCAGGTCGCCGATATAGCCGGCGCCCAGCGCTTCGATCAAGCCGAGCAGGATGCCGCCGATCATGGCGCCGTAAATATTGCCGATGCCGCCCAACACCGCCGCCGAAAAGGCTTTCAAGCCCGGCAGGAATCCCATGGCGAACTGGATCGACGAATAGTTGGCGCCCCACATCACGCCGGCGACCGCGGCCAGCGCCGCGCCGATGGCGAAGGTGGCCACGATGACCTTGTTGGCGTCCACGCCCATCAGGCCGGCCACCCGGGGGTTTTCGGCGGTGGCGCGCATCGCGCGGCCCAGTTTGGTTTTCTCGACCAGCATCACCAGCGCGCCCATGCACAGCAGGGCCAGGGCCAGCAGCAGGACCTGGGTCTGGGAAATCACGGCGCCGGCGATGTGGATCGGCTCGCTCGAAAGCAGTTGCGGAAATGGCAGCGGGTTCAAGCCCCAGGTTTTCATCGCAAACGCGTTCAGCAGGATCGAGACGCCGATGGCGGTAATCAGGGGAGCGAGGCGGGGCGCGTTGCGCAGGCGGCGGTAAGCGACCCGCTCGATGAGGACATTGACCAGCATGCAGGCCGGAATGGCACCGATGATGGCGATGGCCAGGTTGGCATAGCCGGGCAAGCCAGGCACGGCCCAGGCCAGCAATTTCAGGATGGACAGGCCAACCATGGCGCCGATCATCAGCACGTCGCCATGGGCGAAGTTAATCAGGTTGAGCACCCCGTAGACCATGGTGTAACCCAGTGCGATCAGGGCGTACATACTGCCGAGCACAAGGCCATTGAGAATTTGTTGGATAAAGATATCCATGATGTTCGCCTCATTTCATTTCGATCTAACAAAAACGGCACCCGGGGAAACCCCCGCAGTGCCGCTCCTGGCCTCATGCCGCTAATTCACAAACGCCGCCGCCCCTGGCCATGCGGGATGACGATTTTTCATGTCTCTGCTGCCGCCGCGCGTCACTGGAACGCGCATGCCGTCCTGATGACAAGCATTCCGAGCGTCGTCATCATAACGAGGTTTGGAAAAAACTAATATCGGAAAATCACAGGTGTTCCGAATTTAATTTTGACAAACGGCCATGCCCTGGGTTATGCAAGCCCGGCCTTGACGCCGTCGAGCCCCTTGGGCAGGGGGAAGGTTACATGCTCTTCCACGCCATCGAGCGCGCGCACGCTGCGCGCGCCGAGTTCCTTGAGGCGGTCGATGACGGCCTGGACCAGCACTTCGGGGGCCGAGGCGCCGGCCGTGACGCCGATCCGCAGCTTGCCGACCAGCCATTGCGGATCGATCTGGGAGGCATTGTCGACCATATAGGCCGGCGTGCCCTTCTTTTCCGCCACTTCGCGCAAGCGGTTCGAGTTCGAGCTGTTGGGGCTGCCGACAACGATCACCACGTCCACCTGGGGCGCCATGAACTTGACGGCTTCCTGGCGGTTGGTGGTGGCGTAGCAAATGTCGCCCTTCTTCGGCTCGATGATGTTCGGGAATTTTTCCTTGAGCGCGGCGATGATGTCGGCCGTGTCGTCGACCGACAAGGTGGTTTGCGAGACGTAGGCGAGCTGGTCAGGGGTCTTGACTTCCAGCTTGGCCACGTCGGCCACCGTTTCGACCAGGTGCATGCCCTCTTCCGTCTGGCCCATGGTGCCTTCGACTTCCGGATGGCCATCGTGGCCGATCATGACGATTTCGCAGCCCTGGCGCCGCATCTTGGCCACCTCGACGTGCACCTTGGTGACCAGCGGACAGGTCGCATCAAAAATGGTCAGGCCGCGCGCTTCGGCTTCGGCGCGCACCGCTTTCGACACGCCGTGGGCCGAAAACACCAGGGTGTTGCCGGGCGGGACATCATCGAGTTCCTCGATGAAAATCGCGCCCTTGCTGCGCAAGTCCTCGACCACGTAGGCGTTGTGCACGATTTCGTGGCGCACATAGATAGGCGCACCGAATTGTTGCAGGGCGCGCTCGACGATTTCGATCGCGCGGTCGACGCCGGCGCAAAAACCGCGCGGCTGGGCCAGGAGAATTTCGCTGTCCATGATGAACCTCTGTATTATTTATACAACAGTTATATATACAACACCAACAACTAAAGTACGGAAATCAGCCGAACTTCGAATTGCAAGGACTGGCCCGCCAGCGGATGGTTGAAGTCGAAGGTCACCACACCGTCGCCGAACTGGCGCAGCACGCCGGCAAAGCGGCCGCCGCCGGGCGCGGCGAAGTCGACCAGGTCGCCCACTTTATAGTCGGCGCCGGGGGCCGAGTTCTCGTCCAGGGTGGCGCGCGAGACATCGCGCACCAGTTCCGGATTGCGCTCGCCGAACGCTTGCGCCGGAGCCAGCTGGAAGGTTTCGTGCGTGCCTTCCGGCAATCCCATCAGGCAGGTTTCGAGGAAGGGCGCGAGCTGGCCGCTGCCCATCATCAGGGTGGCCGGGTTGCCGGCGAAGGTCGTGATCAGGTCGGTACCGTCAGCGCTGGCCAGGCGGTAATGCAGGGTCAGGTAAGCCGATTCGGTGACGACGGCGGGGGAAGTTGTGGACATGGTAGTCATCGAGGCGTGCAAAGCGCCATTGTAAGCCACGCTGGCGCAAACGGCCTCGCCTGCCCGCATTTGATTGCAGCCAGGCTTGCTCAGCAGCCGCAGCCGTAGGCGAAACGTTCGCTGCCGAGCACTTTCCAGGCACCATCGATGTTGACCAGCACCAGGCGCTACCAGCGGTCGTCGGTGCTGCCGGGCCGTTCGATATCGCCCGGTTCCTTGCCCTGCCCTTCCCACACGGCCAGGTCGGCAATGCCGTCGGCGTCGAGGTCGTAGTACAGATGCGTTCCGCCGATAAAGCCGGTGCGAGCGCGCTCGCGCGTCATCGTCGCCTCCCTGGCCGCGGCCGGGCCGGATGGCAGCTCGACTGTCGTGTAGAAGGCGAACAGGCTAGCGGGCGGCTTGACGTTGGTTTTCTTGCTGGCAGCGGCCTGGTGCCCAAAGAAGCGCCACGGGCCGGCGTCGGCTTCGCCGAACGCGAAGCCGGGAACCCAGCCTGCGCATTCGGGCTCATCGGCATAACGCCACAAGGTCTCGGTCTTGCGAATCACGCTCGGCTCGACGCGCAGCCGGCCGTCGCGCTTGAGCTGGACGCGCGACACCGAACGCACCAGCGCATCCGTGCGGCTGAGCATATCGTACAGGCCCGGAGAATCATCGTTCTCGCTGACGCCAGCGGGTTTCGGGCGCGGGTGGACCAGTTGCCGGAATACGATGCCGAAGCGGCCGCTGGCCTGCTCGGCGGTGCTGCCCGGTGCTGCCACCTGGGCTTCGGAACGGAACAGCGAGGGCCTCACGCTGGTGAATTCCAGCGCCCCGATCAGGCCGGCGAGTTGGCGCTCGTTCATGCGCTCGTCGCCGTGACCCGACAAGTCAAGACCGGTCCCATCGCGCAGGCTGGAATGCAGTTGCAACGACTCCTCCCCGCCCGGAAGCACCAGCCCGTTGACCTTGCCACGCGCGCGCAGGCGCACGGCCTTGCGCTTGAGATCGGACCAATCCGCGAACGGCGCCGGCTTGCGGCCATGCGTGCCCAGGGCGAGGTGGTGCAAGCGGCGCTGGCGCGCAACGCGGCCAGTATGGTGCTGGCGCACAAGCACCCGGTATGTTGAATTTGGGATTGTCAACGACTGAGTACCTCGAAAAACCTCGCTGAAAGTGGCATGATGCTGCCATGCCAACCATCGCGGCCCAGCGGCGCCTCCATGATCTCAAGTCAACTTCTATTTCTCTTTAGTGCGCTTGGCGCGGTCAATGGACTCTTCTTGGCATGCTACCTGTTCAGTCGCCGCTCGCATCGCCTGGCGAACTGCATGCTGGGCGCGCTATTGCTGGCGATCGGCATCCGCACAGTCAAATCGGTTATTTACTATTTCAATCCGGATCTGGCGCTCGGGTTTCTGCAGACCGGCATCTCGGCATGCGTGTTTATCGGGCCGCTGACCTACCTGTATGTGCATTGCTGCCTCGCCGATCTGACACACGGCACGGTCAGTATACGGTGGCACGGCCATCTTGTGCTGCCATCGTTGGCCGTCGGTTTGGGGCTGATTTTTCCGTATTCCGCGTACCCCTACCTCTGGCGCTGCTCCCTTTACGGCATCCATCCATACTGGCTTGCTTATCTATTCCTGGCTGGCCGGCAGCTTTGGCAGGCACGTGCCTTGGCGCGCCAATCCTTACTCGTGCACAGCGTGTACCTCAGCAGTTTTTTGATACTCATTGCCTACGTCAGCACGCCATTGACATCGTATATTGTCGGCGCGCTCTCATTCACTTTCTCGATACACGTCACGATTCTGATGTATTTTCTGCAATCCGAGACCAAGGCGGATACCAGCAAACGAGAGAGTTACAAAAATAGCAAACTGACCGAGGACGATGCGCGCGCCTTGTTGGGCTCACTCAATGACGTCATGCGCGACCAGCAGTTATATTTGAACCCGAACTTGAGTCTGGCGCTGCTATCAAAAAAGGTCGGCAATCTCCAAACCACGGTGTCGCAGGTTATCAATGACAATCTTGGCAAGAGTTTTAATCATTATATCAATGAGTTTCGCATTCAGCACGCACAGCATCTGCTGGTCAGCGAGTCTCACCTGAACATGGAGCTGGTTGCCGAGCGCAGCGGCTTCAATTCCAACTCCACTTTCTTTGCCGCGTTCAAGCGGATCACCGGACAGACGCCGGCGCGCTATCGCGCCGAACTGGCATCATAGTCCCCCCCGGCCGGCCGCCTGCCGGCCCCAGTCGCTGCGAAATTATGTATCCGGAGTCCGAAATCATGGCTCCAGACCGCACGCGCGCGCATTTCCCTTACCTTCTCATCAGGCCCAGCCTAACCCGCCAGCGGCCGAACAACCACGTATACAACTTAAGGTCGATTCATGAATCCACTTCGTTTCCTGAGCACCGTCTTCGGTGCCTGTCTCATTCTCTGCGTGCCAGGGCGTGCAAGCGCAGACGTACAACTCCCGACAGAAACTGAACAAATAGCCAGTACGCTAACGGCTTACATGGAAGGAACGGCGAACGGCGAGCCCGCCAAGTTAAGAAATGTCTTTCACCCGGATTTCAAGCTATACACCGTCAACGATGCCAACCAGCTGCTCATACGCTCCGGCGAGCAGTACATCGCAAATATAACTCCCGGCAAGAAAATCAATCGCATCGGGCGAATTTTGTCGATCGACGTCGAAAACAATGCGGCTGCGGCAAAGGTTGAAATTCTGATGCCTGATTACAGGCTGTATAGCGACTACTTCATGCTGCTGAAATACCAGGGCTCCTGGAAGATCGTACATAAGAGCTACACCTGGAAAAACGTTGACAAACAAAGCAACAAGATTCTGTTCGTCACATCGAACCAGCATACCTACGGCAGCACCAGGCTGAATACCGCAAATCATTTCGAAGAAATTGCCATAGCCTACGATGTCTTCAAGCGCAGCGGTTTTCAGGTGGACTTTGTCAGCCCCAGCGGTGGCGCAATTCCACTAGAGTATATCAAGACATCGGATAAAACCCAGAAAGAATACTTGTATAACGCTGCATTCATGACCCTGCTGCAAAATACATTCAAACCGGAGCAGATTGACGCTAACGAATACAAGGCGGTCTATTACAGCGGCGGCGGCTCGGCCATGTTTGGGGTTGCCGAAAACAAAGGCATTCAGAATATCGCAAGCAGGATTTACGAAAATGGCGGCATCATTTCCGCCGTATGCCACGGCACTGCCGGCATTACCCTTTTGAAAGATCGAAACGGCAAGTCAGTCTTTTTGAACAAGAAGGTCACCGGTTTTTCCGACATATTTGAAGACACGCAGGCTGACTATTACAAGACCTTCCCATTTTCCATCGACAAGGAAATCGGCAAACATGGCGGCAATTTTGTCCATTCAAAGAAATTGGGAGAGGAGTTCTATGTGGTGGATGGCAATATCATAACGGGACAAGACCCTTCGGCCACGGCTTCCGTCGCGCACCAAGTCATCAACACCATTCGAAAAAATTGAAAGGACGGACGCAATGAAACGCAACTTCTTAGTGGCAAAATGCCTTATGCTCGGATGCATTGCATCGCTCTCATTGACCGCATATGCCGACACTGACATTGATCCTGCATCGGCACTGGCCATCGAAAAAATTTTCGCCGACGTCAATTCCCCGAATAAGCCTGCGCTGACAGTCATTGCTTTGAGGAACGGGAAGCCAATTTACCAGAAGGCTTTCGGAAGTGCCAATCTTGAATACAAAATCCCGGCGACTGTCGATACAAAATTTCAGGTTGACAGGCTCGCATGGGAATTTATCGCCTTTGCCACTTTCATGCTGGAGGAACAGGGGAAAATTAAGCTCGATGAAGATGTCAGAAGTTACCTCCCTGAGATGCCTGGCTTCGGCGGGAAAATAACCGTCCGACATTTGCTGAGTTCGACTGACGGACTGCACGGATACAAGGTGCTGAAATCTTTGGCAGGCTGGGAATCACGAGAACCCGATCAGCACACGACCATATTTAAGATGATTAAGAATCAAAAGGCACTGAACTTCAAACCGGGAAAGGAATTTTCGCCAGGCGGCGACACCAGGCTCGTACTATTGGCCAAAGTCGTGGAAGCCGTTTCAGGCGAACCATTTGACGTATTCTGCAAGAATCGAATATTTTCCCCACTTGGCATGTCGAACACCCAATTTGTCTACGATAGCGGTCTACCCCTGGAAAACACGGCCGTGCCGTACCGACCTGGTGACAACGGCGCCTATCAGGCCGACCGCGGCAATGCGCCAGGTCCGGCCAATCTTTACACATCCGTCCGCGACCTGGGCGTCTGGCGCTCCCATCTTGCATCGCAGGACCCTGGCGTCAGGTCATTGGTCAAACAGCTGGATTCGCCCATCCGGCTTGATAATGGCGCAGTTATCAAGGATATGAGCAGTATTTCGATCTACGGGCAACAGCACATTGGCCAAGAGCGAGGAATACCGAAAGTCTACCAAATGGGGAATTCTGGCGGGTATGCGAGCTCTATTTTTCGTTTTCCCGCCCAAGATTTCACCGTTATTACATTGAGTTCCGGGCTGGCGTACAGTGGCAGTTACGGCATGCGTTTGGCGACCGTGCTCTTGAAAGACCATTTTCCCGAACCCGAATCGATCGACTACAGCAAGATTGCGGCTGTGAAGCTGCGTCCCGGGCAATTGCAGAAATATGAGGGAGATTATTGGAGTTCGGTGCGGGCCATTTCTGCGAAGGTTCACCTGAAAGATGGCGTTCTATACTTCAGCAGGGCCGAGGGTATAGAAGGCCGCGAGCTGATTCCGCTCGGTGACTCGGTCTTCCAGCTGAAAGCAGAGGGGGACGATACATTCATCATCAAATTTGTCGATACCAAGTCCGGAAAAAATGTGCACTACATCATGGGAGAAAGCGATCCACTCGTATATGAATCATATCGGCCCATGCCACAGACAAAAGATGCGCTGACACAATTTACAGGCGTGTTTTACAGCGATGAACTGAATTCTTCGTTCGTTCTTGATGCAAGCTCCGGCACGCTTACCGCCAGTAATATCCGCGTAGGCGCGGTCAAATTCAAGCCAACGAATCAGGATATGTTTTCTGGCGACAAGCGCTTTATGGCCGGCATTAAATTTATTCGAGGAAAAGGCAATGAGGTAACTGGATTTCGCATCGCAGTCGATGAGGTTCGAAATCTGGTGTTTAAAAAAATGCCCACCAGCTAAGGTCGTCCAGTTCGTCCTTCTCGCCACCGTGCAACAACGCCTAAGCGGTCGAACTCGCGCCTTCCACAGCGGTCCAATCGGAACGGTGGCAATCAGGCGCCGTTGCAGCACCAGTGGAGAACGTGGATGGGAGGGATCAAGGATTGGCCCAAACAGCAGCGGCCGCGCGAACGGCTCATCAGCGAGGGAGCGTCGGCCCTGTCCGATCCGGAATTGCTGGCCGTGTTCCTGCGCGTGGGCGTGCGCGGAAAAAGCGCGGTCGAACTGGGACGCGACCTGCTGCTGCGTTTCGGTTCGATCAACGGCTTGTTCGACGCCAGCCTGGTACAGTTTTCGGCGATGCACGGGCTGGGGCCGGCCAAGTTCGCGCAATTGCAGGCGGTGATGGAACTGGCCCAGCGCGCCATCGGCGAGCGCCTCGAGAGCGGCCCGATCCTCGGTTCGCCGGAGGCGGTGCGCCAATACCTGCGCATGCAGCTGGGCCGCCAGCGGCATGAATCCTTCCTCGTGTTGTTTCTGGACGTCAAAAATCGCTTGATCACCTGCGACGAAATGTTTCGCGGCACCCTGACCCATACCAGCGTGCATCCGCGCGAGGTGGTGAAAGCGGCGCTGGCGCGCAACGCGGCCAGTATTGTGCTGGCGCACAACCACCCATCGGGCACGCCGGACCCCAGCGAGGCCGATCTGCTGCTGACCCGCGCGCTGGTACAGGCCCTGGCGCTGATCGATGTGCGGGTGCTCGATCATTTCGTGGTGGCGGGGCCGCATGTGCATTCGTTCGCGGAGCATGGGCAGATGTAAGCGGCACCGAACCCTTTATTTGTTAAATCTACCAGATAATAAGACACAATTGTTTTTCACAAGTCATTGATTTAGCTTCGCTTTTCACGCTATACTCTTGTTTTTCCAATTTTGGATATATTCAAGGAGTGCGCTATGGCACGTGTTTGCCAAGTAACTGGCAAGGGCCCGATGGTTGGTAACAACGTCTCCCACGCTAACAACAAAACGAAGCGTCGTTTTTTGCCTAACCTGCAAAACCGTCGTATTTTTGTGGAATCGGAAAACCGCTGGGTCTCCCTGCGCCTGTCCAACGCCGGTCTGCGCGTAATCGACAAAGTCGGCATCGATGCCGTGCTGGTCGACATGCGTGCCCGTGGCGAAAAAGTTTAATTAGGGAGCTATCATGGCAAAAACTGGCCGCGACAAAATCAAGCTGGAATCGACCGCAGGTACGGGTCACTTCTACACTACCGATAAAAACAAGCGCACGATGCCTGCTAAAATGGAGATCATGAAGTTCGATCCTAAAGCACGCAAGCACGTGATGTACAAAGAAACCAAGATCAAGTAATCCGCGATCCCGATTTCAGTACCGAAAGAGCCGCCCACGCAAGTGCGCGGCTCTTTTGTATTGCGAGCCCGGCTCAGTGCCTGGCGATGCGCTCGCGCAGGCTGGCAATCAAGCCGTCCGACGCGTCTTCGATATAGTCGAGGACCAGTTCGAAACCATCGATATCGCCGCCGTACGGATCGGGCACCACGTCCGAGTCCGAGCGGGTGGCAAAGTCCATCAGCAGGCCGAGCTTGTGCTGGAAGCGCGGCGGGCAGGCGCTTTCGAGCATGGCCAGGTTGTGGCGGTCCATGGCGTAGATATGGTCGAAGTTCTCGAAATCGGCCGGCGTCACCTGGCGCGCGCGCTGGCCGCTCAGGTCGATGCCGCGGCGGGCGGCGTGCTCGCTCGAACGCGGGTCGGGCGCGGAACCGATGCGGTAATTGGAGGTAGCGGCCGAATCGATCAGCAGGAAGGGTTCGAGGCCGGCAGCGGCGGCACGGCTGCGAAACACGCCTTCGGCGGTGGGCGAGCGGCAGTAATTGGCCATGCAGATGAACAGGATGGCGATTTTTTTGGTCATGGGCTTGTCCGACGATGAATGATCACAAACAGGCCGGGCTTGCCGCCGGCAAGCGAACCGTCAACCTCAAAACCGTCATTCCCGCGTCGGCGGGAATCCAATTTCCTCCGCGTATCTGAGAGGCCTTGGATTCCCGTGGGGGCGCCTAGCCCTGCGCGGGAATGACGGTTTTTGAGTTTGAGGCTAAAGAAAGACGTTGCGTGCTATGCGTAGCTGCGCAAGCGCAGCGAGAATTCCTGCAGCGATTTGATACCCGACGCTTCGGCGCGGGTGCACCAGTCCTGCAACTGCTGCAGCAACTGGTCGCGCGTGAAATGCGAACGTTCCCAGATCGCGCCCAGTTCCACCCGCATCTGGTGCATCGTTTCCAGTGCCTTGCTGTGCTGGAACAACTCAACCAATTGCTGTTTCTGCGGATCTTCCAGCTTGCCCGGCTCGCGCTGCAACAGCTTGCGCGAGGACTTCAGGAAGCGCGCTTCCAGCTCGGCCTTGTGCTTGAGGTGCTCGAACTCGTCGCGCCAGGCCTGCTTGACCGATTTGGCATATTTCGCCATCACGTCATACCGGTTGGCGATCACCGACTGCAAGGTATCGAGGTCGGCGACCATCTTGCCATGTTCAAAAGCCGGCTTCGGCGCCACTTTCTTCACCTTGGCCAGGCCCAGGGTTTCCAGCACGCGGATATAGAACCAGCCAATATCGAATTCATACCATTTCGAGGACAGCTTGGCCGACGTGGCAAAGGTGTGGTGATTGTTATGCAACTCTTCGCCGCCGATCAGGATGCCGAACGGGATGATATTGGTAGCCGCGTCGGAGCAGTCGTAATTGCGATAACCCCAGTAGTGGCCAATGCCGTTGATGATGCCGGCCGCAGTGATCGGAATCCACGCCATCTGGACCGCCCAGATGGTCACGCCGATCACGCCGAACAGCGTGAAATTGATCACCAGCAGGGAAGCCACACCCTGCCAGCTGAAACGGGTATACAGATTGCGTTCGATCCAGTCGGTCGGCGTGCCGTGGCCATACTTCTCCATGGTTTCCAGGTTCTTCGATTCGGCGCGATACAGCTCGGCGCCTTCAAACAAGACCTTGCGGATGCCGCGCGTGACCGGGCTGTGCGGATCTTCGACGGTGTCGCATTTGGCGTGGTGCTTGCGGTGAATCGCGGCCCACTCCTTGGTCACCTGGCCGGTGGTCAGCCACAGCCAGAAACGGAAAAAATGACTTGGAATCGGATGCAGGTCCAGCGCGCGGTGCGCCTGGTGGCGGTGTAAATAGATGGTGACGCTGGCAATCGTGATATGGGTCACGATCAGCGTATAAATCACGACTTCCCAGCCGGACAGGCCAACCAGGCCGGTCGTCATAAAATCGAGCACAGCGTTCAAGGTGGTGCTTAACAAATTCATTACCGCTCCAAAATGGTGTTCGTTGCCATCCAGACCATGCCGCATGGAAATGATCGAGTGAGCCATTTTACGACGATACCGTACCGCACGGTACGATTGTCACCAATCATTTCAATTACGGACGAGAAATACCGGCCAGCACGGACACCATCTGGGCATCGAGCAGTCGCGTGTCGCGCGAAGGATACGCCAGCTTGATCTGGCCCGACTGGACCAGGGCGTAAATCTTTCTGTTTACTTCAGACAAAACACCGCCACGGCCATTTTCCGGATCGCTGATCCAGAAGCCCACTTCCAGGTCGTAGCCGTCGGCGCCGAACTTGGTCAGCGACACCCCCGGCGCCGGATCGTCGAGCACGCGCTCGACCCCGTGCGGCTGCTGTTCGAGCAGCGGGATCAGCACATCGAGGTCGCTGCCGTAGGCCACGCTGAGCGTGGTCGCCACCCGGATCGAGCGGTTCGACAGCGACTGGTTCTGTACCGGCCCGGAAATGAGCATTTCATTTGGCAACACCGTCTCGACCCCATCGAGCCCTTGCAGGATGGTGTAGCGGGTATTGATATGGGTAACTTTGCCGGTGAATTTATCGACCGAAATCATATCGCCGATGGCAAGGCTACGTTCGAGCAAGATGACAAAGCCCGACACATAGTTGCTGGCAATTTTTTGCATACCGAGACCCAGGCCGACGCCGAGCGCCCCGCCGAATACCGACAGCACGGTCAGGTCGATGCCGACCAGGGTCAGGCTGCCGAGCACGGCAATAATGATCAGCACGGCGCGGCTCATGCGCCCGATCACCGCGCGCGACGAGGTATGGATGCCTTGCACGCCCATCAAGCGCTCTTCCAGCGACGCGCCAGCCCACAGCGCCAGCATCAGCAGCACCACCACCGACACGATGGCTTGCAGGATGGCCGCCATCGATACCTTGTTTTTGCCGAGCGGCAGCTTGGTATCGTCGAGGAACTCGAACACATCCGGCCAGAGCCCGGCGATGTACAGGGCCACCGCCAGCCAGACCAGCATGGCGAAGATTTTTTCGAAGGTGAGAATGGCGGCGCCGACCGGGCCGTGACGCGCAAACACGCGCCGCATCAGGTAAAACGCCAGGCGGATCAGCGCCAGCGACGCGAACAGCGGCAGCGCCAGGCGCAGCAGGTGCACATTGTAGCGTTCCGCCACGAACAGCAATTTGGCCAGCGCCAGGAAGCCCACCACGGCCAGCGGGCTGAGCACATAGGAGAAACTTTCCACCCCTATCTGCACCACCCCGTTCCCGGAGCGGCCGCGCAGCCAGGCACGCCGGATCGCGTAACCCAGCCCCCATCCCAATACGATACAAACAACGATGGCCCCAGCCTGGTACAGGAAGCTGGGTTTGTCGAAATCCTCGATCAGGTCGGACAGCACGTTCGATAAGGGCATGGGGCTCGCTGGGCGGGTTATTCGTCGGCGTCGGCGTCGATCTCGTCAGCCGGCTTGTCTTTCGGTGGCTTCGGCGCCATTGGCTTGCGCTCCATCACGGCGGCGAAGAAGCCGTCGGTGTGGTGCTTGTGCGGCAGCAGCTTGAGGTAGTCGCCCATGTCCAGGTCGATCTTTTGCTCAGCCAGCACTTTGCTCATCGGCACCAGGTCGAATTCCGGATGGGCCGCCAGGAATTGCTCGACGATGAAGTCGTTCTCTTCGTCCAGCAGGCTGCAGGTGGCGTACACCAGGCGGCCGCCACCCTTGAGCAGGCGCGCCGCGCCGTCCAGGATCGAGGCTTGCTTTTCCTGCATTTCAGCGACGGCTTCCACCTTCTGGCGCCATTTCACGTCCGGATTGCGGCGCAGGGTACCCAGGCCCGAGCAAGGCGCGTCGACCAGCACGCGGTCGATCTTGCCGGCCAGGCGCTTGATCTTGGCATCGCGTTCGTGCGCAATCTGCACCGGATGCACGTTCGACAGGCCGCTGCGCGCCAGGCGCGGCTTGAGCTTGGCGAGACGCTTTTCGGAAATATCGAAGGCGTACAGACGGCCGGTGTTGCGCATCAGCGCACCCAGCGCCAGGGTCTTGCCGCCAGCGCCGGCGCAGAAATCGACCACCATCTCGCCGCGCTTGGCGCCGACGATCTGGGACAGTACCTGGCTGCCCTCGTCCTGCACCTCGATCGCGCCGCTCTTAAACAGCGGCAGGTTTTGCAGGGTTGGCTTTTTCAGCACGCGCAGGCCGAGCGGCGCGTACGGCATCGGCATCGCTTCGATCGGCGCTTCGGCCAGGCCGGCGACGACTTCATCGCGCGTGGCCTTGATCGAATTGACGCGCAGGTCGAGCGGGGCCGGCTGGTTCAGGGCGTGCGACAGGGCCAGCGTTTCGGCTTCGCCATACTGGGCCACGAACTTGTCGAACAGCCACTTCGGCAGGTTCGAGCGCATTTGCGGCGGCATCAGGTTGCGGTCGATTTCCTGGATGCGGTTCAGGAATTCGGTTTCTTCCTCAGTCAGGCCGCCCAGCGAATCGACGCCCACCGCTTCGGCCAGGCCGAGGATGGTCAGGCGGCGCATGGTCGGGCTGGCGCCCGCTTCGGCGAAGTCGGTAAAGAAGGATTTATTGCGCAGGATGGCGTAAATGCCTTCCGCCACGGCGCCGCGCTCGCGCGAACCGAGGCGTGGGTGGTCTTTGAAGTAGCGCGACAAAGTGGAGTCGGCGGGCGCCGAAAAACGCAAGATCTCGCGCAATACTTCTTCGGTATTGGCGAGTATCGCTGGTGGCAATCTCATGGTATTCCTTGGTTAATTATTTGTTGGTTCGGCGATGCGAACGTCGCCGTTGTCGATGCTGAGCCGGTCCTCGACGAACAGGCGGATCGCGCGCGGGTACAGCGTGTGTTCCTGCACCAGCACGCGCGCGGCCAGGGTGTCGGCGGTATCGCCCGGCAGCACGTCGACTTCCGCCTTGAGCACGGCCGGGCCGTGATCGAGTTCGGCGGTGACGAAATGCACCGTGGCGCCGTGCCTGGCCACGCCGGCGTCGAGCGCCTGCTGGTGGGTGTGCAGGCCGGGAAACAGCGGCAGCAGCGAGGGATGAATATTGAGCATGCGCCCGTCATAATGGGCGACAAAGCCTGGCGTGAGGATGCGCATGAAGCCGGCCAGCACCACCAGGTCAGGCGCAAAGCGGTCGATCGTGTCGCGCAGGGCGGCATCGAACGCTTCGCGCGTGGCGAATTCCTTGTTGGCGACCACGGCGGTCGGGATGCCGTGCGACTGGGCAAATTCAAGGCCTTTGGCGTCGGCCTTGTTGCTGATGACGGCCGCGATGCGCGCCGGCCACTGCTCTTCCCGAGCAGCATGGACGACGGCTTCCATGTTGCTGCCGCGCCCGGAAATGAGGATCACAATGTTTTTCATAGCGCGCATTGTACCCTGAGCGGCTGGCCGGACCAATAAACCGGGGTACAATTGTTGCAGCGCAGCACGAAGCTGCTACGGAAGGCCGGGCGCGCAGCCGTGCCGGCGCTGGCTTACTCGAAGGAGTAAAACACGCGGAATGGCACTTTTTTCTCGGCCCAGTAGTCGGCCGCATCGCGGAACACGTCGAGCAGGGTTTCGCGCGCTTCCTTGTCGAATTTCTGCGTATTCGGCAGTTGTTCGAGCACGACGATAAAGCCCGGCTGCGGACCGGCCTTGCCGATGGTATCGGTCAGGCACTCGCGCAGGGCATCGAAATTCTTGCCGCAAGGCTTGGGAAAGTAAAAATTCTCGGCAATGCGGCCGCACACCTGCTGCTTGGTCAGGGTATCGGCGCAATGCGCGTACAGGAAATGCTGTCCCAGTAGGACTGCTTCTTCTTGCAGTTCCACTACACGGAAGGCACGGATGGACTGCACAAGATTGGGCGGCACTGTAATCAACAAACTCATTTTTCCCTCAAGTCGTCCTGGTGTGGTCGGGTGCATTTCTATTCTATTGTTGCCGATGCGTCGCGTTTACCGGGGAAAACGCCGATCTCCTGCTACCGTTGCCACCCGCCAATATACCCCCTAATCGTATAAGGGTAACGTTTTGTGGTTACTGAATCAACCCGAATGTGATTTGAACCACAATATTTGTAATAAATCAGATCGAATTCTGTATAAACCCTCTAATTTGTAAGCCCTGCGGGAAGAATGCCCGGCCATTCTGCGACCTGGGGCGGCGGGTGTTCTTCGCTGTTACAAATTGTTGCCATGCGGATTTCACAGCGCGCTCCGACAGGAATACCATGCAATGGTGGTTCTCAGTGTCCGAACTCAGAGCCCTTTACAGTGTCTTACCCTACATACGAGGTATCCCATGAACATGCACACCAAACTGATCGTGACGGCGCTGGGCATCTGCGCCCTGCCGTTCGCCCAGGCGAGCGAATTCGCCGATTACGGCCGCGTCATCCGTGTCCAGCCGCGGGTTGAGCAAGTCCGCCAGCCGCGCGAAGAATGCCGCACCGAGTACGTGCAAGTGCCGGCGCAACAGCAGCAGCAGGAGCGCAGCGCGGGCGGCGCCATCATCGGCGGCATCGCCGGTGCGCTGCTGGGCAACCAGGTCGGCGGCGGCAGCGGCCGCGCGGTGGCCACGGCGGCCGGCGCGATTGCCGGCGCGGTCGTGGGCGACCGGGTCGGCAACAATGGCCGCGCGGTGCAGAGCCAGCCGCAGTACCCGCAAGAACAAGCCGTGCGCCAGTGCCGCATGGTCGACGCCTACGAGTCGCGCACCACCGGCTATGACGTCACCTACGATTACCGCGGCCAGACCTACACCAGCCTGATGGACCGCGATCCGGGCCAGCGCATCCGCCTGCGGGTGTCGGTGGAGCCGGAACACGGCCAGTAATCCGCAGCGGCTGAGGGCGCCGCTTCCCGCACCAGGCGCCGGCGAAACCCGGATAAGCGTCGCCCCCGCGCCAAGGCGGCACTCGGCGGCGGCCCAAGTGAACGCCAGCCCCTCCTTCCGGAAACGTTTCCCCCGCCCAGGTCCGCCCTGGCGCGAGGGCAAGGCCTCCCACGGCAGCGCCATGCCATCCATTCCCGCATTTCGCTTGCACTCCGGTAAGCCCTCCATCGATAATGGGCGATCGAATCAGGCGCCCTATGCTCATCAAAAGAAAATCCATCGAACAGGCCGAATCCTCGCGCCGTCCAGCCCGTAAGCCCAAATTTGCGCCCGTGACCTTATCCGAGCAGGATGGCGTGCGTTACCTGCACTTCGGTACCGAATGGGTGCAGGGCGCCATGCGCATCCGCAAGCCCGACTGGCCCGAGCTCGAATACGCGCAGCAAATGATGGCCTGGATGCTGTTCATCGAGGCCCCGCGCGCCATCGCCCAGCTCGGCCTGGGCACCGCCACGCTGACCAAATACTGCTACCGCACCTTCCCCGAGGCGAGCGTGACGGCGGTCGAACTCAATCCCTCCGTCATCGCGATCTGCGCCTCGATGTTCAAGATGCCACCGGAAGACGAACGCCTGCGCGTGCTCGAAATGGACGCGCTCGACTTCGTCAACGATCCCGTCAACGAAGCTGCCTTCGACGTGCTCCAATGCGACCTGTACGACGCCACCGCGCGCGGTCCGGTGCTCGACACGCCCGAGTTCTACCAGGCTTGCAACGCTTGCCTGCGCGACGGCGGCATGATGACGGTCAACCTGTTCGGCGACCATCCCAGCTTCGCACGCAATATCAAGGCGATGAAATTCGCCTTTGGCCATGTGATCTGCCTGCCGGAAGTCCACGACGGCAACATCGTCGCCCTGTGCTTCAAACAACGCCCCGTCATCGATCCGGAAGCGCTCGCTGCGCGTGCCGCACAGATCGTGACGGCGACCAAATTGCCGGCCAAATCCTGGGTCAAGGGCATGCTGGCGGCTAAGTAATTTGCACTGCCCAAGGGAGAAAACGGATTGAACGCAGAACATACGATCAGCAGCGCGGCGCCCAAGCGCAGTGCCCCCAAATCGCTCGACCTGCAAGCCATCTTTTCATGGCTGCTGGCCGATGGCATCGTGGAAAAGGCCAACGTCAAGGGCAATTATGCCCAGGCCCAGGGCATCCTGAAGACGGCGGCCGGGTCCATGCATCCCCTGTCGGCCGTGGCCCAGTGCAAGCTGGTCTCCGCCCTGCCCCCGCACCACCTGCTCACGCTCGATGTGCTGACCGAATGGGCGGCAGGCAAGGTGCGGCTACCCTTCATCCGCATCGACCCGCTGAAAATCGACTTCACCAAGGTGGCCGATGTGATGACGGCGAGCTACGCGGCGCGCTTTAACATCCTTCCTGTCGAACTGAGCGGCACCAAACTGGTGGTGGCCACCGCCGACCCATTCTCGATCGAGTGGGAAGCCGAGATCATGAAGGTGTCGCGCCGCAAGATCGAGCTGGTGATGGCCAATCCGCTCGAAATCTCGCAATATATTTCGCAGTTTTTCAGCCTGGCCAAATCGATCAAGGATGCCAACAAGTCCAAGGGCCAGGACCTGGCGCTGCGCAACAACTTCGAGCAACTGGTCGAACTGGGCAAGTCGAACAAGCTCGACGCCAATGACCAGCACGTGGTCAACATCGTCGACTGGCTGTGGCAGTACGCCTTCGAGCAGCGCGCCTCCGACATCCACCTGGAACCGAAGCGCGAGATCGCCTCGGTGCGCTTCCGGATCGATGGCGTGCTGCACCAGGTGTACCAGGTGCCGGCGGTGGTGATGATCGCCATGACGGCGCGCATCAAGCTGCTCGGGCGCATGGACGTGATCGAAAAGCGCCGCCCGCAGGACGGGCGCATCAAGACCCGTACTACCGGCGGCCAGGAAGTCGAGCTGCGCCTGTCGACCATGCCGACCGCCTTCGGCGAAAAGCTGGTGATGCGGATTTTCGATCCGGAAGTGGTGGTCAAGACCCTGCCCGAACTGGGCTTTCCGCCGGACGACGCGACGCGCTGGGACTCTCTGACCACGCGCCCGCACGGCATCATCCTGGTGACCGGGCCGACCGGTTCGGGCAAGACCACGACCCTGTACACGACGCTCAAGGCGCTCGCCACCACCGAAGTGAATGTGTGCACGGTGGAAGACCCGATCGAGATGGTCGAGCCCTCGTTCAACCAGATGCAGGTGCAGTCGGGCCTGGACCTGGGCTTTTCCGATGGCGTGCGCGCGCTGATGCGGCAAGATCCCGACATCATCATGGTCGGCGAGATCCGCGACCTGGCCACGGCCGAGATGGCGATCCAGGCGGCCCTGACCGGCCACCTGGTGCTGTCGACCCTGCACACCAACGATGCGCCCTCGGCCGTGATGCGGCTGCTGGAACTGGGCGTGCCGCATTACCTGCTGGAAGCGACGCTGATCGGCATCATGGCGCAGCGCCTGGTGCGCACCCTGTGCGTGCTGTGCAAGGCGCCGGGCGGCGAACTCAACGACGACGTGTGGGACAGCATCGGCGGCTCCTGGAACATTCCCAAGCCGGCGGTGGTATACCGCCCGATCGGTTGCCCGGAATGCCGCCAGACCGGTTTCCGCGGCCGTACCGGCCTGTACGAACTGCTGACCGTGACCGAGGGCTTTACCAACATGATCGGCAAGGAGACCGACCTGGCCGCCCTGCGCAGGCAGAGCGTGGGCGATGGCATGAAACCGCTGCGCATTGCGGGCGCGTACAAGATCATCGAGGGCGTGACCACGGCCGAAGAAGTGCTCAAGGTGACAGCCAAGTTGACCTGAACAACAGGGTCCGCGACAGCTGTTGCAAAACTTCCTAGCGGAAATCGAAATCGCCAGCTATAATATTGCCTCTTTCGGGGTCGTTAGCTCAGCTGGTAGAGCAGCGGACTTTTAATCCGTTGGTCGCAGGTTCGAATCCCGCACGGCCTACCACGAATTCGCAGTAAGCAAACCAAGCAGTTGCGAGCGATCGCCACTGCTTTTTTTGACCGGTTTTACCTTGGGTCGTTAGCTCAGCTGGTAGAGCAGCGGACTTTTAATCCGTTGGTCGCAGGTTCGAATCCCGCACGGCCTACCAAGAATAGACAAAAAGCCCGCAGGTTCGCTTGCGGGCTTTTTCCGTCTGGCGCTTCCTCTCGCGTCCCTAGATTTTGGCCCCGATCGAGAAAAACACTTGACGCGGCGCCCCCGTCAGCAAGGTCGCATACGTGCCGTTCGGATCGGACTTGAGAAAACCGTTCGATCCGATGGTGCTGATGTATTGCTTGTCGAACAGGTTATTCACGTGCAGCTGGAACGTGACATCCTTGAGGCGCCACACGGACTTGAGCTTGTAGCCCGCCGACATCGACGCCATCAGGTAAGAATCGACGCCCGCATCGTTGAGGAAGGTGTAGTAGCGCTTGCCCGTGTACTTGACCCCGACCCGGCCGAAGACATGATTGCTTTCGTAATTGAGTTCGGAGCTGAGCATGGTGCGCGGCGTATCGACGACCTGCATGCCGGCGGCCTTGACCAGTACCCCGTTGTCCATATAGTTCGACTTGTAGGTCGAGTCGTTATAGGTCACCGAGTTGAACCACGAATAGTCCTTGCTCATTTTCCACATGGCGCTCGCCTCCATGCCGGTGGTGAGCACCTTGCCCACGTTGACCAGGGTGCTCGGACAACCCGCGATGCCGCTGCAGGTGGCCACGCTGAGCTGGCGGTCGCTGAAGTCGGCCCGATATACCGCAACCGAGCCTTGCAGCGCATTGCGCCGGAAGCGGTAGCCAAGGTCGACCGAGGTCGAGGTTTCCGGCTTGAGATTGGCCTTGCCCAGGTCGAACGCCACCTGGGTCTGCGAAAACGGCCCGGCCGCGCCCGGCTGGTAGGCGCGCATGTTCTTCGACGCCGATCCGAAGATTTCGTCGTCCTTGTTCAAGGCATAGATCACGCCGGCCTGGGGCAGGAAGCTTTTTTCGGCCGTGATCGAACCGGCTGCCCGCGTGCCGAGCACGCTGGTCGCGTCGATGCTCACCTTGGGGCTCTTGAACCCGGCATTGACCTTGAAGCGGCCATCGGCCATCGAGATCGTATCTTGCAGGTAGAACTGGCGCGTGCTGGTGTCGAAGCTCTGGAAAAATGCGCGCGAGCTGGGGTTGGTGAGGAAATGGCCGGTATCTTCCGGACCGCCCACCGCGTAGAAATTGCGCGAAAAATCGTGGGAATTGCTCTCGGCCCACATGCCCGCCTTGAGCGCATGCATGCCGCGCTCCCAGCTCAAGTCCAGCACGACGCCGCGCCGGTGAATGTCGTACTCGGAAGCGCGGATCGACATCGGCACCGTTGCCGAGGATGCCGCGTACGGCGTGTACCAGTGGCCCTGCCCCTGGTGCTTGTGGGTGTAGAGCGTGCCCTTGAAGCCGAGGCCGGCGCCGAAGTCGAGGTCCAGCGTCAGCCCGCCGAGGCCATCCTTGCGCAGGCCGCGCCCAAGGAAATACGCATCATCCTTGGTAGTGACGCCGCCGGTGTAGACGCCGCGCGCGGCCGCCACGGCACGCTCCCAGTCCGGCGCATAGTAGTCGAAGTCGTAGCCCACCTTCGGCAGCATGGCGAGCGACAGATCCTGGTAGTCGCGCTCGATGCGGTCGGAATAGTTATAAAAGCCGCTCAGTGTATGGTCGCCTATCGGTTGCTGGAAGCGGAAATTGAACTGTTCCTGGTCATGCGAGCCCTCACCCTTCCATTTGCCGGCGCGCTGGCGCGTTGCGCTCAGGTAGAACTTGCCGCCACCGGAGAGTTCGCCAGAATCGAGGCGCGCGAAGGTGCGCGAGGTCGCGTTTTCGCCAACGGTCTGGACCACGGCGGTGCCGAACTCGTCGTTCGGCTCCTGCATTACGAACTGTACCGTCCCGCCCAGGTTGCTGGTCGATGCCGTTCCGAGTGCGCCGGCGCCTTGCGACAGCGACACCCGCACCACGTTTTCGGAGGACACCGCGCGGGTGATCTGCAAACCGTTGTTGTTACCGTAGCTCATGTCGCCCAGCGGGACATTATCCAAGGTAAACCCGAGCTGGCTCTGGCTGAAGCCGCGCACATTGAAGCGCACCGACCATTCGTAGATGCCGAACGCATCGGCGGCCTGGAAACTCACGCCCGGCAAGCGTTCGAGCGCTTTGAGCGGACTGGTGCCCGGCAACAGCTTGCTCAATTCAGTGCGCGAAATGTTCTGGACCTGGCGGCTTTGGCCACGGCCGAAGGTTTCGACCACGATCGCGGCCGGAGCGGAGGCTGGCGGCGCTGGCGGCTTGGCCGATGCCGCTGGCGCGGCGTCCAGCGCGGCCGGTTCCGGCGGCAGGGCCGCATCGGGAACGGCGGCGTAGGCGAAGCAGGACAGCGCCTGCATGACGAAAAGACAGAGCGGTTTGATCGTTGGCTGCATAGAATTCTCCGTGGCAATGCGAATGAAATTGCTTGGATCGGTGACGAGATCCACTGACCGTGCTGCCCCGCATGCGTGCCCTTGTCAGAGTGATGGGCCATGCAAGTCGCATGTGTATATATTGCTTCATGGAATCAATTTAAGGGGATAAACACCCGAATATTTTTACTCCATGGAAATAATGTCGCGAAAATGTCACCCACCGCGGCCGCCGACAGTGGGCCGCGCCGGCCGGGCTAGCGGGCCGGCAAGGGCAGGCGGCGGCGCCGGGCGCCACCATGTGCCTGATGGTTAACATTGTTGCGCCGGGCATACGCGCACGGCCGCGTATCATGCGAATGAGCAAACTTGAGGTAATCTTGAGGAACGATGCGATGAAGGCGGGGATATATGGCGCAATTGGACGAGCGCGCGCAGCGCCTGACCGTGAAACTGGTCTACTATGGCCCCGCCCTCTCCGGCAAGACCAGCAATCTGACGCGCCTGCACGATTTGCTCACGGCCGACCGGGTGGGCGACATGATGCTGCTCGAAACCGAAGGCGACCGCACCTTGTTCTTCGACTTGCTGCCGCTCGGCTTCACCGCGCCATCCGGCCTGCTGGTCAAATTCAAGCTGTTTACCGTGCCCGGACAGGTTGCCCACAATGGCACGCGCAAGGCGGTGCTCTCGCGTGCGGACGGCGCCGTGTTCGTGGCCGACTCCCAGTGTAACCAGGCAGTCAACAATGGCTCCTCATTCGACAACCTGATGGCCAATGCCGCCACCGTCGGGATCGATGTGGCCAGCTTTCCGCTGGTGGTCCAATACAACAAGCGCGACCTGCCCGATATCTTGTCCGAGGAAGACATCGCGCATCGCTGGAGCAAGGCGCCCTGGCCGGTGCTGCTGGCCAGCGCGCTGCGGGGCGACGGGGTAAGGGAAACGTTCTCGGCCTTGCTCAAGCTGGTCTACGTGCGGCTCGACCTTCAGTTCGCGCTGCTGGCCGAGCACGGCCTGGCGCAAGACGCGTTCGTCAAGGCGGCCGGAGGAGAATTGAGGTGAACAAACACTTGCCTGCATTCGACCGCCAGGTCAGCTTGGGCGACATGATGCGCCACGTTCCGGCGGCCGCGCTGGCAACGGCGATGCAGCACAGCGTCGGCCATGCCTGGCGCATCGCCGGCATCGACGACGAGCCCGTGCGCGCGGGCGCGCTGGCCATCGACGGCCCCGTCTGCACGGTCGCGCTGGTGGTCGACATCGACGTGGTGGGGACATTGTGCGCGCCGGCCGAGCGGCAGAGCTGGCTCGCGCCGGCGGGGAAATGGATCGAACTGCTGCTGGGCGCCTCCAACCGTTACCGGATGGCCGCGGACCTGCATCTGGAAACGGTGATGTCCGACCATGACGAACTCATGGCCAAGCACGCGGCGCTGGCCACCTCCGAGGCGCGCTACCGCACCCTGAGCGCGCAGCTCGAAGCGCGCGTGCAGGAGCAGGTCGGCCAGATCGAACAGAGTCAGCGCCGCATGTACCAGGCCGAAAAAATGGCTTCGATCGGCAGCCTGGCAGCCGGCATGGCGCATGAGATCAATAACCCGATCGGTTTCATCAGGAGCAATCTGAGTACCGCCAAGGAGTACGTCGCCACCGTCGCCCAGGCCATCGCGGCGGCGCCCGCGGCGGCGGCCATGGCGGCCAAGCTGGCCTATATCCTCGACGATTTCCCCAACTTGATCAACGAATCGATCGCCGGCGCCGACCGGGTGTCGCGCATCGTCGCGGACCTGAAGGCGTACGCCCATTGCGAGCCGGCGCAGTTCGCCGCCATCGATCCGAACGATGCGCTGCGCGCGGCCGTGAGGATGCTGGGCGAGCTGCCGGCCGGGGTGCGGCTCGAGACCGAGTTCGAGGCGCTGCCGCCAGTCACTTGCGACCCCGACGGCCTGACCCGGGTGGTGCTGGCCTTGCTCCTGAACGCGCGCAGCGCCATGCGCGAGCGCCAGGGCGTGATCCGGCTCGCCAGCACGGCCCGCGACGGCGAACTGCGCGTGTCGGTGAGCGACCAGGGCTGCGGAATCGAGGAGGCGGTGCTGCCGCGCAGCTTCGACCCCTTCTTCACCACCCATGGCGTGGGCGGCGGAATCGGGCTCGGCTTGACGGTGGCCGGCGACGTCGTACGCGCGCACAGCGGGCATATCGCGGTGCGCTCGACAGTGGGCGGCGGCAGCGACGTCGACGTGCATATCCCGCTGCAGGCCGGGGGCCGTGCATGAGCTATGGGCATTTGTTCACCGGCGCTGCCCAGGCCGACAGCACGGCGACCGAGGTGCGCGCCTACCGCATCCTGCTGGTGGACGACGAGCCGAACGTGCTGTCGGCCTTGCGCCGCGTATTTCGCCAGGAAAATTACGAGATCGTTACCAGCGGCAGTCCGCGCGAGGCGCTGGCGCTGCTCAAGGCCGGAACCTTTCACTTGATCATCAGCGATTTCATGATGCCGGGCATGGACGGCGGCGAATTGCTGCGCCAGGCGCGCCAGATCGAGCCCGACATGATCCGCATCATGCTCACCGGCCATGCCGACGTGAACGCGGTGGTGGGGGCCGTGAAGACGGGCGCGGTCTATAAATTCATCCTCAAGCCGTGGAACGACGACGACCTGCGCGTGACGGTGGCGCTGGCGCTGGAACGCCAGGAGCTCAACCGGAGCAACAAGGCCCTGATCCAGGACAATGCGCGCAAGTCGCATGAAATCGAGCAGATGGCCAAGTTTTCGGCGGGCAACCGCAGCCGGCTGGCAACGGTGCTGCACCGCCACGGCAAACTCAACCTTGGACAGGTGCAGGAACTGATCCGCATCCAGCAGCAGGCCCAGAAGCAGCAGGCGGTATTAAAGGAAATCGTCGAACGCGGCTGGGTACAGGAAAAGGTCGTCCACGACTTGCTGGCTGCCGAGCTGATGATCCAGCAGGTCAACGTTGACGAGATGTCGGTCGACGTGGCGGTGGCCGCGCTGGTGCCGGCCGCCTTGTGCCAGCGCCACTTGATCGTTCCCCTGCGCATTGACGACAAACGCCTGACGGTGGCAATGGCCGACCCGCTGGACGAAGGCTTGCTGCACGACCTGCGCTTCGTGACCGGCCTGGAAATTGCGCCCGTGCTGGCGTCGATGTCAGCCATCGTGGCCAAGATCGCCATCGTCTACAACACCGGGCAAGCCGACCTGACCGACCTGGAGGCGGCCTTCGGCTCGAACGACCCGTATGAAGGAGTGGAAATCGTCATCGAGGACGATGGTGCCGGACAGACGCTCGAAGAGCTGTTGCGCGGCACCGACGAGCCGCCCGCGATCCGGCTGGTCAATGCGATCCTGCTCGAGGCGATCAACGTGGGCGCGTCCGACATCCACATCCAGCCGCGCACCAAGAATGTGATGGTGCGCTTGCGGGTCGACGGCGTGCTGATCGACAAGATGCAAATTCCGCACAATATGCACCAGTCGATCGTCTCGCGCATCAAGATCATGGGAGAGATGGATATTTCCGAGCGCAGGCGACCGCAGGACGGACGGCTGGCGGTGAAAACGCCGCAGAAGGTGGTCGACCTGCGGATTTCGACCTTGCCGACCATCAACGGCGAAAAGATTGTCATGCGCATCCTCGACCGCAATGCAGCCGTGCTGCGCCTGGACGGCATCGGTTTCAATCCGATGGACCTGGCCAAGGTGCGCAATGCCAGCGACAAGCCGCAGGGCATCGTCCTGGCGACCGGTCCGACCGGCAGCGGCAAGACCACCACGCTCTACAGCCTGCTCCAGAGCAGCGCCACGTCGGAAAAAAACTACATCACGATCGAAGACCCGGTCGAGTACTACCTCGACTCGGCGGGGCAGGTGGTGGTGCGCGAAAAAATCGGCCTGACCTTCCCGCTGGTGCTGCGCGCCATCTTGCGCCAGGATCCGGACGTCTTGCTGATCGGCGAAATCCGCGATTTTGAAACGGCCGAGGTGGCATTTCACGCGGCGCTGACCGGCCACCAGGTGTATTCGACCCTGCACACCAATTCGGCGATCGCCACCATTTCACGCCTGTTCGACCTGGGCCTGAAGCCGTTCGTGATCGCGACGGCGCTCGAAGCGGTCATCGCGCAGCGCCTGGTGCGCAAGATATGCGAACGCTGCCGGGCACCGGCGCCAAGCGAGCCGGACCTGCTGCAGCGCCTTGGCGGAAGTTTCGCCGCGCAGCCGTTCACGGCGTTCCACGGCGCCGGATGCGAAACTTGCCACGGCAGCGGTTACAAGGGCCGCCTCGGCCTGTATGAAGTGCTCGCTCCGGACACCCACATGCGGCACTTGATCGCCTCCCAGGTCGCCATCACGGAAATCACGCAATACGCCCGCGAGCAGGGTTTCATGAGCTTGCGCGACGACGCTTTCATCAAGGTGCGCGATGGCTTGACGACACCGGACGAGGTGTTCCGGGTGCTGGGGCCGGAGTGAGCCCGGAAGGCACTTGCCATGGTTGGGACGGCGTATTCCGGGTGCTGGGGCCGGAGTGAGCCTGGCAGGCACTTGCCATGGCTGGGACGGCGGATGCGCGCAGCGCACGGCGCGCGTCGCCCTTGCGGCGGCCAGGCCAGCCGCACGCCTCCTGATTATTGCGTGGCTGCGCCTGTGAGGGCAGTGCCAGCATTACCGGCTTTCAAATCGGCTTTCAAATCGGCTTCAACCATGTGGAACAGTCTCACTGCACGGGCACGTCCGCTCTCGCCTTCCGTTGGCAACAAGGGCAGGTCGGGTGCAATGCCGGCCACCTCGTCGCTGCCGTCGGCGCGCAGGCGGACGCAGTCGGGCGCCTGGAAGCGCAATTGCGAATGCGCCAGCAGCATCAGCCGCGGCTTTTGCATGTTGCCGCAGCCTAAACCCATGGTCGGAGCGCCGATGATCCTGGCGATGCCATTGTCACGCATGGTCGCGGCGAACATCTCCGCCGCAGACGCGACCTTGCCGTTGGTCAGGACATACACCGGCCCGCTCCACGTTCCACGGTAGGCATCGGCAACGGCGGGCCAGTACAGCGCGGCGGCGGCCCCGGCATGGCCAGGCGCGGCCGCCGGCAGAAAATCCACAGCGCCGCTGGCAAACCCGCCATCGATCAAACGGCTACAGGCCGCCGGGGAAAATGGCCGCCGTTCACGCCACACCCAGGACATATCGCAAACGCGCCCGGCGATCCCTGCTTTTCTGTTTTCAAAATCACTCACGCCCTGCCGCAGCGCCGCTTGCAGCTCGGCGTGGCCATCGAGGGGCCTTGCCAAGACGTTGCGCAAGCCATCGAGTTGCTCGTCAAAATACGCCGCGTTGGCTGGCGTCGCCGCCATCAGCAAGCGGGCGGACTTGACCGGCCGCGACGTGAACAGGCGCGCGGCCGAGTCGCCCGTATCGCCACCGCCACCGTTACTACCGACATCGACCACCACAGCGCTCACACCTTGCGCCTGCATTTGCTTGAGTTGGCCTGCCAGGGCTCCCAGCCAAGCCCCTTCCATGGCCTCTTCAAGCATCCTGGCGTCGAGCGGCGTTGCAGCCGTCTTCAATGTGGCCCATGTCGAATGGCAGAGCGCGGTGTATTCGGCCGTCACGAACGTGGGAATGCGGATCACCCCGATCCGCATGCCGGCCTCAGTGTGCAGGACGCCGGCCCGAAATACCTGCGCCATGCCGTCCGCCGTCAGCGTGAAATTGGCCAGGCCTTCGATCGGCAAGGAAAAGGGAATCGCGCTGGTCGGACCGACCCCGATCGCGGCACAGGCGCTCGCCGCATCCATCTTGTCGATCGCCGCCTTGGGCGGATTGCTGGCGTCCGCCCGGGCTGGCGCGATGGACGGTTTCTGGCGAAGATGGCCGTCGTGAAAGGCATTTACAAAAGCAAACAGGGCTGCTTTGGCGTCGTCCTCATTCTCGGCTTGCTGCAATATTCTCTGGGTACGACGATCAAGTTGGGGCAAGTTCACGCCACCTTGTGGGGAAGCAAACCAGGCCAGGTGGGAATACTGTTGTTCCAGGTGCTTTTTCAGCGACGCGTAATCGGCGAGCCATGGCTTGACGTCGAAGGCCGGCACCGGATCCGGGCGCACTGCGGACTGTGCAGCCTTGCTCAACATCGGCGTGCTGGCCACGATAAGCGCCGACAACACCGCCACGGCGGGCGCTGCGCAGTCGCTGATGGGAGCCTGCCCGGCATGCGCTCATGTCCGGTGCTGGCGTCTTGTGGCTCGACATGAGGGAATTCCTGATAAAAATGCGTCGGCTGCAAGAAGACAGCGACTGAGTGGGTGGGCAAACAGGCAAAATTATATCCCTGGCAATGTTTCTGAGGAAATATAAGCTGGCTCGCCGATACGCATGCGTCGCTGTGCTGCCTTCCCGGCGTGCACTCCGTCCGTCTTACGCGCTTACCACTTCATCTCGCCTTTGCTGACCTTGGCGCCGATATCCAGTGCCAGACCCGGCGGCGCGTCTGGATACGCGCTCTTCATGCGCGCGATCAGCTCGACGCTGTTGGCGGTCGCGGCCAGCGTTTGCTCGTAGTTCTTGAGGTAATTTTTGGTGTACGCAATGCTGCTCTCGTCAAGTTGCGTGCCCGCCTTCATATGCCCCGGAATGACCACCACGGGCTTGAGCGCCGCCATGTCGTCGAGCTGGGCGCTCCACGCGCTGCGCTGGGCCGCCGTTGGGGCGTCGGCCATCCACAAATGCAGGTTGCCGAACACGCCGATGGTGCCCGTGATCGTCTTGATCGATGGAATCCACACGTACGGGCGATGCGCCAGCGCGCCTTGCGTGCCGCGTACTTCCACCGCCTGGCCATCCACGGTCAGGGTCATGCTGTGCAGCGCTGCGGGCAGGCTCGGTGCCGCCGGGGCGTTGGCGCCCATCTTGGGCGTCCAGAAGGCCAGCTTGGCCGCCATCTTTTCCTTGATCTTCTCGATCACTTGCGGCGTGGCCACCACTTGCGCTTGCGGAAAAATCTGCTTGAGCGCGTCGACGCCGAAGTAGTAATCCGGATCGGCCTGGCTGACCAGGATGGTCTTGAGCTGCTTGCCGCTGTCGAGCACGTTGGCGGCGATGCGCAGCGCGTCGGCGCGGGTAAAGCCGGCGTCGATCACCATGGCTTCGGTCTCGCCATAAATCAGGGTGGAATTGACGTTGAAGCTGGCGCCATCGGCGTTGTAGACCTTGGTTTGCAGGGCGGGCGCGGCCAGGGCGTTGCTAAAGACCAGCGTGAGGGCGGCGCCGATGGCGGTGGTGCGGAACATAAGGACTCCGATAAAGTTGTTTTAAGGAAGCCTGAAGTGTAGTGAGGTCTTTGGTCCGGATAAACGGGTTAAACTGCTCATCACTGTTTCATGGATCGGACAAATGGATCGAATTACGGCAATGCGCGTCTTCGTCGAGGTGGCCGGCAGCGGCAGCTTCAGCGCCAGCGCGGACAAGCTCGACATGTCGCGGGCGATGGTGACGCGCTATGTGTCCGAAATGGAAACCTGGCTGGGTACGCGCCTGCTCCAGCGCACCACGCGCCGCGTGACGCTCACCGATGCCGGCGAGACTTGCCTGCGGCGCAGCCAGCAAATGCTGGCGCTGAGCGAGAATATGGAAGAGGAAACCGCCAGCGGGGGCGAACTGCGCGGCCTGTTGCGCGTCACCTGCAGCCTGTCCTTCGGCCATGCGCAGCTGGCGCAGGCGCTGGTGCGCTTCACGGCGCTCCACCCGCGTCTGAATCTCGACCTGAATCTGAACGAAGGCGCGCTCAATCTGGTCGAAGCGCGTATCGACCTGGCGATCCGCATCAGTGGCGAACCGTCGCCCTTGCTCATCGCGCGCCCGCTGGCGCAGTGCGATTCGCTGCTGGTGGCCGCGCCCGCTTACCTGGCCGCGCAGGGGGCGCCGGCCGCGCCGCAGGAACTGGAAAAGCACCGCTGCCTCAGCCACGCTAACGTGGGGCGCAGCATCTGGTCATTCGCGCGCGACGGCGAAGCGGTCCAGGTCGGCGTGCTCAGCTATTTCAGCGCGAATGACGCAAGCACCCTGCTCGCAGCGGCCGTGGCCGGCGGCGGCATCGCCATGCTGCCGACCTATCTGGTCAACCCGGTGCTCGCCAGCGGGGCGCTGGCGCACGTGCTGCCGCAGTGGCGCGTGCCCGCCCTGACGATCTATGCGATCTATCCGTCGCGCCGGCAATTGTCACCAGCGGTACGCGCCTTGCTTGATTTTTTGGTGGAATACTTTGCCGTGCTGCCGTGGTGACGCGGCGGCGTGCGGCAAGCTCAGCACCGCTGAGTCACCGAAAAACAACGCTTTTTTTTAATTCTCGAGCGTGGTCGGAATCCCGAACTCGTCGTGCATGCCGCGCCGCAAAGCGGGTTTGGTCAGCACCCGCAAGGACACGCTGATATGGACGGCGTTGTCGGACAGATACTCCGCAGCGCCTCCCGTACCCAGCATGGCTTGCAAGATAATGCCGACCTCAACCTTTTGCGCCGTGAGTGTATCGCCGCGCCCGATCACGCGCAAAGGGCGTGACTCGGGCCGCAGCGGGGCGGCCATGGCTGTGGCCACCGCGATGGGATCGTTACTGGCCTGAACAGGTCTGTTCAGCACCGCATCATCGAGTTCAGCGAAAATTTTCATTCTGGGATACTAAGGTTGATCGTACATGTGGTCGGTTCGCCAACACGCATAGAGTAAGGTCGCGAACAAGCATTGTATCTTATACATTTTTATTAAATTTATGCAACTGAACAGTGCATTCAGGCCAACTTTGTTGCCCTAATGCGCTATCATGGCTTTCAGAGACCCTGATCAGCTCATCCATTTGAGCACAAAAAACGCCATGCAAATACCAAAAAGAGTGTTCCAGCTTGCGAAACAACCCGCACTGTCGGGTTTTAACGTCCTTGCCACGAAAACCCTGGCCGAAGCCGAGGTCAACCTGGAGAAGGCATTGAAAGGGGCCGCGCGCAGCAACGAGCGCCTGCTCATGAATGAGCGCCAGGGTTTGCGCGAGCACGGCACGGTTCTGTTAGCGCGAATGCAGCACCATTTTGCCGATTACCTCGAGCGCGCCATGCAGACCATGTACATGGACACGCGCGCCAGCCTCGAGGAGATCAGTGCGGACAACCTGACCCTCATCGAGGATGACGTCGTAACGCGGCAAATCGAGATCGACCGGATGGTGATGCGCCTGCGCGACGCCGGCCAGCCCAACCTCGGCCGCCTGAACCTCATGATCGCCCAGTTGCACGGCGACCCGGAGGTGCGCGAACGCGAAAATCCTTTCCGTCCCTATCTGCTGGCGCGCTCGCTGCATGAAGCCCTGCGCGAAACCATCAGGGACGAAGCCCAGTCGAAAGGCTTGTTCGATATTCTTTCAGTGGCGATGGTCCATTGCCTGCAAGGATACTACGTTGCGATAGAAGAAGTATTCAAATCGCGTGGCGTGTCCAGCAAGCTGAGCGCCCGTCCCACGGCGCTCACGCGCGCCCAGCGCGACCGGCTCGCCTGGCAAAAGGCGGCCGAGCAGCTCATCGGCCATGGGATGGCGGGTGGGCGCGCCGACACGCAGCTGGGCAAACCAGCGCAGCCCAAGCAAGCCCGCATGCTGCCTGAATTACGACGCATGATGCAGCAACACGGCGAGCTGCTGCCCGGCGCCCCGGCGCAGCCGCACGCGCCCGACTTGCAGGAAATGGTCTGGAATCTGTTCAACCAGCCGAAAACGCCGCGTCCGCCGCGCCATGACGAGGTCCCGGTCCCGGTCCCGGCTCCGGCCCCAGCCTCCGGCTGCCAGGCGCGCATCGCCCTCGATGCCCAGCTAAAAGAAATGCAACAGGCGCAGCCTGCCCCTGCCGCCAGAGGCGCGCGCACGCCCGGTCCGCTCGACTTGCGCGCCCGGCTTGCCGACGCGGCCGGCAGCGAGCCGGACCGGGTCACCGTCGACCTGGTCAGCCTGCTGTTCGAATCCATCGTGCACGACGAGCAATTGCCAGACGGCGTGCGCCAGCAACTCGGGCGCCTGCACGTGCCGTTCCTGCGCGCCGCCATGCTCGATCCATCGATGCTGCATGACGCCCGCCATCCCGCACGCCGCCTGCTGGACCGCATCGGCACGGTAGCGACCGGCATCACGCCCGAAATGGCATGCTACCCGGCGCTGGAAGACGAAATCGACACGGTGCTGGACGGCGTGCTGGCGCGCTTCGACACGGACATGACGACCTTCGCCGATGGCCAGCGCAAGCTCGACCAGTTTGTCTCGACCTTGCTGCCGCGCGGCGACGTGGGCCTGGCGCGCTGCATCGATGCCATCGGCGCGGTCGAAGCGAGCAGTGCCCGCCAGAGCGATACCGCCACCACCCTGGGCGCCCTGCTCGACCCGCTCGATGTCGATCCGCGCATTGGCAATTTCATCACCGATATGTGGAGCCGCGTGCTGGTCCATCCGGGCGGCGACGCAGCCGCCAGCCAGGCGATGCTGGCCGAGCTGGTGTGGAGTGCGCAGGAAAAGAATACCCCTGAGGAGCGTGCCCAGATGGTCCGCATGCTGCCCAGCCTGGTCAAACGGGTACGCGAAGGATTGGCCGCGATCGGCATGGGCGAGACCGTGTCCAAGGCCGCGCTCGACCAGTTGGTGATGGTCCACATGGATGTGCTGGGCCAGCGCCAGCCGCCATCGGCCAACGCCATGGATCTGGAGCAGCTGCGCGCGCACTTCGCCGCCTTCGGCGGGGAGCGCGAAGCGGGCCAGGACGCGGTCAGCATCGGCCACGCCCAGCTTGAAGCGGCGCTGGAGCAGCGCGGCATCCGCGCCGAGCTGTACACGGACGCCGGCAAGAGCGCCGCGCACGCCACCGACGAGCGCGAATGGCTGGGCATGGCATTGCCGGGCGCCGGCTTCGAACTTGCCGTGGACGGGCGCTACGTGCCGGCGCGTCTCTCCGCGGTCAGCCCGCGCGGCAGCCTGTATCTGTTTTCGGTCAAGGGCCAGGCGGCGCCATCCACCTTCACCCGCGATGCCCTGCTGGCGGCGATGCAGAATGAAACCTTGCGCACGGTGGAACACGCGCCCGTGTTCGAGCGCGCGGTCGAGTCGCTGATGGCCGGCGCCGAAGCGCTCAGCGGCCACCACTAGTCACGCGCTTACAGCTGGCGCGCGCCGAAGGTATCGCACGAGGCGACCCTGCCATCGTCGAGGCCGCGCTTGAACCAGCGCGCGCGCTGCTCCGAGCTGCCGTGGGTGAATGAATCGGGCACCACATGGCCTTGCGACTGGCGCTGCAAGGCATCGTCGCCGATGGCGGTTGCCGCTTTCAGTGCGGCATCGACGTCGCCCTGCTCCAGGATTGCGCGCGACTGGTTGGCATGGAAGGCCCAGACGCCGGCAAAACAGTCGGCCTGCAATTCCAGGCGCACCGACATCGCGTTCGCCTGTTTTTCGGTGCCGCGCTGGCGCGCCTCGTCGACCTTGTCGGTCAAGCCCATCGCATGCTGCACATGGTGGCCGATTTCGTGGGCAATCACGTACGCCTGGGCAAACTCGCCCTCGACCTTGAAGCGCTCTTCCATCAGCTGGAAAAAGCTCATGTCCAGATACACCTTGCGATCGGCCGGGCAATAAAAAGGCCCGGTCGCGGCCTGTCCGGCACCGCACGCGGTCTGGGTGCGGCCGGAATACAGCTGCAAGGCCGGCTTCTGGTACGTGCCACCCTGTTCGCGGAACAAATTGGTCCAGACATCTTCGGTATCGGCCAGCACCACGCGCACGAATTTGGAACCGCGGTCGTTGGCCGGCACGCCCCGGGCTTGCCCCTGTTGCTGCTGTACCGGCACCGCGCCCCCGCCGCCACTCATGATATTGAGCAGGGTCATCGGATTGATGCCGAAGATCCAGCCGCCCACCAGCGCAATGACGATCGTACCGATGCCGACCGAGCGTCCGCCGAAGCCAAACCCGCCCCCGCCGCCCGAGCCGCGCACATCTTCCACGTTGTCGCTTTCGCGATTACCTTCCCATTTCATGTTCTGCTCCACAATGCATTTTGTTAATCTTATAATGACTTTACGCTGAAAGCCAATTTCCTGGCGCACACAGTAACCTTCGCGTCCGCATTCTCGCGACAACCTGCCCCGCCCGCCATGCCCGAGCCATCCACCCATTTTCTCCTGACCGGCGCCGCCCTCAGCGCCGCCGCCGCCGCGCTGCATCTGGCTTGCATTGCCGGCGGTCCCGCATGGTACCGCGCCCTCGGTGCCGGCGAGCCGATGGCGCGCATGGCCGAGTCCGGTTCCTGGTATCCCGCCATCGTCACCCTGGGCATCACTGCCGTGCTGCTGGTCTGGGCCGCGTACGCCCTGTCGGGCGCCGGCGTGCTGCCGCGCCTGCCATTGCTGCGCATTATCCTGTGCGCCATCACCGCCGTCTACGTGGCGCGCGGCCTGGCCTTGGTGCCGATGATGATCCTGATGCCCGGCCGCAGCGTGGTGTTCTGGGGCTGGAGCTCGGCCATTTGCCTCGGTATCGGCATCGTGCACGTGCTCGGCCTGCGCCAGGCCTGGGCCTCGCTGTGAGCGCGCCGCCGGCATGATCGATATCCTGGTGCGCGTGCTGCTCATGCCGCCGATGAGCCTGATCGTACTGATCCTGGCCGGCTACGCCCTGCGGCGGCGCTGGCCGCGCTGCGGACGCGCCGTCAGCGGCGTGGGACTGGCCGCGCTGCTGGTGCTGTCGACCAATGCCGGCTCGCTGCTGCTGGTGCAGCCGCTCGAAGGGCTCACGGCGCCCTTGGCCGACGCCCGCGCCAGCGGTGCCCAGGCCATCGTCGTGCTGGCCGCCGGCAATGTGCATGCCGCGCCCGAATACGGCGCCGACATTCCCGACGACGTGGCCCTGGTGCGCCTGCGCTACGCGGCCCACCTGCAGCACGCGACCGACTTGCCGCTGCTGGTCAGCGGAGGCAATGGCGATCCGGACAAGGGAATTCCGCCCAAGGCCAGCACCATGGCGCGCGCCCTGCGCGACGACTTCCGCACCGCCGTCGCCTGGACCGAGGAACGCTCGGCCGACACCACCCAGAACGCCATCTACAGCGCCGCCATCCTCAAGGCGGCCGGCGTGCGGCGCGTGCTGCTGGTCACGCACGCCATGCACATGCCGCGCGCCGAACGCGCCTTCGTGGCGGCCGGACTGGAAGTGGTGCCGGCCCCGACCATGTTCTATGCGCGCAGTACGCTCTCGCCGCTCATGTTCGTGCCCGGCTGGAGCGGCATGTTCCGCTCGTATTACGCCACCCACGAATGGATCGGCCTGGCGTGGCAGCGCATTAACTGACCGGCCGGCCGGCTGCACTGCCGATCTGGCTGTTGGCCGGACCGCCGGGAGCGCTGCCGATTGGGCTATCGACGGGACCGCCGGGCGCACTGCCGATCTGGCTGTCGGCCGAACCGCCGTGAGCGCTGCCGGCCGGTCTGCCGCGTGCGCGCTCGATCAGCCCGCCCAGCATCTCCAGCGGCAGCGGAAAGACAATCGTGGTGCTCTTGTCGCTCGCCAAGGTGCCCAAGGTTTGCAGATAGCGCAACTGCATCGCGCCCTGCTGCTGCGACAGCACATTGGCCGCCTGCATCAATTTCTCCGATGCCTGCAATTCCCCCTCCGCGTGGATGACCTTGGCGCGCCGCTCGCGTTCCGCCTCCGCCTGGCGGGCAATGGCACGCACCATCGATTCGTCCAGGTCGACATGCTTGATCTCGACATTGGCGACCTTGATGCCCCAGGCGTCGGTCTGGGCGTCGAGCACCTGCTGGATATCGATGTTGAGCCGTTCGCGCTCGGCCAGCATGTCGTCGAGCTCATGCTTGCCCAGCACCGAACGCAGGGTGGTCTGCGCCAGCTGGCTGGTCGCTTCGAGAAAGTTGGCCACCTGGATAATGGCGCGCTCGGGATCGATCACGCGGAAGTACAGCACGGCGTTGACCTTGACCGATACATTGTCGCGCGAAATCACGTCCTGCTTGGGCACGTCGAGCACGATGGTGCGCAAGTCCACCCGCACCATTTGCTGCAGCACGGGAATGAGCAGGATCAGCCCCGGTCCCTTGACCGACCAGAAACGCCCCAGCTGGAACACCACGCCCCGTTCGTACTCGCGCAGGATGCGCACCGAGTTCGCCAGCAAAACCAGCAACAACAGCAACAGCAGGAACAGCAGCGGGCCGCGTCCAGACCCGAATCCATTCTCGAGCATCGTTATTCTCCTTGTTTGACCTGGTTGACCGGGACCACGTCGAGCCGCGCGCCCTTGCGCGCCAGCACCCGCACCGTCTGCCCGGGCCGCAGGGCGGCGCCGCTGGCCACGCGCCAGGTTTCACCGTTGACGTTGGCCCAGGTATCGGTGCCGCCCGCGCCGATGACCTCGGCGAGGCTGCCGACCAGGGCGTTCGGCCCGCCCGCCACCGCGCGCCGGCGCGTCCTGAGCGCCACCCCCGCCATGCCCGCCAGCAGCAGCGCGCTGACGATGGCCAGCGGCACCACCACGGCGGCCGGCACGCCATAGCCGGGCAAGTCGGTATCGACCAGGATCAGCGCCCCGGCCACGAAGGCCGTCATGCCACCCAGGCCGAGCACGCCGAAACTGGGCAGGAACGCCTCCGCCAACATGAAGGCCAGGCCGAGCAGGATCAGGCCGAGTCCGGCATAGTCGAGGGGAAGCAGGTGCAGGCCGTACAAGCCCGGCAGCAGGCACAGCGTACCCACCACGCCGGGCGCGACCGCACCCGGACTCATGAATTCGAACAGCAGGCCGTCAATCCCGATGCTCATCAGGATCAGCGCCACCGAGGGATCGGAGATCACGCCCAGCAGCCGCGTGCGCCAGTCGGGATCGGCCCGATGCAGCGGCGCGCCGCGCGTGTGCAGGGTCGGCGTGCCCGTGCGCAGCGTGACCTGCCTGCCGTCGGCCAGCGCCAGCAGCGCCGCCACATCGCCGGCCACGTAGTCGATCACGCGTGCGTCCAGGGCGTCCGCCGCGGGCAGGCTGGACGCGTCGCGCACCGAGCGCTCGGCCCATTCCGCGTTGCGCCCGCGCAGCGCGGCCAGCGCGCGGATGTAGGCGGCGGCATCGTTGCGCTGTTTGCGGGCCATGGGCGTGGCGGCGCGGTCACCGGCGCTGCCGGGTCCATCTTTGGTGGTGTCTTTGTCGTGGTCGTAGCCGCCGCGCGTGCCGCCCGCGCCCCGCCTTGGCGCGGCGCCGGGCAGCCCGTCATCGCTCCCCGCCGGCGGGCCGCCCAGTTGCACGGGCGTGGCCGCGCCCAGATTGGTGCCGGGCGCCATGGCGGCGATGTGGCTGGCCATCAGGATGAAGGTGCCGGCGCTGGCCGCGCGCGCACCCGGGGGCGCCACGTAGACGGCCACCGGCAGGCGCGCGCCGAGAATGGCCTTGACCGCCGCGCGCATGGATGTGTCGAGCCCGCCCGGCGTGTCGAGCGCGATGATCACCAGCTGGTGCCCGTCGCGCGCGGCGCGCTCGATGCCGCGCGCAATATGGTCGGCACTGGCCGGGCCGATGGCGCCGTCGACCGTGAGCAAGGTGACCGGAGCCGGCGCGGCGGCCGCCGGCGGCCACATCAGCAGCAAAAGAAAGGTGGCGCAGGCGACCAGCAAGCGCGGCAGGGACAGCAGCCCAGCCCCGGCAGCGGCAAACCAAGCATGCGTGATGCGCCTCATCGCTCCCCCGGCACGGGACCCCGTGTCCCGCCTTACCTGGGGTTAGAAACCGGACCAGCGTTTTGGTTCCGTATTTTGATTACGCCGGCTAGACCAGCAGTGCGGCGCTCATCGATTTGACTTCGTCGGCCGACTCGTGAAGGATCGCTTGCAGGGTGTCGTTGTCGATGACGAAATCGAGCACCGAATCGGCATGCTCGGGCAGCGGCTCGTCGGGCACGCCCAGCGGCGAGCGCACGGGCGCGAACTGATTGGCCAGCAACAGGGTGTCGAGCAAGGTGCTCGGCGGCATGGTGAGCCAGCCGTCGCGCAGGGCCAGGATGGCGTGGGTGACGGTCTCGGGAATGGCGAGTTTTTTCAGCACTTCGCGGCTGACCACTTCCTCGCACAATTCCGCCCATTTTTCGGGATCGTCGTCCAGCAGGCCGGGAAATTCATCGGCGCGCGAGAGCAGGTAAAAGCCGCCCACCTCGTGCACGATGGCCGCGAACATGGCGGTATCGGGATTGACGAAGGTCACGCGCCGCGCCAGCACCTGGGCCAGCGCCGCCACGTGGGCCGTATGCTCCCACAATTGCTCAGCCTTGGCGCGCAGCACCGGATCGACGATGCGCATGCCGAACTGGCGCACCACGAGGCTGGCGACCAGGGTCTGCAAGCTGCGGTAGCCCACCCGCATGACGGCCGCGCGCACATTCGTGATCGGGGTGTCGCCATTGCGGTTGAATGCGGCCGAGTTGGCCAGCGCGACGGTGCGCGCGGCCAGTTGCGGCTCGCCCAGCACCAGCTTGATGGCGTCTTCAATATGGCAATCGGGATTGTCGAGTGCGAGTTGCAGGCGCAAGGCGGCGTTCACGCTGGTGGGAAGGGTGATTTCCCCGCGTGCGGCTTGGGCGGCAATATATCCAAAGGCTTCTAGTCTGTTCACGGGAAAATTATACCTTGGGGCGGCTGCCACGCCATGGATTGCAGCGACAAAGCCCCGAACGGTGCAGCAATGCAACACAATCGCATCGTCGCGCCGTACGGGGCCGCAGTTTTCTGCTGCCGTCCCGGTGTTCCGGGGCGGCCTGGGTAGTAGGAGAGCCGGCTTACTTGACCTTGATCGCGCTCTTGACTGCAGTCACGCCATCGACGCTCTTGGCCAGGCGCACGGCTTTCTCGGCATCGGCCTTGGAATCGACGAAGCCGCTCAGCATGACCACGCCTTTTTCGGTTTCCACGTGGATCGCCATCGATTTCAGCTCAGGCTCCTTGAAAATGTCGGCCTTGACCTTGGTCGTGATGACCGCATCGGCCATGACAGCACCCGATTTCTCGGCCATGCGGTCGGTCTTGTTGGCCATGCTGTCGGCGGCGCGCTCGGTTTTATCGGCCAGGGTATCGATCGCGCGCTCGGTCTTGGCAGCCATGCTGGCGCCGGCGGCACGGGTCTTGTCGGCGGCATTGTCGAGCGCGTTGGCGCTGCGCTGGGCGGCGCTGTCGGCCGCCATGTCGGTGCGGTTGGCCACGGCGCCGGTGGTGGTGGTGGTGGCCGCGCTACGGGTATTGTTATCGACCAGGCAGCCGGTATTCGGGCTACCCGCGACCTGGGCGCATTTGTCCACCGCCGCCGCCTTGGTGGCGTCGCTGGTGGTGGTGCGGGTCACCGGGCTCATGGTATCGGTGGTGCCGCTGCTGGCGAGCTGGATGTCGCGGTCGGCCTTGACATCGGCCAGCGCGGCGCTGTGAACCGCGCGCGCATTGCTCAGGCAACTGTCTTTTTCGGCGCCCATGGCGTCGGCGCACTTGACCTTGGCCAGCGCGTAGTCGGCGTCAGCCAGGTCGGTGCGGGCCTTGGTGCGGCCTTTGAGGGTATTGTTGTAATCGGTCAGGGCTGCCAGGTCGGCGCGCGCGCGCACCACCTTGGCTTGTTCCATGCACAGGCTGCGGGCGTTGCCGCTCATGTCCTTGCACTGCGCCGAGGCGGCCTTGTAGTCGGCGGCGGCCTTGAGCGTCATCGTGCGGTAGGTCGCGGTATCGGTCCTGGTGGGCGTCTCGGCGGCGTAGGCGCTGGCGAAAGCGGCGCTGAGGGCGGCGGCAAGCAATGTGGCGACGATAGGTTTCATGGTGAAGTCCCTTAAATGTATGGTTGTTGGTGGACGGATTTAACATCCTAAGCACGCACAACATCTGTGCGACAACGTACATACGGACGCAAAAGGACTATCGATATCTGTTTAATCGTTCATCGGCCTGGGCAAATAGATTCTCATTGGCATCTTGCGGCCCCTCGGCCAAGGCGCGTTCGAGCAGGGCCACGGTGTCGTGCTTGGGTTCGCGGAAACGGGTGCGCACGCGCAGCATTTCATTGACCAGGGCCGTGTAGCGCTCGGGATGGAAGCGCGCGATCCAGGCCACCGAGGTCATGTCGGCGTAGGCTTCCTCGGTGCGCACGCGGCGCGTGAACCAGTCGCGCAGCGGACCGATCCAGGCCACCACCGGCAGCAGTTTTTCGTTGTGCGGATAGCCGCGCAGGCGGCGGTGGCAATGCCCCACTTCGTGCATCGCCGCGCCCGCCAGAAAAGGTTCGAGCAGCTCGGGGGCAATCATGGAACTGAGCTTGTCGGCGGTCGGATTGTTGCTGGCCGAGACGACCAGGGTGCAGCGCCCGTTTTCGCTGGCCAGCCCGACCGGCGTGTGGCCGGGCAAACCATTGCCATCCACCACTTCCAGGTCGATCGGCAAGCCCTGCGCGCGGCCATACGCGACCGCCTCGGTGGCGGCGGCGATCCACTGGGCTTCGGTGGCGGGAGCGGCGGCCGATGCCGCCGCGCCGGCCAGCGCCAGCAGCACGGCGGCGCCCAGCTTATTCATCGTTGAGCAAGCCGGCTTGCCACATCGTCACGGCGTCGTCGAAGGGGCTGGCGCCATGGCCGAAACCGTCGGCATGCTTCGCCAGGCGCACCCAGGCGCGGGTATCGTGGCCGCTGCGCTCGACCGGCACGGCGTCGCGCAGGGTCGACAGCCAGGCGTACACGCGGCCGTATTGGGCCCGATGCTGGCGCTGGACCCAGGCCAGCGCGACCAGGTCGGCAAAGCCTTCCTCGCGCCGCATTTCACGCATGGCTTTCGATTCGGCCAGCAATTGCACATCCTTCGCCTGTTCGTCGCCGGTTTCAATGAAGCCGGCCGGCAGCGCATGCCACACGCCCTGCACGTAACGCCAGCAATGGCCGATTTCGTGGGCGGCCATGGTTTCGATCAGCAGCGCGCGCTCGGCTTCCGGCACGCTGTGCAAGATATGTTCGGCCTCGGGATTGCCGCGCATCGACAGCACCAGCTTGCAGCGGCCATCGACAAATCCCATCGCCAGCGGCACATCGCCGGGGCGGGCTTTTGGTTGCACGGTGATATCTATTGGCAAGTTCATACGTTGCGAATACGCCAACACGGGCGCGGCGGCGTTCAGCCAGCGCATTTCCAGCTCGGTGAGGGTGGCGCCAGCAGTGGCGGCAACGGGAATCAGGGCGAACAGGGCAGTCAAAAGGTGCTTTAACATGGCGTTTCCTCAGGAGGTCTATAAATGCCTAAGAGCAATAATATAGACCTCCGGGACGCTTTGGGAGAAATATCTTTCCTTGTGGAAAATTCTCAACATGGCGCTATGTCAAGCTAGCGCTGGCGCAAACAATCAGATCGTTTCCCACTCGTCAGCAACAATGTTAGTGCGGGCAATCTTGCCGGGCCGGCGCGTCGATAGCGGCGCAGCCGGCACGCTCATTTTGCCTTCGCCAATGCCGCCGCCGTGGTGAATGCCGGCCGGATATCGTTCGGCACCGATTTCATCTTGTCGAGCGCCTTCTGCACATCCGGGCGGATCACCACATACCTGGCCATCATCTCCTTGGCGCGGGCATAGTCGCCGCTGGCCTCGATGGTCAGCAATTCGCGGTTCAGGTCAATCACCGCCTGCTTGATCTTCTTGAAATCGACCGCGAACGTGCCATCGCCGTGCGACACGAAGCCGCCCTGATCGAGCAGGTAATTGAGCTGGATCGCCATGCCGCGCGCATGCGAATCGGTCAGGCCGAAATGCAGCGTGCGAAATGCCGATGCCAGGAAGGTGTTATACAGCTTGCGCTCGGCCAGCTCGCCCTGCCCCAGCGTGTCTTTCAGCTGGCCCTTGTCCATCATGTACGCCAACGCCCACAGGCCGGCCATGTCGGCCTTGGCTTCCTCGATGGTCGAATACGCGTCTTTCAGGTCCTGGCGCGGGGTCGATGGCTTGCCATCCTGGGTGGTGCTGTGGGGACCGAGGCCATGGGTGATTTCGTGCGCCAGGATGTGGGTGAAGAAGGAATCGAAATCGAGGTCCTTTTGCGCTTCCGGCCGCAGCACCAGCTTGGTGATCGGCGTCAGGGTCGATTTGAACTTCGCTTGCTGGATATTTTTCAGCATCACGCGCTTGGAACCGCGCTCGCTGATGATCCGCTCATCATTCGGCAGGTTATAGGCGGCCGTCTGCACGCCCATATTGCCGTCGCCGGCGCCATACACCTGGTTGACCACCACCATCGGCGCCAGCGCACCGACCTTGGGATTGCGGTACTGCTTGTCGAGCGGCAGATTGTCTTCCAGTTCCTGCATGTGCTTGCTGAAGAAATCGAGCTTCCGGGTTTCTTTTTCGTCGCGGATATTCACGTACGCCTCGAACGCCGCCTTGTATCCGAACAGTTCATCGTTATACGTCTCGTAAGGGCCGATGGTGATATCGACCGGGGAATCGAGATCCATCCACGCGAAATCCGACGCCAGGTAATCGTTGGATAAAAACGCATCGGCGCGCAGGGTCAGGAATTTCTTGAGCGAGGCGTTGTCGGTCGATGCCGCCGCGTCGCGCAGCAGCGTGGCCAGTTTTTCCAGCTCGGCCTTGTATTCACCAGCGTAGGTGACGGTCTTGAATTTGCCCTCGGCGCCAGTGCGGATGGTGGTGAAGAACCACTGCGCCTGTTCCTTGTCCTTGGGCGCGAGCGCGTTCATCCACGCTTCCAGCGACGCCTTGCTCGCGCCTACCGGGTAGAAATTGGCGCCTTCCGGTTTCTTGGCCGGGATGGTGATGCCGGCGTAAGTGGCTGGCATGAAGGAGTCGTTACCGTCGAGGATGGACCACGGGCCTTTGTTGAGCCAAAAATAATTCAGGCGCGCCTTGCCGAGGGCGCTCTTGTCCTTCTTGAGCGCGCTCCACAGGGCTTCGTTATGGGCCCAGCGCTGGCGCAGCTGCAAGGTATCGATGATCCTGGCCGCTTCGATCAGTTTGACGATGGCGCCCTTGTCGCCTTTGGACAGGGCCGAGGTATCGGCACGCAGGTCGACCGGCGCGAAGCGCTTGGCCATCTGGTTCAGTTGGGCGACGCTGGCGGGCTGCCCGGCGGTGGCGCTGGCGCTGGCGAACATCAGAAAGATGGGAATAAGGAGTTTTTTCATGGGGCCTTGGCAAAAATAATAGGGTGGCAAAAACAGCATCCTGATTCTATCGCGCCCGCGCCCCGTCTTCCATACTCGTTTGCGACAGGACCGGCATTCGGCCCTGCGCCACCTGAAGGAGTGAGCAATGTATCTGATGTCGATCGGAGCCGGCGTGCTGGTAGGGATCATCTACGCACTGATCCAGGTGCGTTCGCCCGCCCCGCCAGCCATCGCACTACTGGGCCTGCTTGGAATGCTGATCGGCGAACAGATGGTCCCGATCGCCAAGCGCGTCATCGCCGGCGAACCGCTCACGAGCGCCTGGTTCGCCACCGAATGCGCCCCAAAAATCACCGGCCTGCAAGCGCCAGCACAAGACAAGGACCCGGCATGAGCGCCTCCCTCATCCGGATCAACGGCCGCTTCCACACCACCGACCGTTCCAACCCGGCCGCCAACGCGGTCGCCATCGGCGGCGAGCGCTTCATCGCGGTGGGCGATTGCGCCGACGTGATGCGCCACCGCGACGCCAGCACCCAGGTCATCGACCTGGCCGGCCGCACTGTCATCCCGGGCCTGAACGACTCGCACATGCACCTGATCCGCGGAGGCCTGAACTACAACCTGGAACTGCGCTGGGAAGGCGTGCCCTCGCTGGCCGATGCCATGCGCATGCTGCGCGAACAGGCCGCACGCACGCCATCGCCGCAATGGGTGCGCGTGGTAGGTGGCTGGACCGAATTCCAGTTCGCCGAAAAGCGCATGCCGACCATCGAGGAACTCAACGCCGCCGCCCCCGACACGCCGGTCTTCGTGCTGCACCTGTACGACCGCGCCCTGCTCAACCGCGCCGCGCTGCGGGCGGTCGGCTACACCCGCGACACGCCCAACCCGCCGGGCGGCGAAATCGTGCGCGACGCCGCCGGCAACCCGACCGGCATGCTGATCGCCCGGCCCAACGCGATGATCCTGTATGCCACCCTGGCCAAGGGCCCTGCCCTGCCGCTCGAACACCAGGTCAACTCCACGCGCCAGTTCATGCGCGAACTCAATCGCCTGGGCGTGACCAGCGTGATCGACGCCGGCGGCGGCTTCCAGAACTTCCCCGACGATTACGCCATCGTCGACCAGCTCGCGCGCGACAACCAGCTCACGGTGCGCATCGCCTACAACCTGTTCACCCAAAACAAGGGCGCCGAAACTCGACGTCCTGACGCCACACAACTCGCAACTGATCTTCATCGACCACCAGCCGCAAATGGCGTTTGGCGTGCAGTCGATCGACCGCCAGGTCCTCAAGAACAACACGGTGGCGCTGGCCAAGGCCGCCAAGGCGTTCAACATCCCGACCGTGATCACCACCGTCGAAACGCAAGCGTTTTCCGGCCACACCTATCCGGAACTGCTGGACGTGTTCCCGGGCCAGAAGATCCTTGAGCGCAGCTCGATGAATTCGTGGGATGACCAGAAGGTGCGCGATGCCTTGAAAGCCAACGGCCGCAAAAAGGTCATCGTGGCCGGTTTGTGGACGGAAGTGTGCAACAACAGCTTCGCGCTGTGCGCCATGGCGGAAGGCGACAACGAGATCTACATGGTGGCCGATGCATCGGGTGGCACCTCGAAGGAAGCGCACGACTACGCGATGCAGCGCATGATCCAGGCCGGCGTGGTGCCGGTGACCTGGCAGCAGGTGATGCTGGAATGGCAGCGCGACTGGGCACACCGCGAGACCTATGACGCGGTAATGGCGATCGTGCGCGAACACTCGGGCGCGTACGGCATGGGTGTCGATTACGCCTACACCATGGTGCACAAGGCGGCCGAACGCACCACGGGCGAACACGAAGTGCTGGCGCCGGTACCAGCACGCTAACCCCAAAACCGTCGTCTCCTGCATTGCCGGAACCGACTTCCCGCGCAGGGCTTGGCGCCCCGCGGGAACGACGGAAGCTAACGGCAACAAGAAAGCCATCATGTCCACAAACGACAACCAAAAAACCCTCTCCCGCCGCGCAGCCATCACCGCCGGCGCTTCCCTGGCCGCCGCCATCAAACGCACCTCCAGCACCATCACCACCAAAGACGGCGTCGAACTGTATTACAAGGACTGGGGCACCGGCCAGCCGGTCGTGTTCTGCCACGGCTGGCCCCTGAACAGCGACAGCTGGGAATCGCAGATGTTCCACCTTGCGAACAATGGCTTCCGCGTCATCGCCCACGACCGCCGTGGCCACGGCCGTTCCAGCCAGCCCTGGAGCGGCAACGACATGGACCACTACGCCGACGACCTGGCCCAGGTCATCGAAGCGCTGGACCTGAAAAACGCCATCCTGATCGGCTTCTCGACCGGTGGCGGCGAAGTGGCCCGCTACGTCGGCCGCCACGGCACCAAGCGCGTCGCCAAACTCGGCCTGATCTCGGCGGTCCCGCCGCTGATGCTCAAAACCGCCGACAACCCGGGCGGCCTGCCGATGGATGTCTTCGACGGCATCCGCAGCGCCTGCGTCAAGGACCGCTCGCAGTTCTACCTCGACCTCGCCTCCGGCCCGTTCTACGGCTTCAACCGCCCTGGCGCCAAGCCATCGCAAGGCCTGATCAACGCCTGGTGGATGCAGGGCATGATGGCCGGCCACAAGAACACCTACGATTCGATCAAGGCGTTCTCCGAAACCGACTTCCGCGCCGACCTGAAAAAATTCGACAAGCCGACCCTGATCATCCACGGCGCCGACGACCAGATCGTGCCGATCGACGCCGCCGGCAAGGCGTCTGCCGCCGTCGTCAAGGACGCCAAGCTGATTATCTACCCCGGCGCCCCGCACGGCCTGACCGACACCCACAAGGACCAGGTCAACGCCGACATTCTCGCTTTCGCCAAATCGTGACTCCCGACCAGCGCAACCGCCTTCGCAGCATCGACATGGGCTTCCTGGCAGGCTACGTGGACACCCTGGGCTTCGTCGCCCTGTTCGGATTGTTCACCGCCCATGTGAGCGGCAACTTCGTGTTGATCGGGGTTGCGCTGGCCGACGCTTCCAAGGCGTCGATCCTGCTCAAGTTCCTGGCCTTCCCCGCCTTCATCGCGGGCATCGCCATGGCGCGCCTGCTGATCCTGGCCGCCGAACGGCGCCAGTGGCCGGCACTGAAACTGGCCTTGCTGCTGCAAGTGGTCCTGCTGGCCGGCTTCATGCTGGCCGGGATGGCCGCCGCGCCCATCGGCGACAGCGCCTCCTTCCTGGCCATGACGGCAGGCCTGTCAGGCACTGCCGCCATGGGCGCACACAGCGCCAGCAGCCGCCTGCTGCTGGCGCAACTGGCGCCCACCTCCATGATGACCGGGAACGTGACCCAGGTCGTCATCGACAGCATCGACGTGCTGCGCGGCGCCGGCGACGCCGCCACCAGCGCGCGCTGCGGCAAATTCTTCTGGCCCCTGCTGGCCTTCGGCACCGGCGCCATCGCCGCCGCCTTTGCGTTCATGGCGTTCGGCTTCATCGCGCTGCTCGTCCCGATCGCCATCCTGTGCGCCGAAATGGCGCTGCCCGAACCGGCCAAGGGGCCCGCATGAACAAAGTCCGCCTCGAAGCGTTCAGCGATGGCGTCATCGCCATCATCATCACCATCATGGTGCTGGAACTGAAAACCCCGCACGGCCCGGCCCCGCACGACCTGGCGCCGGTGCTGCCGGTGATGCTGCGCTACCTGCTCAGCTTCATCTACGTGGGCATCTACTGGATCAACCACCACTACCTGTTCGACAAGGTGCAGAAGGTCGACGGCCTGGCCATGTGGGCCAACCTGCACCTGCTGTTCTGGATTTCGCTGATCCCGTTCGTTACCGCCTGGGCCGGCGAACATCCGTTCGAATCGGTCCCGGTGGCCATGTACGGCGCGGTGCTGCTGATGTGCTCCATCGGCTTCGTGGTGCTCGACGAGGTGCTGCGCCGGCGCGGCGCGGGCAGCGCGCGCCCGAGCTGGATGGAGCGCAAGAACCTGGCGTCGATGCTGCTGTATGCGCTCGCGATCCCGCTCGCCCTGTGGTACGCGCCAGCCGGCTCCATCGTGCACGTAGTCGTCGCCGCGATGTGGCTGCGCCCGCGCGCACCCGCTTGATGCCACGGCGCGGATGGTATCATCGCGCGCCATGAACAGCGACCGGCCGAGCGCGCAGCGAACAGGACGAACAACGTATGAAACCGCACAGCATGTCCCGCACACGCTGGTGGCCTCGGGCCATCCTTGCGCTGTTGCTCGCGTTCGGTGCCGCCGCACAGGCGCAAGTACGCTCGCTCGACCAGCTGGAGCACCGGCGCTGGGTCGCGACCGACGGTGGCCCGAGCCAGGTCGGCGCCATCGCCCAGACGCGCGACGGCTACCTGTGGCTGGGCACCAATGAATCGCTGTTCCGCTTCGACGGCTTTCGCTTCGTGCGCTACGAAGCGCCCGGCCTGAACACGCTGAACATCGTCGCTTCGCTGCTGGCGGTCGACGATGAACTGTGGGTCGGCCTGCGTTTCGGCGGCGTGCGCGTGATCGGCCCGCACGGCATGCGCGAACACCTGCCCGGCCCCAACCTGCCGGAAGGCGCCATCTACAGCATCGCGCGCGACCGCGCCGGTGCGGTCTGGGTCGCCGCCGACGACGGCCTGGCGCGCTACGACGGCAGCCACTGGGAACTGGTCAGCGCCAACAGGCACTTCCCCGGCAAAAAAGCGCGCGCGGTCTTCGTCGACGGCGGCGGCGCCGTGTGGGCCGCCAACGAAAACCGCCTCCTGTACCTGCCCAAGGGCGAACGCCGTTTCATCGACAGCGGCCTGGCGGTCGACTGGGTCAGCCAGATCGCGCAGGCGCCCGATGGCGCCATCTGGCTCACGGAACGCTACAGCGGCAAGATCCACCGCGTGGTACTGCTGGACGGCCACCTCACTTACGGCTCCCTCGCCACCGGCACGCCGGCCATCGGCCTGCTGTTCGACCGCAGCGGCGGCCTGTGGCTCAGCACCACCGGCAACGGCGTCCAGTACGTCGCCAACCCCACCAGCATCGGCGCCCTGAAATCGCGCACCTCGTTTACCGCGCGCGACGGCCTGAGTTCGGACTTCATCTGGAAGATGCTCGAGGACGGCGAAGGCAACCTCTGGGTCGGCAGCAACGGGGGGCTGGACCGCTTCCGCCAGCGCGCGCTGATGCCGGCCGGCTTTCCGCCCGGGTCGCTCAACTTCGCCCTCGTCGCCGGCATCGACGGCAGCCTGTGGGCGGGACCGAGCAACCGGCCCGCCATGCGCCTGATGGATGGCGGCATGGACATGCTGGACATGCCGGCGCCGGTATCGTGCGCGATGCGCGATCTTGAGGGCACCATCTGGATGGGCGGCCCTTCCGGCATCTGGCGCTCGCGCGGCGCGCGCCTGGAAAAATTCGCCGACCTGCCGCCGGCCGCCCTGGCCGAATCATCGGTGCGGGCGATGGCGCGCGACGCCGCCGGCGACCTGTGGGTATCGTTCAACCGGCTTGGCCTGTTCCGCCTGCACGCCGGCGTGTGGATCGCCACGCCGCCGCCCTCGCCCGCGGCCAACCAGCGCATGCCGGTCAGCGCATCGGCCGACGCCAAAGGGCGGCTGTGGTTCGGCTACCGCGACAACCTGCTGGTCACGCGCGAAGGCGACGGCGAAAAGCGCTGGGGCCAGGCGGACGGCATGGACATTGGCCACGTCACCGCCCTTACCCATCACGGCCAGCGCACCTGGGTCGGCGGCCAGCGCGGCATCGGCTACATCGACGGCGAGCGCTATCACGCGCTGCGCCTGCCCGACAACGGCCTGTTCGCCAACATCTATGCCATCATCGTGGTGCCGCTCAAGGATGGCAGCGGCGACGACCTGTGGGTGCACTCGCGCTCGGGCATTTTCCAGCTGACCGCCGCCGAACTGGCGCGCGCCTACGCCACTGCGGATTACCGCATCCGCTACCGCTCGTACGACCTGATGGGCGGGCTGGCCAACGACCCGTACCAGGTGCTGCCGCTGCCCACGGCGGTGCGCAGCCGCGACGGCCGGCTGTGGTTCTCGACCAGTAACGGCGTGGCCTGGATCGATCCGGAGCGCCCGCATCCCGAACTGGCCGGGCCGACGGTGCTGATCGAATCGGTGCACGTGGACGGCGTGCGCGCCGCCAGCGGCGCGCACGCCACGCTTGCCGCCGGCGCGCAGCGCATCGTGATCGACTACACGGCCCTGAGTTTGTCGGCACCGGAACGGCTGAGCTTTCGCTATCGCCTGGACGGCTACGACGCCGGCTGGCAGGATGCGGGCCGCCAGCGCCAGGCTGTGTACACCGGGCTCAATCCGGGCAAATACCGCTTCCGCGTGCTGGCGCATAACCAGGACGGCCTGCCCAGCACGCAGGAAGCCGTGTTCGAGTTCAGCATCCCGCCGGCGCTGTACCGCCAGCCGCTGTTCCTGCTGCTGGCCGGCGCGCTGGCGTTTGCCGCCTTGTGGATGCTGTACCGGATCAACATGCGGCGCGCCGCCGAACGCCTGCGCGAGCGCATCGAGGAGCGCCACAGCGAACGCGAACGCATTGCGCGCGACCTGCACGACACCTTGCTGCAAGGCGTGCATGGGCTGATTTTGCGCTTCCAGGCGATCGTCTACACCATCCCGGCCGGCAGCCCCGCGCGCCGCAGCCTGGAAGAAGCGCTGGACCGCGCCGACGACGTGCTGATCGAAGGACGCGACCGCGTGCGCGACCTGCGCACCGGCGCGGTCGACCTGAGCGAGCTGCACGACGCCCTGGCGGCGCTGGGCGCGCAACTCGAACAGAAAGGCGGCGCGCGCTTTGCGCTCACGGTGCGCGGCACGACCGCGCCGCTGCGCCCGCTGGTGCGCGACGAGGTGTACCAGGTCGGGCACGAGGCGATCGTGAACGCCTTCCGCCATGCGCATGCGCTGCACGTGAAGGTGGAAATCGAGTACGGCGCGCGCCAGTTCCAGATGACGGTGAGCGACGATGGCCTGGGCATCGCCCCGGCCTACCTGACACCGATGGGACGGGCCGACCACTGGGGGCTGCGCGGCATGCACGAGCGGGTCGGCCGCATCGGCGCGCTGCTCGCCATCCACAGCGACCCGGCGCGCGGCAGCGAGGTCCGGCTCGGCATCAAGGCGCAGCTGGCATACCGGCGCGGAACGCGGCGCCTGTTTGCGTGGCGGCGTACAAAAAACGATCAACGAGGCGACAAATGACATCTGAAACGACACCCATCCGCGTGCTGGTGTGCGACGACCATCCGATGATGCGCGAAGGGATCGCCGCCGTCATCGCCAGCCAGCCCGATATGTGCCTGGCCGGGGAAGCCGGCGATGGGCGCGAGGCCGTGGCGCAGTACCGCGTGCTGCAACCGGACGTCGCGCTGATCGACATCCAGATGCCGGACATGAACGGCATTGAGGCGATCCAGGCGATCCGCGCCGAATTCGGGCAGGCGCGCATCGCGGTGCTGACCACCTACCGGGGCGACGCGCGCGCGCTGCAAGCCATCCGTTCTGGGGCGCAGGCGTATCTGCTCAAAAGCGCCCTGCGCAAGGAACTGACCGAGGCGATCCGCGCGCTGGCTGCGGGCAAGCGCTATTTTCCGGCGGAGATCGCGGCCGAACTGGCCAACCATCTTGGCCAGGAACGCCTGACCCCGCGCGAAGTGCAGGTACTGCAACTGATCGCGCGCGGCCACAGCAACAAACAGGTGGCGGGCGAACTGGCGCTGTCGGAAGATACCGTCAAGGGGCACCTGCGCAATATCATGGACAAGCTGGGGGCGAACAACCGCACGCACGCGGTGACAATCGGGATCGAGCGCGGGTTCATCGGCCTGTAAAGATTCGCGGGCGCCGACTCGCACCAACACTTTCGGGGGGGTACACAGTCACCTGAGTGGCCCTGTTCGCCCAAGCTGGCTTCACGCATCATCGTCGCTGACGGAGCATCGTCATGCCACCCTGGAGCGAACCATGCAAGCGACCCTCAATTCCACCGTATCGAAGGCCCCGCCGGTGCGCCGCTTCCGGCGCGCGTCGCCCGTTCCCGCCCCCGACTATGGCAAAGGCGCCCTCGCCCCCTGGCAGGTGCGCCAGCTGACCGCGCATATCGACGCCAACCTGTGCACCACCCTGCGTACCACGCACCTGGCCGCCACCGTGGGCCTGAGCGTGAGCCACTTCTCGCGCGCGTTCAAGAACGCGGTCGGGGTGCCGGCCCGTGTTTACGTGCTGCGCCGGCGTGTGGCGGCAGCCTGCGAAGCCATGCTGGCCAGCGATCAAGCGCTGACCGATATCGCGCACGCCCACGGTTTTTGCGACCAGTCCCACTTCACGCGCGCGTTCCAGATGCAGATCGGGATGGGACCGCAGGCCTGGCGCCGCAGCCAGCGTTAATGTGCGGGCAGCGCGCGCCGGTACGCCCCCGGCGTCGCCCCGAACTCGCGCGTGAACAGCTTGATGAACGCGCTCGCGCTGGCATAACCGAGGTCCATGGCGACCGTGGTCACCGGCCGCTCCGCAGCCAGCATTTCGAGCGCCCGCATCAGGCGCGCGCGCTGGCGCCACGCGGCAAAGCCAAATCCGGTTTCGGCGACAAAGCGGCGCGTCAGCGTGCGCGAACTCATGGCGGCCCATTGCGCCCAGCGTTCCAGGTCACGCTCGTCGGCCGGGTCGTCGATCAGTGCGCGGGCCACGCGTTGCAGGCGCGGATCGCGCGGCAGCGGCAGTCCGAATGGCGCCGGCGGTGCGTCCCGGATCTCGTCGAGGATCACGTGGGCGATGCGTTCGCGCTGCGCGTCGAGCGGATCGAGCGCCCACGTGGCGGCGCGCAGCACCGCTTCGCGCAGCAGGCCCGAGGTGCGGATCGTGCAGGGGCGCGACGGCAGGCCGGCGCAAGCCGGCTCGGCGACATATGCGCTCCAGCCCGAGAACGGCCCGTGCGAGCGCACCGAATGGAAGTGGTGCGGCGGCAGCCACACCGCGTGAATCGCCGGCACGATCCACTGGCCATCCTCCACGCCCACCGATAACAGGCCGCGCAAGGACCCCATTAACTGTCCGCGCGCGTGCCGGTGACCGGAGGAAGCACGTTCGCCATCTTGGCTGCCCGCCGCCACGATGACCACAGGTCCCTCGGAGGTGTTGATGGTGGCGGGATCGAGAGTCAGGTCGGACATGGCGGATTCGCGTTATTAGTTGGCGGATATAGTGTACAGCAGACAAGCGGATTTGCTTATGCTGCGGTTTTGATCCTCGTGGAGACGCCATGCACGCACAAGATATCCTGCCAGACGATGTGAATGAAGCCAGCTTCCAGGGCCTGACGATACGCAAGGGCACCGTGGCGGCGTTTCTCGCCAATGCGCGCGCCTTCGCCGATCCGGCGCTGGCGGATGCGGCGCGCGCCGCCGTGCAAGCCGACATCGAAGAGGCACTGCCGGCGCTGCGCGCGCTGGGCGTCTTCGATGTGTTCGACATCCGGCACGCGCCACTGCGCGCCCTGGTCGAGAAGCGCGATATGGCCGCGCAGCCGGACCTCGATGCGCTGTATGCGGCGCCGTCGGAGCGGATCCGGAAGGCCGTGCTGGAGCGGCTGGTGCCGGTGCACGAAGACTATCTCGCGGCGGCCACGTTTTTCGCCCTGGCGAGCGGCCGCGCCCAAGGGCTGGACGTGTCGCCACGCGGCGGCCCGCCGGGCTTCGTGAAAGTGATCGACGCGCGCACGCTGGCTTTTGCCGATTGGCCGGGCAACAACCGCATCGAATCGATGCGCAACCTGGCCGACGACGAGCGCGCCGCCATGATGTTCCTGTTCCCCGGCCTGGAAGTATTCATGCGCATCAACGGGCGCGCGCGCGTGAGCACCGACGCGGACCTGCTGGCGAAGCTGGCCGAGGGCGAGCGTCTGCCGAAAACAGCCATCGTGGTGGCGATCGACGAAGTGCTGATGCACTGCGGTAAAGCGATCAACCGCGCGCGCCTGTGGAGCGAGCAAGCGCGTATCGAGCGCAAGGCGCTGCCCACGGTCGGGCAGATGCTGGTGTCGATGGCCATGATTGGCGAGGCCGAGGTGGCGCAAGTCGATGCGCATTACGAGCATGCGGTGCGCAACGATCTTTACTGAGGCTCAGGTCTTTGCGCAACGCGCCGGTCCCCGGTAGTCCCGGCAGGTCCCCGTCCATGGCAGTGCGGATACAATCGATCCGCGCGATCGCGCAACAAGCCGATGGGTATCCCTATGAATTTTCGTCGTTTGACCAGATCGACATGGGCTAAGGCCCTGGTGTCCTTGTTGTTAG
>NZ_JAQOZV010000045.1:0-63467 GCF_030348125.1 Massilia sp. DJPM01
GTGTAAGGGCTGAATAGTTACTAACAATTTAGAGTCCGCTCAGGCCACGGCTAGTGGTCCTACGGTGCAGGCGGCAAAGAACGCTTCGTCCAAGCCTGCATGGCGCTGTGCAGGCCCTGCAGGCCACCGCCCCGGCGAACAAGCCAGGCCAGCACCGGCCGCCCTCGCCTGCGCTAGAATAGTTATCCCCTTCACTCCTTGAACGCTCCATGTCCACTCCCGCCCTGCACACCCGCCTGCCCGCCGTCGGCACCACCGTCTTTTCGCTGATGTCGGCGCTGGCCAGCGAGCACGGCGCGGTCAACCTGGGCCAGGGTTTTCCCGATTTTGCCTGCGAACCGGCCCTGCTCGACCACGTCGACGCCGCCATGCGCGCCGGCCACAACCAGTATCCGATGATGACCGGCGTGCCCGCGCTGCGCGACGCCATCGCCGCCAAGATCGCCGCCCTCTACGGCGCGCAGTACAACCCCGCCAGCGAAATCACCGTCACCGCTGGCGCCACCCAGGCCCTGACCACCGCCATCCTGTGCTGCGTGCACCCGGGCGATGAAGTGATCGTCATCGAACCGGCCTACGACAGCTACCTGCCCGCCATCACCCTGGCTGGCGGCGTCCCGGTGCCGGTCGCGATGGAACTCGGCGAACAAGGCTACACGGTCCCGTGGGACCAGGTCGCCGCAGCCGTCACCCCGCGCACCCGCCTGATCGTCATCAACACCCCGCACAACCCGACCGGCGCGATCCTGCGCGCTCCCGACCTGCACGCCCTGGGCGACATCGTGCGCGGCAGCGACATCCTGATCCTGTCCGACGAAGTCTACGAACACATGGTCTACGACGGCGCGCGCCACGAGTCGGTATGCCGCTATCCGGAACTGGCCGAGCGCAGCTTCGTCGTATCGAGCTTCGGCAAGACCTACCACGTCACCGGCTGGAAAATCGGCTACGTCGCCGCACCCGCCAGCCTGATGGCGGAGTTCCGCAAAGTCCACCAATACAATGTCTTCAGCGTCAACACGCCGATGCAGCACGGCCTGGCCACCTACATGGCCGATCCGGCGCCCTACCGCGACCTGCCGGCGTTTTACCAGCGCAAGCGCGACCTGTTCCGCGACGGCCTGAAAGGCTCGCGCTTCGCGTTGTTGCCAGCCGACGGAACTTATTTTCAGTGCGTCAAGTATGAAGCGATTTCGCCTATACTAGAGTCGGATTTTGCACAATGGCTGACCACCGAAATCAAGGTCGCCGCCATCCCCGTGTCCGCGTTTTACAGCCAGGGACGGGAGTCCGGCATTGTGCGTTTTTGCTTCGCCAAGAAAGACGAAACCTTGCGCCTGGCGCTGGAGCGCCTGGCCAGACTTTGATTCACGGGGCTGGAACATCATCATGGCAATCAGGCGCATCACCTTGGCAGATCTGGCATTCGGCGAACCCCTGCGCTGGGATATTTTCAGCACGCCTTCGTCGAACCGTCCGCTGCTGCAAAAAGGCCAGGTGCTCGCCCCCGGCCAGCTCGACGACTGGATCGAAGCGGGCCTGTATGCCGAGGCGTCGTCGCCGGTATCAGTGCTGCAATCGTTAAATCAAATTAACCGCCGCCTCGAACGCACCCTGATGGACTTGCGCGACCAGGGCAGCGCCGACCGCGAACTGCGCGCCATCGCCCAGGACCTGATCGCCACCGTCGAACGCGACGCCGACGTCGCCCTGGCGGCCATTTTCCTGAACCAGATCGCCGGCGCCTATGCCGTGCGTCATTGCACCGAAGCGGCCGTGGTCGCCTGCCTGATCGCGCGTGCCATGCAAAAGACGCCCGCCGAGCTGCTGGTGATCACAGCGGCGGCCCTGAGCATGAACGTGGGCATGGTGCGCCAGGCCGACCAGTTCCAGAACAAGGATGGCGCCCTGTCGCACGAAGAACGGGCGCTGGTGCGGCGCCATCCGTCGGCCAGCGTCGAAATGCTGCGCTTCGCCGGCGTCAGCGATGAATCCTGGCTCGACCTGGTGCTGATGCATCACGAAAATGACGATGGCAGCGGTTATCCGGCCGGCAAGCTGGGCGACGAGATTTCGCAAAACGCCAAGCTGATCGGGCTAGCCGACCGTTATTGCGCCTTCGTTTCGGCGCGCAATTACCGGCGCTCCATGCTGCCGCCGATGGCACTGCAACGTTTATCCGTAGGTAATGAAATGCCGTACGACCAGATCGTGCTCGGGCACTTCGCCACGCAGATCGGCGCCTATCCGCCCGGCACGCTGGTGCGGCTGGAGAATGCGGAACTGGGCGTGGTGTCGCGCCGCGACGAGGACGGCGCGGGGCAGGCAGTCCATGTGCTGCGCTCGGCCGACGGCAAGAGCCTGCCCGAGTCGCAGCAGCGCATGACCACCCAGCCGGGCTGCGCAATTGCGGAAGCCCTGCATGAAGACCATGCGAAATTGCGCTTTCCGATGAAGCAGATCTGGGGCGAACTGGCGACCTTGTAGCGCTTGCCTCAGGCGACGCGTTTTTCCATGAAGATGCTCATCGGGTCGTCCTTGTAGTCGCCATATGGTCCCCGCCGCGCATAGCCGGCCGCTGCATACATCCCCAGCGCCTCGGGCTGGTACGGTCCGGTTTCCAGCCTGAACACCTGACAGCCGGACGCCATGGCCCGCGCTTCGAGCAGTGCCATGAGCCCCCTGGCCACGCCTTGCCCCCGGCCTTGGGGACTGACATACAGGCGTTTGACCTCACCAAATCCGGGTTCGAGCACGATCGCCCCGCAGCCGATGGCCTGGCCCGTACTCGCCCTCGCCACGGCAAACAGGACATTCGATTGCTTCAACGATGCCAGGTCCAGCGCATACCGGCACTCCGGCGGGTACAGGCTGTCCTGGTAAGCATCGAGTTCGGCGATGAGGGCGATCACGTCAGGCTGGTCGGGTGATTCGATGGCGATGGTCATGGCTGAACAAGAAAGTTGACGTAGGAGAATAATAATACGTCAAGTTTCCAAACGCCGCAGGGCCGGGGCGTTTCAGCGCCCCAATGCGCCCACCTTGCGCTCGACAAAGCCCTGCAACTCCGGCGCCAGATTCCCCGCCGCCCTGGCGCGCTGGAACGCCGCCAGCGCTTCCGGCAGCCGCTGCTCCGCTTCCAGCGAGATTCCCAGTCCCATCCACCAGACACTATTGTCGGGCGTGCCGCGCAGCGCGGCCTGATACTGCTCCACCGCCTCCTGGTGGCGCCGCTCGCGCTGCAACGCCCCGGCCAGGAAGCCGTGGTACTCGCCATTGCCCACGGCCGCCGGCAAACTCGCCATCAGGGTCCCGACCCCGGACGCGCCGCTATCGATCTGCATGCGCGCCAGCAGCATCGCCATGGCCGGCTGCCTGGCATCGAGCGCCAGTCCGGCCTGCAACAAGCGCATCGCCTCATCGCTGCGGCGCTGTTCGATCAGGATGCCGACCAGCGTCTGGCGCGCCGCCTCATGGCGCGCATCGATGCCAAGCGCCTGCTCCAGCTGCGCCACCGCCTCCGTCACGCGCCCCTCCTGCAAGGCGGCCAGCGCGCGCCGGTAAGCGCCCTCGGCGCCCTGCCCGCCCAGCGCCTGGCGGCCTTCCTGGGGCGCCAGCGCCACCGTTTTTGCGTGGGCCGCAGGAACGGCCGGTTTGTCCTTGACCGGCGCCGCATTGGCCTCGCGCGGTGGCGCGCCTGGCGTCGCGTCCTTGTGCGCAACCGGCTTGGCACGCGGCGCCACTTTCTCCGCGACTGCCGCAACTTGCGCCAACTCGTCCTGGCGCGCGGCCGGCTTCGCTTTCTCCACCACCGCCGCAAGCTGCTGCGGCGGCGGCGTGGTCGCCACCGTCGCCACCTGGGGCACCTGCACGGCTTCCGGCATCGGTAACTGTTCCGGCGGACTGATCACGACCTGCGCAACCGACGCGGATGGCACCGCCAGCGGCGCCACCGGCTGCTGGTGCAGGAAACGCCAGCCAATCGCCGCGCCCGCACCCAGGATCAGCACCCCGGCCAGCGCGCCCATCACCAGCGGCAGCGGCACGGCGCGCTCGCCCCGCCCCACCGGCCGGATATCGGCCGGCGCGCCATCGGTACCGGGCGAGCCGCGCTTGTCGAGGTCTTGCAGCATCTTGTTGATCAGACTCATGTGTTCAAGGCCCAGGTAAGTCCGCCGCCCGCCGCCAGGGCCAGCGCCAGCGCGGCAAACCAGGGCCACCGACGGCGCCTGGCGGAAATGGTATCGCGCACCGCTTCACTCACGTGGCGGCGGCTCACTTGCTGCTTGCCCTGCCCGTAGCACAGCATCAGCGCCTTGTGCGCGAGGATGTTGACCAGCCGCGGAATGCCGCCACTGGCCGCGTACAGCGCCCCCACCGCCTGCCGGCTGAACAGGCGCGCGCCGGTGAACCCGGCCACCCGCAGCCGGTGCGCCAGGTAATACTCGACATCGTCGCGGGTCAGCGGTCCCAGATGGTAGTGAAACGTGATGCGCTGGGCCAACTGGCGGATCGATCGCAGGGCCAGGTTGCGGTTCAGCTCGGGCTGGCCGAACAGCACGATCTGCAACAGCTTGCGTTTTTCGGTTTCCAGGTTGGTCAGCAGGCGCAGCGCTTCCAGGCTGTCGATGGGAATCGCCTGCGCTTCGTCCAGGCACAGCAGCACGCGCTTGCCCTCATTGGCCAAGGCCAGCAGCCGGTGCGTGATGGCCTTGATCAACTGATGCTGGTCGACATCCGTGTCCAGCACCACTTCCAGTTCGTCGGCCAGGGCCAGCATCAGGGTGCGCGGCTCCAGATACGGGTTGGGAATGTAGGCGGTGAAGAAAGTGTCGCCCAGCGTCGCCATGAATTTTCGGCACAGCAGCGTCTTGCCGGTGCCGACTTCGCCGGTGATCTTGATGAAGCCTTCGCCATTCCGGGCGGCCACCAGCAGGGTATTGAGCGCCTCCTGCGAATCCGGGCTGGTGAAAAAGAAACTCGTGTCCGGCGTTATGCCGAACGGGACTTCGCGCAGGCCGAAGTGCGAGGTGTACATGTCAGCGGCGCCCCGCCGCGTTCGGGTCCAGGTCGTCGAAGCGGCGGCTGGTGTCGAGCAAGTCCTGGTTCCAGCCGTTGGGGCCGTCGACGATGGTCGGCTTGATCAGCACCACCAGCTCGCGCTTCTGGTTGACGTTGTTCTTGTTGCGGAACAGGCCGCCGATCAGCGGCACGCTGCCCGCGCCCGGCACCTGCGAGCCGTCGGCGGTCGAGGATTGACGCATCAAGCCGCCAATGGCCACGACACGTCCATCCTGGCCGCGCACCATGCTGTCGATTTCCGAGGTGGAGGAAGCCGCCAGCGGCAGGGTGAGGTTGCCGGCGCTGCCCAGGCTGACGGACTTGTTGACCGTCGTCACCTGGCTGACCGAAGGATGCACGTGCAGCAAAATATTGCCCTTGTCATCGATCTGCGGGGTCACGTCGAGCACCACGCCGGAAAAGAAGGGTTGCAAGGTCACGCTCGGGCTGACCGTATTGTTGTTGTCGCCCGTGCTGGTGGTGGTCGACACGCCAGTCACGTAAAACTCGTCGGTGCCGATCTTGAGCACGGCTTTCTGGTTGTTGATCGTGGCAATGCGCGGGCTCGACAGCACGTGCACGGTGCCCTGCGATTCCAGGAAGGAAATCAGCGCGGCGAAATTGCTGGTCTGGAAGGCCAAGCCGAACATCGATCCGGCCGCCGAAGCCGCATTCGAGAGCAGGAAGCCGGTGCTGGCGGCAATCGTCTTGCCGTCGCTGATGATGGGTGGCTGGCCGGTGCCGAACGGCAGCGGCGCCAGGGTGGTGCCGGGCGTGAGGAAACCGGTCGAGACGCGGTTGCCGTGCGAGCCGGGGAAGGACGCGAACGACGCCCAGTTGATGCCGCTCTGGTAGCTGTCGTTCAATTCCACTTCAAGGATCTTGGCTTCCAAAATCACCTGGCGCCCGACCGACAGCTGGGTCGCTTTCAGGAACAGGTCGACATTGCGCAATTCCTCCGGCATGGCCCGGATCACCACCACGCCCGATTGCGGATTGACCACCACCGTGCGGCCATCTTCCTTCGCGCCGACAATCGCGCCGATCGAGGCCTTGAGCTCGACCCAGAAATCGCTGTCCGAGGTGGTGCTCACGTTGCTGCTGTCGGAACGCTCGGTGGTGGCGCCGCTGCCGCCGCTCTGGTTGTTATTGCTGCTGTTATTGTTGCCCTGCCCCGAACCGCCACTGCCGCCGCCGCTGTTGCTGGTGCCGGCATTGGCCACCGAGGTGGAGGTCACGCGCAAGTTCGACTTGCCCTTGCGGTTGCCCACCAGGTAGTTGACCTGGAACATGCGCGTCTGCATGGTGAGCGGCTTGATCGAGACGCGGTTGCCCTCGATGCGGTAATCGTAGCCGTACATTTCGCGCACCGCGTCGAGCGCTTCGGCCAGGGTCACGTCCTTCAGGTTGGCGCTGATGTTGCCGCTGACCTCGGGATGGACCAGCATGTTGTAGCGCGTGCCGGTGGCAATCGAATTGAAGAATTGCTGCGCCGGCACATTGTTGAAACTGACGTTGAAGCGTTCTTCGAGCGCCTGGCGCGACTTGGGCAATTGCCCGGCCAGCGCCGCAACCGGCGGCAGCAGGGCCGCCGCCACCGCGTCGTCGGGGCGCGCCGTGGCGGGCACGGGGCGCGATGCGGCCGCCATCTGGGCGCTGATGTTGTCGTAGGTATCGCGCTTGGGCGTGGCGTTGCAGCCCGCCAGGAGCGCGGCGCCTGCCATCATGGATGCCATCACGAGGTGTACCACACGGTGTTTTTGCATGCTGTTTGTCAGTCTCTCTCGTTATGCCGCTGCGGCGGTGGCGCCGGCGGGTAAAGCCGCAATACGCGGCGGCTCTTGCCGTCCACCAGGACAACTTCGGTTTGCGTCATCTGGGCCACCCGTGCCCCCTTGAACTGGTCGCCCAGGCGCACGGTCTGGCCATCGATCACGGCCACGTGGCGCCCACCAGGATGGCGCGCGATCAGCACCGATTGCAGTTGCGGCAGCGCCTGCGCCTGCGCCTGCGCCTGCGCCGCCGCCGGCACCGTTGCCGGGTCGCCGGCCGGTGCGTAGTAGCGCGGCGGCGGGCGGGTCGGGTCGGCCAGCGGCTGGGCCACGGCGGCCAGGGGGTGCAGCGCCAGCGCGGCGGCGCACAGCAGCAGGCGCGGCGTCATAGCGCCATCCATTTCTTGTCCAGGCTCAGCGTGTACAACGTCAGGCTCAGGCGCGCATCCGGATACGCGTCGACCTCCAGATGGGCCTTGCCCCAGAACAGCTGGGTCGGCATGGCTTCGAGCGCATCCATGTAATTGATCATGTCCAGGTAATTGCCGCGCACCGTCACCTCGACCCCGTGCTGGTAGATGGCGCGGCTGGGAATGAGGGGCGGCGCGCTGGCGGCGGGCGGGGCCTCGGGCGGACGCGGATCGGACTCGAACGCGCCGTCGTAGGCCGTCACCGGCAAGCTTTTCAGGCCCACCAGGCGCAGCCGGCCATTGGCCTTGAGAATGGTCTCGAGCAGCGGCGCGATGCGTTCCGGCGCCACCAGGCTGTTATGCGCCGTGCGCAGGCTGTCCGACAGGGTGGCGCTGTTCGCCTTGAGCGCCTTCAGGCGCGCCTTGCTGGCCAGGTCCGGGTCGAGCGCGTGGGCTTGCACCAGGGCCGTGATGTCGGCGTCGATGCCCTGCATATTGTTTTGCTGCTGGCTGATCTGGCCGCGCAAGGTTTTCTGGCGCGCGAACAGCGGGTCGAACAGCATGGAGAACATGAGGAACACGATCACGCCAACCGTGGCGCCGAACACCATGGCGCGCTCGCGCACGCTCATCGCATCGATCTTCAATTGCAGCTTGAGCAGGCGTGCTTTCATTTGGCGGTCTCCGCCTTGATCCTGGCCGCCACTTGCGCCAGCTCGGCGGGCGGGGCGGACGAAGCGACGGCGGCTACCGCCACCCGCTCAGCCGCCACATCCTGCAGGGTGAAATCGATATACGGCGCCAGCTGGGACGGGTCTTCCGACTCCTTGCCATCGACCTGCAAACGGGCGCGGCTGATTTGCAGGCTGGAAAAGCTCTTGCCCTGCATGGCCGGTTCGCGCGTGAGCCGGTTGACGTAGGCCGGCACCAGCTTGGCGTCGAGCGCCCTGCCCTGCAAGGCGATGCGCGATTCGGCGCCGCCGATGCGCACCCCGGTCAGCCACAGCTCGCCCGTGGACTGGCGCGCCAGCGCCTTGAAAAAGCGCGAATAGCCCTTGCGCGCGTCGCTCATGGACTTGCCGTTGAGCACAGCGGCCACCTGGTGCAGCGCGGCCAGTTCGGCTTCCGCGCTGGCGATCTGGTTATCGAGTTCCTTGCTTTTCTGGCGCGGGGCGAATTCCACCATGGCGCTGGCCTGGCGCTTCTTTTTCAGGTCCAGCTGCTCGGCGCCGGCGGCCGCTTCCGCTTCCAGCACGGACACGCTGTGGCGGCCCATGATCACCAGCGCCAGGGCGCCGGCCACCAGCACGCCGAGCGCGAGCAGCATGGCGCTGGACGTGAAGACCTTCTTCTGTGTGAGAAATTCGGGGTTGAATAGATTGATCTGCTGGCTCAAGAGGCGGCCTCCTCTTGCCGCAGCGCCGCGCCCAGGGTCAGGAAGAAGCGCTGCTGCTGGGCCAGCGCAGCCAGTTCCGGCACGCCGCCCAGATCCAGCACCGAGGCCAGGTCGAGCGATTCGACCTTGGTGTACAGATTGCTGGACAGGTATTCGTCAAGCCCGCTCGCGCCGGTCGGCGCCAGCACCAGTTTCGAGACATTGATGAAGTTGTACTGACGGTCGAAATGGTCGAGCGAGCGCTGCAATTCGAGGGTGATCTTGTCGTAGCACACGTTCTTGCGATCATGATCGCTGTCGAGCAATTGATCGAGAGTCACATCGATGCGGCGCGCCAGGTACAGCTCGCCCTTGTAGGTGACGGTCAGCAAGCCCCCGTCGGTGCTGAACGAGAGCATGGCCACGCCGCGCCCTTCCGGTTCGAGCAAGGCCGAGATATTTCGCTGCGCCATTTCGGGAATGTCGATCACGGCCAGCGGCACGCCGGCATCGACGAAGCGGTTCTGGCGGCTTTCGATCAGGCTGTTGCGCGCGGCCACGGCAAACAGCGACTGGCTGCGGCCCTGGGCTTTATCGGTGGGAATGTCGAGCACGTCGATGCTGGCCTGGTCGGCGGGAAAATCGAGCATGTCTTTCAGGCGCCAGCGCACGGCGGTACGCAGCTCCTCGGCCGGCACATTGGGCGACTCCACCGACAGCAACTGGTATTCGCCGGCGCCGAGCACGGTCGAGCAGCGAAAACTACTGGCGTGCAAGTCCTTGCCCGTCTTTTCCAGCATGTCCGGGCCGCCACCCTTGTCGGCGGGGTAAAACGCGGCCAGCGCCACGCGCGGCAGGCCCTCGGCCTGGCGCTTGACGCGGGCGGCGAACACGCCCTCGCCATGCAAGGCGATTGCCAGCAAGCCATCCTTCTTCTTTGATCTCGAGAAAAATCCCATGCTCGCAATCTCTATCAATACAGCGCGCGAAGTTCGCCCGGTAGCGTCTTGATTATATTCAAGTTTCGCCGCGATTTAACACGAAATTTGCGATCGGCAACTAAAACCGTCTTATTTCCACCGCATAGCCGTAGCAGGATGGAATGTACTTTACACGAAGCCATCAAAAAACTTCGCGGATGTAAATCAGCGGCGTCGGTTTGTACACGCCGAAGGTCAGCTTGCCGGCCGCCGCCGGCAGCCAGGCCGGCTGGTTGACGCTCACGTTCACGCTGCCGGTCTTGTTGGTCGGCGCGAACTTGAACTTCACCAGGCCGTCGACCATCTTCGCATTGCCGAGCGTGGCCTTGGGATCGGGAAGCGGCGTGCCCGCGCTGCACGCGGCCATGTTTTTCAGGCATTGCGAATAGCTCAGCACCAGCTGGCTGGCGGTGACGCTGTGCGGGAAGGACACCACGCCCGAGCCGGCCACCGGCGTGGCGACGATGCTGATGCTGTCGGTGCGGCTGTCGGCCCAGCGCCCATCGCTGGCCGTGGTGCCGGTCCAGTATTGGGCGCGCATCACGACCGGCAGCGCCAGCAATTCCGAACCGAAGGCGTTTTCGACCAGCAAGCGTCCGCGCACGATCTTGGTGGCGCCCTCGACTGACAGGCCGGAGCGGCCCGAGGTGACCAGGTCGGCATCGCTGGCGCGCAGGTAGATATCGACCGCCGCCATGCTGCTGGCCGCAAAATCGAAACTCGGCCAGACCGTGGCGCTGCCCTGCACGAACACGCTGGCGGCGTTGGCGACCGGGCTCGGCGTCAGCGTGCCCGAGGCGGCCAGGGTCAGCCCGCCCAAGGCAGTGTAGGGCAGCAGCTTGGGCGACTTGACGAACTTGCCCTGGTAAAACTTGGTAATATTGCCCGCCGCATTGTAGGCAGTCACGATGGTCTGGATCGGCTGCTTCGAGTAATGCAGCCCGATATTCTGGCAATTGAGCGGATGCGGCGCGGCACAAAAGATCGCGATCGGCACGGCGGTGCGGAAATGGTCAGGGTAAAAGCGGCCCAGGGCGACGCCATCGCTGGCCACATCCTCGACCCCGAGATACGTGCCGCCATTCATGTGCACGCTCACGTTGACGATGCCGGCCTCGGCGAACGTGAAGTTCGCGCCCGTGGCCGCGCCCGCGCTGAAGGTGCCGAAACTGCCTTCCACCTTGGGCACCGGGTCGCCCGGCTCGGTTGCCATGTCGGCGAACGGCAAGGTGTCCGAATTGGGGTCGCCGGGGATGGCGAAATTGGTGGAATCGATGGTCGGCGTGGTGAGCAGCTCCACCCCTTGCGGCGTGGTTTCCTTGCCAAAATTGGGGGTCGGGCTGCTGTCGGCCGCTTGCGCCACCACGTTCAGCGTAAAGCCGGCGCCAGCCTTCCAGAAGCGGCCGATGTCGGCCGTCATGTCGTCGGCGGCGACCGCGCCGGCCGGGTTGCTCAAGGGCGTGCTCAAGGCAAATTTATACGGCCTGACCACGAACTGGCCGCTGGTGCTGGTCAGGGCCACGGCGGACGCCGTTTCCGACAGAAACAGCTCGATCATGCCCACGTCGCCATACACGAACTGCATCAGCGCGCTGCTCGGCGAGCCGCTCGCAAACGCCATGGCGATGCCTTGCCACTGGGTCGCGCTTTGCAAGGCGGTGCTGGAAATGCAGGCTTTCAGCGCCACGCCCTTGAGTCTGGCCACACCGCCGGCGCCGGTGGTGGGATTGACGCAGCGAAACGAGAATTGCAGGGTCGGCGTGGACGATGGCGGCACGGCCGGTTTGAAGCTGCTGTCGACAAAGGTCACATACACGGGCGACTGCACTCCCGCCTGCAAGGTCGGCACGCTGAGCAGATTGCATTTGCCGGGAGTGCCGAACGCGACCCCGACTTCGCACGGCATATTGGTAAACACATAGCGCGCACTGCTGAAGGTGATGGTATTGCTGGCGCTGTTATTGGCCATGTCATTATCGAACTGCAAGCCGCTGACGGTCGCGCTGCTGGTCATGCTGTTGGGTGCGGTGATGCCGATCCTGGCGGTGATGGTCAGTGCCGGCGCCGACTCGTTCACGTCGAGCGACTCGGCGCTGGTGCAGGTCACCACCTGGCCGCTGGCGGCGCAGCTCCAGCCGGTGCCGGACGAGGACTGGTACGTCAGGCCGTTGGCCAGGGTGTGCCTGACCGTGATCGGCCCGGCGTCCGGCAAGGGGCCCAGGTTGGTGACCGTGTGGATCAGGTTGACATTGCTGCCGCGCGCCGGCGTGCCCGTCAGCGCGATCGCCAGCGACAGGTCGGCCACGTCGACGTTCGGCACCGAGACGATTTCGGCATTCAGCAAGACCATGTCCTGGCCCGACTCGTACAGCATGGAGGCGGTGGTCTGGCCTGCGAACAGCTTGGGGCTGGCCAGCAGGTAGGAATCAAAATCGATGCCGTACGACAGGTTGTCGACCGTGGCGCCGATATTGCTGGTGGAATTGAACTGGTTGCCGGTGGGATTGGCCGCGTCGACCATCTCGGAACCGTTGAACTTGAGGTTTTCGCCGCCGCCGGACAGCGAACTGTCGCCTTCCCAGGTCACGTGGGCGATGCGGCCGGTGGCGCTGCCCAGCGGCGATGGCGTCCTGAAATTGCTCAGGTTCAGGCTGACCTTGATATTGTCGGCGCCATAGGTGCGGATGTACTGGAAGCCCTCGTACAGATTGAGCACGCGGAACGTTTCGTTCGGCTCCGAATAGATCGCCAGCAGGGAAAAACCGCCCACCACCCCTTCCACCGCGCAGTACGGAGCATCGTTGTCGATTGTCAGGTTGGAAAATGCATAGTCGGCGTTGCGCTTGGCCGTCACCTGCGCCGTCACGTCGACCGCGCCCGAAAAAAAATTGTAGCCGATGGTGGCGGTGGTGAAGCGGCGGTTGGCCGGCGCGCTCAGCGCCACGCCATCCATGCTCACACTATAGTCGGGCGTGCTGCTCGACCCGGCCCAGTACAGGTGCGCGCTGATGATCTTGGCGGTGGCGGGAATGCCGGCCAGCTTGGCCGTCCGCACCCCGGTATTGATCGAGCAAGGGCTGCTGCCGTTGGCGCCGGTGCGCATGGTCTTCTGGGTGCCGGTGAAGTTCAGCCGCCCCGCGTAGCTCTTGAACAGCGCGATCGGCGTGTCGGCGCGGGCCGGCAGGCTGGCCAGCAGCAGGCCGGCGCCGCACCCGATCGCCAGCGCGGCGCGCCAGATCCTGTCGATACGCTGCGTCATGGCTGCCCCGGCTCGCTGAATTCGACGTGCACCACGCGCTGCACATAGTCGATGCTGTTGGTCGGACTGGGGCAGGCGCCGCTGCCCGGGGTGTTGCAGGCCGTGCTCAGGACCGTGTAGCGCTGCAGCTTGCTGACCGCATCTAACGTGCGCGTGCAGATCACCGTCACCTTCATGGCGGCCAGGGTGCTGCCGGCCGGCATCGGAAAGGTGCTGCTGGCGCAGGCCCCATTGACCCGCGTGACCTGGTACACGCCCCATTCGGCGCCGGCGCGCGCCGACAGGTAGGCACGCGTGCCCTGCAAGTCCAGCGCCGACGTGGTTTGGGCGCTGGTGGCCAGGGTCACCATCGCCACCGCCAGCCCGGCCAGCACCACCAGCAGGAAGATGGCGGTGACCAGGCTCACGCCGCGCATGCGCTCCAGGTTGGGAAAGCGTTTCATGGGTTATTGTCCACGTGCACCACCTGGACCAGGCGGATGGCGCCGTCGCTGCCACTCGGCCGGCGCAAGGTCAACGTCAGGCGCACCAGCGCCGCGCGCGTATTGCCGACGACGGAATAATCGAATTCGCAGGACTCCACATTGGTCGCCAGGATGGCCGGCGCGGCGCTCGGCAGCGGATCCTGGACCGCCTTGAAGCCGTAATTGGCGTGGCGGTACAGCATGCCGTTGGCGCAGCTGTAGGTGACCGGCTGGCCGGTCACCTGGAAGCGGTGCAGCGGATGGGCCAGGGGCGGATTTTGCACGGCGAAGGGGTTGGCCGCCAAGGTGACGAGCTTGTTGGCTGCATCCACCGCCGTCACCTGGGCGCGGTTGGTCGGCACCGCCGCGTACACATTGGCCAGGTCGCCATCGACGGCCATGTTGTTGACCACGACGGTGTCGCCCGCCACGATCTGCTGGGTCCCGACCTGCAGCGGGCCGACCACCCGAAAACCCAGGTCGGCGCTGTTGGCGAAATTCAGGTGACGGCCGGCCTCGACATCCTCGGCGGCCAGGTAACGCCCGCCCGTCTTGGTCGGCACGAACTCGATCGAGGTTTTCGCCGCGCCTGCCACGCGCACCGTGTTCGGCAGCGCCAGGCGGATTTCGCGCACCATGCGCCGCACGGCCGTGTCGGCCACGTCGGTCAGTTCGGCGCGGCCGGCGCTGTCGACATAGTTTTGCACCGGCAGGCGCAGGAAGGTGGCGACGATGCCGCCCAAAATGCCGGTGATGACGATCACGACGATCGCCTCGACCAGGGTAAAGCCGTGCTGGCGTGAACGCGGCGGCATCATGGCGGCGAATTCGGTGCGTAGCGCGCGCGGTAGCCGTCCAGCACCACCGTTTCGACATTGTTGTACGACACCGCCACCCGGATCCACAGGGCTTCCGATTGCGGCAAGCCGGCGCCCGCCGGTCCCAGCAGGCTGGTGGGCGTCACGGTCAGCCTGGCGGTGTAGCCGGGCAAGGGGATTTCCTGCCCGGCCGCGTCGCTCAGCTTGCCGGCGGCCAGGAACGCTTCCGTTGCTGTGCCATAGGCGGCCACATAATCGTTGACGTTGTCGAAAGGCCGCGCGCCGCCGGCCTCGTTGCCGACGTTCTCGACCAGGGCGGCGCAAGCGGCCGGGCCAATCGCCGCGCCGTTGGCCGATTCGACCTGGTCGTCGGTGGCATCGCAAAAGGTAAAGCGGGCCAGCTGGACTTCTTCCATCAAGCCTTCGGCCAGCATCAGCGCCTGCTTGCGCACCAGCGGGTCGGCGCTGACCCGGGTGGTCAGGTTCATGGCGTTGAGGATGCCGGCCAGGCCGACCCCGATGATCACCATGAAGATGATCAGCTCGACAAAGCTGATGCCGCGCTGGTAAGCGAGGATGCGGGCGCGCTCAGTGCACATGGCCGGTATCGGCTTCCACCACCAGGGCGACGCTGCTGGCGCCGGACTTGACGGTCATGCTCATCCTGGTGAACAAGGCCGCGCCCACGTTGGCGGGACGGCCCAGCGCATCGTAGGAAAAGAAGGCGGTGGCGGGATTGCTGGTGTAGGTCACGCCGGGCGGATTGCCTTCGCAGGCCCAGCTGGTCGACGCCGAACAGCCGGCCAGCGTATTGGTGCTGGCGGTGTTATTGGCGGAGGGAGACATGACGCGCTGGTTGGCGGCACAGCTGCCGTCGGCCTGGTACTCGAAGCACAGCGCCACGCTATTGCCGTCGAGCCGCACGAACACGGAACGGTTCTGGGCGACGGCCACTTTCTGGCCATAGCGGATCAGGGAGCGGGCTTGTTCGGTAAAGGCGGCCGCGTCGTACACGGCGCGGTCGAAATAGCGGGCGGCGGCGGCGGCACCGAGGATGCCGATGATCACCATGACCACGATCAGCTCGACCAGCGTGAAACCCTGCTGGAGAGGCTTGCCGTGGCGCCGGGGGATGCCGCTCATGGGGAAGTTGCCGGCCCGACTGGCGCAGCGGACAGCGGCCTTGGCCGCGATGCCCGTGTTTCTCTGCGCCAGTGAGCCAGTCACTCGGTACGGCTTAGCAGGACGTTGCTTTGACAGTGATCACCGGCGGGGTCGCATCGGTGGCCGGAGCCACTGGCGCGACGGCTGGCTTGTAGTGCACGTAGCAGTTCAAGCCCTTGACCGTGCCCGACACGCTCAGCGGCACGATCGCCACTTCGCCGGCAATGGTGGTCGGGGTGTTGACCGAGCTTTGCGCGGTGGTGATCAGCTGGTAGTCGGTATCCTTCAAGCCGGCTGCTTCGAGCAGGGCGGCGTTGCCGGTCGGATACCCGTTGGCCACGGTCACCGCGGTGCCTTCGAGCGACACGGTCGCGCTTGGGGCGATCAGGAACTTGCCGTGCACCATGGCCGAGACCGCTTCCAGCGAGCCCTTGGCTGCCTTCATGGTGGCGCTGCGGGCGTCACCGCCGAGGTCGGCGAATTTTGGCAGCGCGGTGGCCGCGAGGATGCCGAGAATGACGATCACAACGATCAGTTCGATCAGGGTGAAGCCGGCTTGGGTGGTGCGAATGAACTTACCGTGGGATTGCATTTTCATGTGGATCTCCAAATTCGATTTAAGCAGTGAAATGTGAGGTGCGTAACAGAAACACGACTACCGTATTCTTTAACGGCGGATTATCTATTAACTTGAGTAAGGGCAACGGTCCTTGTTTCTGGCGCACCACTCTGCTTGGCGGGGATTGTGGGCAAGCGAGAGAATTCTACCTTGAAGTGAATGCGATTCGCAGTGCCTTGTGGAAATTTCTTTTCCTTACTTATCAAGTAGACCAAGGTTTTCGTTTTCAGGTCGAAATACCAGTGGCCGGGAGCGACCTGGGCCGGGGTCGGCGCGAAGTATTCGCCGGCATAATTGCGTGGTTTCTCAGCCAGCCAGTCGATCGGGTTTTTTCCAATGAGAGAGGGGATTTCGGCCTCCTTCCCACGGGCTTGCAACTGCCCCGTCTTGAGCAGCAAGGCAGTGCGCAGCACGCCTGCCAGCTGTTCCACTGCGGCCAGTTCGGCCTGTTCGCGATAGTAGAGCAAGCGTTGTAAAAGCACACCGGTCAACAGCGCGATCACCACCGTGCACACCGCCATTTCCAGCAGCGAAAAGCCGCAGGCGCGCACTGCGCTTGACGGAGTGGCGATCTGTCTCATTTATGCAAAGCCGCTTTGCCCAGGTCCCAGATCGGCAGGAAGATGCCCAGCGCCAGCACCAGCACCATCGCCCCCAGGAACACGATCATGATCGGCTCGATCTGGGCCGATAGCGTCTTGAGCTCGTAATCGACTTCGCGCTCGTACATCTGGCCGATTTCATCCATCAGGTCGTCGAGCGAGCCGGTTTCCTCGCCCACCGCGACCATTTGCAGCACGATCGGCGTAAATACCCCGGCCGCCACCGCCGTGCGCAAGATGCTCTCGCCGCGCTCGACGCCATCGCGCATCTGTTCCACGCGCGACGACAGATAGGCATTGTCGACCGTTTGCGACACCACCGTGAGCGCCTGCACCATCGGCACCCCGCTCTTCATCGACAGCGCGAAGCTGCGCGCAAAGCGCGCCATGGTGCCTTTCAGGATGATTTTGCCGGCAATCGGGATGCGCAGGCGCACCCGGTCCCACCACATCCGGCCCTCGGTCGAATTGATATACGTGCGCCAGCCGAAAAACCCCACCACCGAGAACCCCAGCAGCGCCGGCCAGAAGCGCACCATGAAGTTCGAGCTGGCGATCAGGATGCGCGTCATCAGCGGCAACTGCGAATTGAAGCTCTCGAACACCTTCACGAACTGGGGAATGACGAAAATATTCACCACGATCATTGCCAGCAGCATGGCGATCATCACGAACATCGGGTAGCGCGTGGCGGTTTTCACCCGTTCGCGCATGTCGCGGTCGAATTCGAGGTGGTCGAACAGGCGCAGGAACACGTCTTCCAGGCGCCCGGTCATTTCGCCCACGCGCACCATCGACAGGTAAAAATTGGAAAACACGGTCGGATGGCGGCGCATGGCCGCCGACAGTTCGCGCCCGGAATCGAGCGACTCGCGCAAATCCTTGATCACCTTGCCGAACGACTTGCTGATGGCCGATTCCTGCAGCCCGGCCAGCCCGCGCATGATCGGCACGCCGGATTTGAGCAGGGTGTAGAGTTGACGGCTGAATAACTGCACATCCATCGAGGTGACTTTTTTCTCGAACATGCGGTCGAGCCAGCTTTCCTCGTCGCCGCCGCTGGTGACGGCGCGGCTGGTCGGGCTGATATCGAGCGGCGTGACGCCGTTGCCGAACAGCTGGTCGGCCACCGCCCCGCTATCGGCCCCCTCCAGCACGCCTTGCATCAGCTCGCCTTTGGCATTGCGTCCCTTGTAGGCAAAAAACGGCACGCTTTATTCCTCGATCTGGTTACTGATGCGCATCGCTTCGGACACCGTGGTGCGCCCCTGCACGGCCAGCTGCACGGCGTGGCGGCGCAGCGTTTCGCCCTGCATCTCGGCGTGCGCCGCTTTCAGGAAGTGGGCCGGATCGGGATGGTTGGCCGCATCCACCACGGCGCGCGTCATTTCCAGCAGCTCGTACACGCCGGTACGGCCGCGGTAACCCATGCCGTTGCAATGCGAACATCCTTTGCCGTGGAAAAACTGGGTGCTCTCGGCATGCTCGTGCAACTCCGCGCGCAGCCATTCACGCTCGGTCGGCGTCAGCTGGTAAGTAGTGGTGCAACTTTCGCAAATGACACGCACCAGGCGCTGCGCCAGCACCGCTTGCAGCGAGCTGCCCACCATGTAGCGCGGCACGCCCATGTCCATCAGGCGCAGCGGCGTGCTGGCGGCATCGTTGGTGTGCAGGGTGGAGAGCACCAGGTGACCCGTCATGGCGGCGCGCAGGCCGATCTGGGCGGTTTCCTGGTCGCGCATCTCGCCGACCAGCACAATGTCCGGATCCTGGCGCAGTGCGGAGCGCAGCACGCGCGCGAACGACAGGTCGATTTTTTCGTTCACCTGCACCTGGTTGATGCCGGCCAGGCGGTACTCGACCGGGTCTTCCACCGTGATCAGCTTTTTCTCGACAGAATTGAGTTCCGCCAGCGCGCTGTACAGGGTGGTGGTCTTGCCGCTCCCCGTGGGGCCGGTGACCAGCACCAGGCCGTTGGGGCGCTGCACGATGGCGCGGAATTTTTCCACCAGGCGCGCCGGCATGCCGATCGCGTCCAGCCGCAGGGTGGTGCCGCCCTGGTTCAGCAGCCGCATCACGACCGATTCGCCGTACTGGGTCGGCATGGTCGAAATCCGCACGTCGATGCGCTGCTGCTTGACCTTGACGGCGAAACGGCCATCTTGCGGCAAGCGTTTTTCGGAAATATCGAGGTCGGACATCAGTTTCAGGCGCAGCGCCAGCGGCGTGGCAATCTTGATATCGGCCTCGGTCTGCAGGTGCAGCACGCCATCGATGCGGAAACGGATTTGCAGCCGGGTTTCCTGCGGTTCGATGTGGATGTCCGAGGCGCGCACCTGGGTGGCGTCGTCGAACACCGATTGCAGCAGCTTGACGATGGGCGCCTCTTCCAGGTTCGGATTGGCGGCCAGGGTGCCGAAGTCGACGAAGGTGTCGCCCAGATCCTGTTCCAGCTCGCGCGCGAAGTCGGTGATTTCATCGGTGCGGCGGTAGATGCGGTCGATCGCGGCCAGCACCTCGGTCTCGTTGACCACGGCCAGTTCGATATTGCGTTTGACCAGGCGTGCGATCTCGTCGTAGGCGAACAGGTCGGTCGGGTCCGACATGCCGATCAGCAGCGCGCCGCGCCGGTCTTCCAGCGCGATGGCGCGGAAACGCCGGGCCTGGGTTTCCGGCAACTGGCGCACGATGTCCGGGTTGGTGTTGTAAAACTTGAGGTTAATGTATGGAATGTCGAGCTGCTTGGCCAGCGCGCCCGAGATTTGCTCCTCGGTCACGAAACCGTTTTCGATGAACACCCGGCCCAGTTTGCGGCCGGTGCGTTTCTGGTCTTGCAACGCCGCACCCAATTGGTCTTCGGATAACAGCTTTTGCTGGACGAGGATTTCGCCGAGGCGGACTTTTTCTGGGCGTGCCATGAAGACCTTTGTTGATTTACTTATCGAGTGAACAAGACGGTGGCTGCGCGTACAAAACCGTCAAACTATTCTATTCCAGAAACACTCGTTTTTTACATTCGCAACGATTTTGTGTCGTGCGAACGTGCAACCATTGTGCAAGCGACACTGAATGCGCTACAGTCGGAGCGTCGCTCCCTGTCAACCTTGCCACCACTGCCAACATTGTCAACATGAGCACACCCGCGCTGCGCTTCCGCCAGCTAGTCAAACGCTACGCCGGCGCGCCGGTGCTGGCAGGCATCGACCTCGACATCGCGGCAGGCGAATGCGTCGGCCTGGTCGGCGTGAATGGCGCCGGCAAGACCAGCTTGTTGAAATGCCTGTTCGACTTCGTCTCGTTCGAGTCCGGCAGCATCGACATCTTTGGCCGCAGCCACCGCCTGGCCGGGGCGCGCCGACCGCTCGCCTTCCTGCCCGAACGCTTCATGCCGCCCTACTACCTCAGCGGCGCCGAATTCCTCAAGTACATGGCCAAACTGCACGGCAACCCCTACGACGCCACAGCTGCCCACGCCATGCTCGACGCGCTCGACCTCGACCACGCGGCGCTGTCCCTGCCAGTCCGCAAGCACTCCAAGGGCATGACTCAAAAACTCGGCCTTGCCGCCTGCTTCCTGTCCAACAAACAAGCCTACGTGCTGGACGAGCCCATGAGCGGCCTCGACCCGCAAGCGCGCGCCCGCCTGAAACAGCGCCTGCAACACGCGCGCAGCCAAGGCGCCACCGTGTTTTTCAGCTCGCACGCACTGGCCGACATCGAAGAACTGTGCGACCGCATGGCCATCCTGCACGACGGCCAGCTGCGCTTCACCGGCGCCCCGGCCGCCTGCCGCGAGGCCTACGGCGCCGCCACGCTGGAACAGGCCTTCCTCGCATGCGTGCACTGAACCCCATGTACCACCAGCACTTCGGCCTGCAGCAATCGCCCTTCGGCATCACGCCCAATCCCGTCTTTTTCTACGCCGGCAACACACGCGGCGAGATTCTCGACGCCCTGCTCTACGCGGTCGAACACGGCGAAGGCATCATCAAGGTCACGGGCGAAGTCGGCAGCGGCAAGACCATGCTGTGCCGCATGCTGGAAAACCAGCTGCCGCCGCACATCGATGTGATCTACCTGGCCAATCCCACCCTGAAAAACACCGAGGTCGCCTACGCCATCGCCGGCGAGCTCGAACTCGACGTGACCGGCAAGCGCATCGACGAAGTCACGCGCATGCTGCAGGCCGACCTGATCGCCCGCCACAGCGCCGGCAAGCAGGTGGTGCTGCTGGTCGAGGAAGCCCAGGCCATGCCGCTCGACACGCTGGAAGAGGTGCGCCTGTTCTCCAACCTGGAAACGGCGCGCCACAAGCTGCTGCAAATCGTGCTGTTCGGCCAACCCGAGCTCGATGAGCACCTGAACCTGGCCAGCATGCGCCAGTTCAAGGAACGCATCACCCACAACTTGGTGGTGCCAGCCATGCCGCCCGACGTGATTCCCGACTTCCTGGCATTCCGTCTGCATGCGGCCGGCTATAACGGCCCGGCCGTGTTCAGCGCCGCCGCGACCAGGCAAATCGCGCGCGTATCGCAAGGCATCGTCCGCCGCATCAATATCCTGGCGGACAAAGCCCTGATGGCCGCCTACATCGACGAATCCGACCGGGTCGAAGCGCGCCACGCCAAGGCGGCCATCGCCGACTGCGCCTTTGCCGCCAGCGGCGGCCCCACCGGCAGGACCCTGGCCCTGGCCGGCCTTGGCGCGGCCACGCTGGCGTTGCTGGGGTGGCTCGTTTCGCGCAGCATCTTCTTCCATTAGACGTGCAGCAATTGCCCCACGCTTACTTTTCCGCCATTATTGTGTCATGGCACTCAAGAGCGCACCAATGACCCTGAAAAAAACCGTTTTTCCGCTGAGCACCGTCGGGACTGCCATTGTCTGCGCCTTCTTGAGCGCCTGTGCCACGCCCACCCTGCCCGGTTCGCCGTCGCATGTGACCCAGGCTCCCCCGGCGGCCGGACGGATTCCCGACCCGGTCATGCACAGCGCGCCGCTGCCGCCGCCCAAAGCCACGCCCAAGGCCGAAACCTACAGCGTCACGGTGCACAAGGTGCCGGCGCAGTCGCTGCTGTTCGCGCTGGCGCGCGACGCCCGCTTGAATGTCGACATCCACCCCGGCATCGAAGGCACGGTGACCCTGAACGCGCTCGACCAGACCCTGCCGCAGCTCCTGACCCGCATATCGCGGCAGGTGGACATGCGCTACGAAATCGATGGCGCCACCCTGACCGTGCTGCCGGATACGCCGGTATGGCGTAATTACAAGGTCGATTACGTCAACATGGCGCGCAGCACCAACAGCAGCGTCAACATCGCCACCCAGATTTCGACCACCGGCGGCGGCTCCAGCAGCCCCACGCTGACCAATGCCAACGGCAGCACCAGCGGCGGCGCGGCCCCATCCGGCGGATCGGGCAACAATAATTCAACGACCTCGGTGACCAACCGCTCGGAAAACAACTTCTGGGGCAGCCTGGAAAAGAATATCCGCGACATGCTGCGCGACACGACGCTGGGCGACGCCCCGAGCACGATCTCGTCAGCACCCCCGCCAGCGGCCGCCGGCACAGCCCCGGCGAACCCGAACCAGCCGACCCAGCCCGCGCCGCAGGCCGTGCCCGACACCGTGCTGGCCGCCTTCAACGCATCCTCCAACGAGCGCCAGCGCAACGCGCCATCGGTCATCGTCAATGCCGAAGGCGGGCTGCTGGCGGTACGCGCGACCGGACGCCAGCACGAAAAGATCCAGCAATTTCTCGACATCGTGCTCGGCAGCGCCAAGCGCCAGGTGCTGATCGAAGCGACCATCATCGAAGTGCGCCTGTCGGACCAGTACCAGCAGGGCATCAACTGGAGCCGCCTGCACGGCGGGCTGACCCTGAGCCAGAGGCCGGTCGGCAGCGCGTTGCCCGGCTCGGGCGTGGCGATCGGCAGCACGCCAGGGCTGTTTTCGATCAATTACCTGAACCCCACCTCGGCGCTGGGCAACATCACCACCGCGATCCAGCTGCTCGAATCGTTCGGCAAGGTCAAAGTGCTGTCCAGCCCCAAGATCAGCGTGCTGAACAACCAGACCGCGATGCTGAAAGTGGTCGACAACAACGTCTTCTTCACCATCAAGGTCACGCCGGCCGTGATCGGCGTGAATGGCAACGTCACCACGCCCGCCACCTACGAGTCGAAGCTCGAAACGGTGCCGGTCGGCTTTGTGATGAGCGTCACGCCCCAGATTGCCGACACGGACGAAGTCACCCTCAACGTGCGCCCGACCATTACCCGCATTGTCGGCTATGTGACCGACCCCAACCCGGCGCTGGCCGCCGAAAAGGTGACCAGCCAGGTGCCGGTGATTCAGGCGCGCGAAGTCGAATCGATCCTCAAGGTCTACAGCGGCGACATTTCCGTGCTGGGCGGGCTGATGCAGGATTCGGTGGACAACGCCAAGGATGCCGTGCCGGGCGCGGGCGTGCTGCCGGTGATCGGCAATTTCTTCTCGTACCGCAACGAAAAAGTCAGCAAGACGGAACTGGTGATCTTCATCCGGCCGGTGGTGGTGAAAAACGCCAGCGTCAACGGCGACTACAAGGATTACCGCTACCTGCTGCCCGACACCTCGGGCGCCGTGGCCGAACCGTACTCCGAACCTGTGCGCGCAAAGGTGAACTGACCATGAGCCTCCTGATGCAGGCGCTCAAGAAAGCCGAGCGCGCCAAGCAAAACCACGTTCCCGACGAGGAACTGGCCAAGCCCTCCGAAGCCTACGACGAGGTACTGGCGCTGGCGCCGCAGGAGGAGGCCGCGGCCGCCGAGCCGCTGAGCCTGTCGCCGCTCGACGCGGGGCCGGCCGCGGCGCGCGCCGAGCCGTCCATCGGCTTCGTGCCGGAGCCACCGCCGCGCATGGCCACACCGGACCCGCAGGCCGCGCCACCGCGCCGTTCGCGCAACGCCCCGCCAGCGCCAGCGCCGCGCGTCAAGGCTCGGAAGCGCGCCATGGCGCGCATGGACGCGCGCACCATCCGCATTGCGGTCCTCGGCAGCATCGCCCTGCTGATCGCGGCCGTGTTCGCCTACATGTACTGGAGCGCTGTCTACGGTCCCGGTTCCAGCCGGCATTTGCCGATGGTGCCGATGCCGGGCCAGAACCAGCCGCCCGCCCCCGATCCCGGCGCAGTGGCGCCCGGCGTTGCGGCGCCCGGCGTTCCGGTCATTGCCACCCAGCCGGGTGCGGAGGCGCCGATACAGCCGCCCCAGCCGGTCCAGGCCTACGTGCCGCAGGCACCCCCGCCCTCCTCGCGCGACCAGATGCCGCCGGATGAAGCGATGCGCCTGCAACAGTTGCAGCAACAAGCTGCGCCGCAAGCCGCGCCCCGCGCCGCCCCGCGCACGCCGGCCGCGCCGGCCGACAGCAGCGGCATCCGCGTGGCCCGCTCAAGCAAGCCCGAACAGATCAACCCCTCGCTCCAGAATGGCTTTACGGCCTACAACAATGGCGACTTGCCGGCGGCGCGCCAAAGCTACCAGACGGTGCTGCGGCAAGACCCCAACAATCGCGACGCCCTGCTCGGCATGGCCGCCCTCGCCGCCCGCGACAAGCAGGCCGAGCAGGCAGCCGGCATCTACGCGCGCCTGCTCGACCTCGATCCCAACGACAACGATGCGCTGGCCGGCCTGAGCAGCGTGCGCCAGGGCGATCCGGGCCAGTCCGAAGGGCGCCTGCGCCGCGTGGTCGAGCGCAACCCCGAATCCGGCCCGCTGCTGTTCGCCCTGGGCAATCTGTATGCGCGCCAGGGACGCTGGCCGGAAGCCCAGCAGCACTATTTCCGCGCCTATTCCGCCAATCCGAACAATGCCGACTACGCCTTCAACCTGGCCATCGGCCTCGACCGGCTCAATCAAGGCAAACTGGCGCTGAGCTACTACCAGCGCGCGCTGGAACTGGCGCAGCGCGGCGCCGTCAATTTCGACCGCGAGGCGGCCGCCACCCGCGCGCGCGAACTGGGCGGGCAATAACCGCATGTCGGAACATGCAAAATTCCCCCTCGGCAAACTGCTGATCCAGAAAGGGGTCATCAGCGAAGACCAGCTGCGCATCGCGCTGATCGAACAAAAACGCAGCAGCGAGCCGCTCGGCAAACTCTTGATCACGCTCGGCTTCGTCACCGAAGCGACGGTGCGCGAAGCGCTGTCGGAAAACCTGAACCAGCAAAGCGCCGACCTCACCAGCCTGGTGGTCGACGCCATCGCCCTCAAGCTCATTCCCAAGGACGTGGCCAAGCGCTACCGTGTGTTCCCGATCGTGTACGAGCGCGATACCGACAACCTGATCCTGGCCATGGCCGACACCAGCAACATCGTCGCGCTGGACCAGATCAGCGCCATGCTGGTCAAGGGCATCACGATTGGGCCGGTGCTGGTCAACGAATCGGACATCGCGCGCGCCATCGACCAGTATTACGGCTTCGAGCTGTCGATCGACGGCATCTTGCTGGAGATTGAAACCGGCGAAGTCAATTACGCCGCCATGGCCGCCACCACCGACGAATACAGCCAGCCGATGGTGCGCCTGATGGACGCGCTGCTGGCCGACGCGGTGCAAAATGGCGCCTCCGACATCCACTTCGAGCCGGAACAGAGTTTTCTGCGCATCCGCTACCGCATCGACGGCATCCTGCGCCAGATCCGCAGCCTGCACAAGTCGTACTGGCCGGCGATGGCGGTGCGCCTGAAGGTGATGAGCAATATGAACATCGCCGAATCGCGCGCGCCGCAGGACGGGCGCATCTCGATCAAGTTTTCGGGACGCCAGATCGACTTTCGGGCCTCGGCCCAACCGACCACGCACGGCGAAAATTTTGTCCTGCGCGTGCTCGATCGCCAGAAGGGACTGGTGCCGCTGGACGGCCTGGGACTGGGCGAGGACGAACTGCACCTCTTGAAACTGATGATCGCCCGGCCGCACGGCGTTATTCTCGTGACCGGGCCGACCGGCAGCGGCAAGACCACCACCCTGTACTCGATCCTGAACCACATCAACACCGAAAGCGTCAACATCATGACGCTGGAAGACCCGGTCGAGTACCCGATGAACATGATCCGCCAGACCTCGATCAACGAATCGGCCAAGATGGGTTTTGCCGACGGCATCCGCTCGATGATGCGCCAGGACCCGGACATCATCCTGGTCGGTGAAGTGCGCGACAGGGAAACCGCCGAAATGGCGTTTTCGGCGGCCATGACCGGCCACCAGGTGTACACCACCCTGCACACCAATTCAGCCATCGGCTCGGTGTCGCGCCTGCTGGACATCGGCATCCTGCCCGACATCATGGCCGGCAACATCATCGGCATCATCGCCCAGCGCCTGGTGCGGCGCCTGTGCCAAGTGTGCAAGACCGAAGCACTGGCCGATGCGACCGAGCGCCGGCTACTCGGATTGAACGCCGACGACCCGCCGGCCACCATCTGCCACGCGGCCGGCTGCGAAGCCTGCGGCCACCAGGGCTACAAGGGCCGCATGGCGATCATGGAACTGCTCAAGGTGAATGCCGACATCGACGAAGCCATCGCCCGCCGCGCCTCGCTGCGCGAACTGAAAGCGACGGCGCGCGCCGCCGGTTTCCGCTCGCTGGTGGACGACGGCATGCGCCGCGTGCTGGAAGGCGCCACCTCGCTCGACGAAGTGGCGCGCGTGGTCGACCTGACCGACAGGCTGGCCTGATGCCGCTGTACGCCTACCGCGCGATGGACCTGGCCGGCCAGATGGTACCCGGCGCCATGGACGCGACCAACAGCGCCGACCTGGAACTGCGCCTGCGCCGCATGGAGCTGGACCTGATCGACTTCCATATCGCTGGCCAGAAGGCGGTCGCCTTCGGCAAGCGCGTGGTCAAGCGCGCGGACCTGATCAACTTCTGCTTTCACATGGAGCAGCTGAGCGCCGCCGGCGTACCGATCCTGGAGGGCCTGGGCGACCTGCGCGACTCCCTTGACCACCCGCGCTTTCGCGAAATCGTCACGGACCTGATCGAGTCAATCGAAGGTGGATTGACCTTGTCCGAAGCGCTGCGCCACCATGACGAAGTGTTCGACAACACCTTCACCAGCCTCATCACCGCCGGCGAATCAAGCGGCAAACTGGCCGAAGTATTCCGTAACCTGTCCGACAGCCTGAAATGGCAGGACGAACTGGCCGCCCAGACCAGGAAAATCATCACCTACCCGATCGTGGTCGCCGTGGTGGTGCTGGGCGTGACCTTTTTCCTGATGATCGTGCTGGTGCCGCAACTGACCTCCTTTATCAAGAACATGGGCGGCAAGCTGCCGTTCCACACCAGGGCGCTGATCGCCGTCTCGAATGTGTTCATCCACTACTGGTACATCCTGCTCGCCCTGCCGCTGGTGGCGTACTTTGGCGGGCGCGCATGGCTGCGCCGCAGCGACAGCGCGCGCATGCTGGCCGACGGCCTCAAACTGCGCCTGCCGCTGATCGGCCCCGTGCTGCACAAGATCATCCTGGCGCGCTTCGCCACCTTTTTCGGGCTGATGTACGGTTCCGGCATCACCATCCTCGAATGCATCCGCCTGTCCGAAGGCATCGTCGCCAACCGCGTGGTCGCCGCCGGCCTGCAGCGCGCCGCGCAATTGATCTCGGACGGCCAGAGCGTCACGCTGGCGTTCCAGAACAGCGGCATCTTCCCGCCGCTGGTGCTGCGCATGCTGCGCGTGGGCGAGGCCACCGGCTCGCTCGACAATGCCCTGCGCAACGTCAGCTACTTCTATAATCGGGAAGTGAAGGAAATGATCGAGCGCGTGCAATCGCTGATCGAACCGGCCATGACGGTCACGCTTGGCCTGCTGCTCGGATGGATCATGCTGTCCGTGCTGGGACCGATCTACGACACCATGAGCCAGTTGAAAACCTGAGGATGGCAGTGCTGCCCAAACAATTATTCCATGTGACGAACGACCGGCTGTGCGCCTTCGACTGGCGCGCCGGGGCTCTCGCGCCCGGGCCCTGCTTTTCCGCCGACCGTGACGGCATGGACGCCTTTGCGCGCCACCTCGATGGCGCGCAAGGCACGCGCGCCTATCTTGTGGCCGACCTGGTCGAAGAAGACTTTCAGCGCTGCCTGCTGCCGCACGTGGGTGGCCGCGCCGGACGCAGCCTGGTCGAGCGGCGCCTCACGCACGCCTTCCGCGACACGCCGTTCCGCCACGCCGACATCCAGGACCGCGATAGCGAAGGCCGGCGCGACGACCACACCGTATTCTCGGCCCTGACCAACGCGGCCATGGTGCAGCCGTGGGTGGCCGTGATGGAGCAGAACAGGATCGCGCTGGCCGGCCTGTATTCGGCGGCCCACCTGTCGGCGCTGCTGGTCAGGCGCATGGGCATCGGCCAGGACCATCTGCTGCTGATCGCCGAACAGGGCGGCGGCCTGCGCCAGAGCTATTTCCAGCGCCAGTACCTGAAATTTTCCCGCCTGACGGTGCTGGCCGCGCACGACGACGTGGTTGACGCCAGCGCCCTCGAAACAGCCAAGATGCGGCAGTTCCTGACCAGTACCCGCTTGCTGGGAAGGGGCGACATGCTGCATGTGGTGGTGCTCGCGCCCCCGGCGCGCGTGGCGGCGCTGGAACAGCGCTGCGAAGACGATCCGGAGGTGGCCTTCCACTTCATCGACATCGACAGCGCCTGCGCGCGCCTGAAACTGGCCGGCCACGTGGACACGGCCGAACAGCTGTTGCTTGGCCTGCTGGGCCGCGACTCCCCGCCCAGCCAGTACCCGCTTGGCGCGGCCGGGCGCTTTGACCAGATCTGGCGCGCGCGCCTGGCGCTCAACGGCGCCAGCGCCGCGCTTGCCGTCGCCGGCGCCGTCTGGCTGCTCGGAAGCGTGTGGGGCAGCGTGCGCAACGGCCAGGAAGCCACGCGCCTGCTGGCCGAGGCGGCGCAGCTCGATGCGCGCTACCGCGCCATCATGGCGACGCTGCCGCCCACGCCCGCGCGCAGCGCCAACATGAAGGCCGCGGTGCAGCTTGACCGGCTGCTGGGCGCCACCGCCCCCGCGCCGGCGCCGCTGGTGGCGCTGGTGAGCCGTGCGCTCGACCGCGCCCCCGCGATCCGCCTGCTGGCGCTCGACTGGCAGGTGCAGCAGCCGGCGCTCGCGCAGCCCGGTGCTGTTGCCAGTCTGGCGGCACCGGCCGCCGGCGACGCCGTCGAATCGATCGCCGCGAGCCTGGTCGGCCTGCCATCGGCGCCGGTGCAGGTGCTGCGTATCGATGGCGAAGTCGAGTTCGGACCATCGGATTACCGCGCCATTCTCGACAGCGTGAACCAGTTCGCGCTCGACATGGCCGGCAATCCCGGCGTGGCGGTGCACATTGTCGAAGCGCCGCTCGACGTGCGCCAGAGCGTCAAGTTAAGCGGCAAGACCGACACCGGCGAGGCCGGCGTCAAGCCCCGCTTCGTCATCAACGTGACCTGGAAACCATGATGGCCAAGCCGAACGCCCTGCGCCGCAAGCCGAGCGACGCCAGCGTACCCACCTGGCGCGATGAAATCGGCATGATCGCGCCGTCCGCCAGGCTGTGCGCCGGGGTGCTGGGCGCCACCGTGCTGCTGGTGGGAGGCGCCACCTGGTACGGCGCGCGGCAGGCGGCATCGCTGGCGCAAGCGGCCCAGGAGCGCGGCGCGGCGGCCAGCCGCTTCCAGAACGTCGAATCGGAAAAGCAGGACATCGCCGTCTATCAGCCGCGCTTCGCGGAACTGCAGGCGGGCGGCTTGATCGGCGACGAAAACCGGCTGGCGTGGATTGAATCGATCAAATCGATCCAGCTCACGCGCAAGCTGGTCTCGGCCAGTTATGACATCGACGTGCAGCAGCCGCTCGCCTTCCCTGCCCCGATGGCGCTGGGCGACTACCAGTTGCGCGGCAGCCGCATGCGCGTGGAACTCGGACTGGTGCACGAACTGGACCTGTTCCACTTCATCGACGACCTGCGCGGGGCCGGGCGCTTCACGGTCCAGGACTGCAGGCTGAAACGCACCGACGCACCGGCCGAATCGATAGGCGTGGCACGCCTGACGGCCAACTGCACCCTGGTCTGGCTGACGCTCGGCGCCACGCCGCAGCCGATTGCGAAGGAATCGCCATGAAACCCACCGTCGCCGCATTCCTGCTGCTCGTCGCAGCCCAGAACACCCAGGCCCAGACGGCGCCGATGGGGCGCCTGTTCACGACGCCGGCCGAACGCCATCAGCTCGACGTCCAGCGCGGCCTGATCGCGGCACCGCCCGCACCGGTGGTGGAAGCGGCACCCGCGCCGCAGCCGATGACCGTGAATGGCTTCGTGCGGCGCAGCAGCGGCAAGTCCACCGTGTGGGTGAACAACGAGGCGCAGGAAGGCGCGCGCAACCGCTTCAGCGGACCGGCGCAGGCGCCACGCGTGACGCTGACGCTGCCCTCCGGCCAGAAGGTGCTGCTCAAACCCGGGCAGAGCGTTGACGTGAACGCCGGCACCGTCACCGACGTCGCGAAGCCATGACGCGCGCGCGGCAGGGATTCAGCCTGGTCGAAATGGCCGTGGTGCTGGTGATCGTCGGACTGATGATCGGCGGGCTACTGACCCCGCTGGCGGTGCAGATGGAACAGCGCAAGATCAGCGATACCCAGAAAACGATGGACGAAGCACGCGAAGCGCTGATGGGTTTCGCGCTGCGCAACGGCTACCTGCCCTGCCCCGCCGTCTCGCCGGTCAACGGGCTGGAAGACCGGATTGGTGCCACCTGCCGCGATGGCAAGCGCCAGGGCGTGCTGCCGTGGGCCACGCTCGGCCTGCCCAAGCTCGATAGCTGGGGGCACGCATATCACTACAGCGTGTCGCCGGCGTACAGCAACAGCCAGACCATGTTCACGCTGCAGACCGCGCGCGACATCACCATCGGCACGCGCGATGCGCGCGGCAACGTGGTGGCGGCGACCGGCATCAACGATATTCCGGCGGTGATCGTCTCGCACGGGAAAAACGGCGCCGGCGGGTTTGGCGACACCGGTATCCGCAGCATGGATACGAGCAGCAGCAACGTCGACGAGCGCACCAACGCCAGCAGCGCCGGCATCGCCTTCGTGGCGCGCACCCCAAGCGACAGCTCTGCCGCGCCGGGCGGCGAGTACGACGACCTGGTCATCTGGCTCTCGCCGAATGTGCTGTTCAACCGCATGGTTGCCGCCGGAACGCTGCCGCGCTAGGCCATGCTGGGATCCCTCTTTACGATTGCCTCATACACCCTGCTCGAAGCGCTGCGCAACCGGCTGGCGTGGGTGCTGGGCGCACTGGCCATCGGCGCGCTGGCGCTGGGCGGCTTCGTGGGCCAACTGGCGCTGACCGAAAGCGCCGCGACGCAAGCGGCCCTGCTGGCGGCGTTGCTGCGCCTGTGCTGCGTGCTGCTGGTGGCAGGTTTCGTGGCCACCAGCGTGGTGCGCGAAGCGGCCGACAAAGGGCAGGAACTGCTGCTCGCGCTGGCGATACCGCGCGCCGCCTACGTGCTGGGCAAGCTGGCTGGATTTGGTCTCGTGGCGCTGCTGCCGGCACTGCTGTTCGGAGCGATGGCATTGATGCTCGCGCCGGCCGCATGGTGCGTGTCGTGGGCGCTGTCGCTGTGGTGGGAACTGTGGATTGTCGCCGCATTTTGCCTGCTGTGCGTACTGACGCTCGGGCAGGCGATGGCGGCGCTGACGGCCACGCTGGCGTTCTACCTGCTGGCGCGGGCGATCGGCAGCCTGCAAGCCATGGCGCAGGACGGCACGCAGCTGCCGCGCGTCGCCATCGACGCCCTGGCGGCGCTGCTGCCGCACCTGGACCAGTTTACGCGCAGCGAATGGCTGGTGTACGGCGGCGCGCAACTGGCGCCGCTGCTGGCGCAGACGGCGATCTATGTCACCTTGCTGGGGGCCGCCGCGCTGGTCGATTTTTACCGCAAGGACCTGTGATGGCCGCGCGCGTGCCGGTTCCGGTGACGCTGCTGCTGCTGGCCGCGCTGGCGCTGCAGCTGGGCTATCACGCCGCGCGTGCACCGCGGCAGCGCGCCGTAGCCGGGCTGGCGCCAGCGCCTCCGCTGGCGTTGCTGCGCCTGGCCAGCCTGGGCGAACCGGTGGCGCTGGCCAAAGCCATGACCCTGTACGTGCAAGGCCAGGACGAGGCGTCCACGCCGCTGGGCACCATCGATTACAGCGCCTTGCGCACCTGGCTGGAGCGCATCGTCGACCTGGACCCGTGCGGGCAGGCGCCGCTGCTGGCGGCGAGCCAGGTGTACAGCGCCAGCAGCGACCCCGCGCGCACCCGCATCATGCTCGATTTTGTCTACCGGCGCTTTGGCGAAGATCCCGGCCGGCGCTGGCCGTGGCTGGCGCATGCGGCGCTGGTGGCGCATCACCGGCTGCACGATCCCGCCCTGGCGCGGCGGTATGCGCACGCGCTCAACGCCACGGCTGCGGTGGTGCCGGCGTGGGCGCGCCAGATGGAACTGTTCATCCTCGACGACATGGGCGAGGACGAGAGCGCCATCGCGCTGATCGGCGCCATGCTCGCCAGCGGCCAGGTCAGCGATGCGCGCGAACTCGCGTTCCTGGAACGACGGCTGCACGACATTTCGGCGCGCCGGCGCCGGGCCCATCCTTGATACGCTAGAATACTACGCAGCTGCCGTCACAACAGAGAGAACCTCATGCAACGACAACAAGGATTCACCCTCGTCGAAATCGCCATCGTGCTGGTGATCATCGGCCTGCTGCTGGGCGGCGTGCTCAAGGGGCAAGGGCTGATCGACAGCGCCAAGGTCAAGAACATCATCCAGCAATCGAACTCACTGGCGGCGGCGGTGAACGCCTACCAGGACAAATTCCGCGCGCTGCCCGGTGACGACGTGCTGGCCACCACCCATGTGGCCGGCGCCACCGCCAACGGCAACGGCGACGGCCAGATCACCGAATACCTGTCGGCGCCGCAGCACCTGGCGCTGTCCGGCTTCATCACCGGCGCGTACAACGGCAGCACCGACTTCATGACCAGCGCCCAGGGCGGTGCGGTGTACATCTACAACGACGCCGTGGGCGGGCGCAGCGGCAACGGCTTGCGCTTCGACAACCTGCCCGACTCCTTCGCCCAGCAGCTCGACAGCAAGCTCGACGATGGCGTCGCCACCACCGGCGCGGTGCGCGCGAGCGCCCCATACACCAACACCGGCAGCATCGTCACCCGCACCGCCCTGTTTTTCTGAACTGACCACAAGAACCCATGTCCCCTACATCCCAGCGCCGTCGCATCTTCCTGATGCGCCATGGTAGCGTCACCTATTTTGATGCCTCAGGCAAACCATTTCTTCCAGAAACCGTACCCCTCAACGAACAGGGCTGCGCGCAAGCCAGTGCTGCCGGGCGGGCGTTTGCGGCCGAAGGCATCCAGTTCGACCGCGTGATCGTCTCCGGCCTGCCGCGCACGGTGGAAACGGCCACGCGCGTGCTGGCGGCGACCGGCCAGGGGATCGATATCGAGATCTGGCCCGAATTCGAAGAAATCCGTGGCGGGCGCCTGTCGACGATTGCCGATGCCGACCTCAAGGACGCGTTTACGGGCGCGTTTGAAGGCATGGTGGGCGAAGACAAGCGCTTTTTGGGGGGCGAATCGGTGGGACAGCTGATGGACCGGATCCATCCGGCGGTCACGCGCCTGCGCGGGCAGGACGACTGGGATACGACGCTGCTGGTGCTCCATGGCGGCGTCAACTGCGCGATTTTATCGTTGGCGCTGACGGGCCAGCGCATGTTCCTGGGTGGGCTATCGCAAACGGCCGGCTGCATCAACGCGCTCGACGTGGGCGAGGCCGAGTCCGACTGGGTAGTTCGCTTCGTCAACTACTCCCCACCCGCCCCGCTGCAAACCGAGACGCGCAGCACCACGATGGAACAGCTGTACGAGCAATACCGCCTCTCGCGCTAAGCTTCCCGCCAACAACACTCCCCAACCGGGGTCTGACCTCTGACTCGAAACATTTCTTAATTGAGGTCAGACCCCGGTTGTAGGAAGTTCGGTAATTCCAGGGCGGGATTTGTAGGAAACTGCTTCGTCCGCCGAGTAACTGAGCGTGGTCGCAAGGCGAGACTTCGGTATGCGACTGTTTGAGCGGCACAACCGGGGTCAGAGCTCTGACTAGCAACACTTTGATGATCATCCTCGCTTTGCCACACCTTAGGAAACTATTGCTAATCAGAGGTCAGACCCCGGTGGTGGAAAAATTAGTACGGTCGTTCTATTCATGAGCTAGAATAGATCTCACATAACCAGCAGGAGACAAGATGTTCGAGGAAATGATGGGGACCAAGCCGGTCTCGGAGCGCCAGAAATTCGATGTCGATGCCCTCGACGCTTATCTGCGCGTCCATGTCGAGGACTATCCCGGCGGCCCGCTGGAAGTGGCCCAGTTCAAGGGCGGGCAGTCCAATCCCACCTTCAAGATCAGCGCCGGCGGCCAGCATTATGTGCTGCGCACCAAACCCGGACCGGCGGCCAAGCTGTTGCCTTCCGCCCACGCCATCGAGCGCGAATTGCGCGTCATGGATGCATTGCAAAAGGCCGGCTTTCCCGCCGCCCGCCAGTATGCACTCTGCACCGACGAATCGGTCATCGGCCGCGCATTTTACGTGATGGAATTTATCGATGGCCGCGTGCTGTGGGACCAGTCCCTGCCCGGCATGACGCGCGCCGAACGCGGCGCCATCTACGATGAGCTGAACCGCGTCATCGCTTGCCTCCACACGGTCGACTACGCCGCCATCGGCCTGGCCGATTACGGCAAACCCGGCAACTATTTCACACGCCAGATCGAACGCTGGACACGCCAGTACCAGGCCTCGGTCACCGAACCGATCGCCGCCATGGACCAGTTGATCGCCTGGCTGCCGCACAACATCCCGCCGGGCGACGATACCGCCATCGTGCATGGCGATTTCCGCCTCGATAACATGATCTTCCACCCGACCGAGCCGCGCATCCTGGCCGTGCTCGACTGGGAACTGTCGACCCTGGGCCACCCGGCCGCCGATTTCTCCTACCATTGCATGAGCTGGCACATCCCGCCCGGACAGTTCCGCGGCATCGCCGGCCTCGACCTGGACGCGCTCGGCATTCCCACCCAGGAAGCCTACATCGCCGCCTACGCGGCGCGCACCGGCAAGACCATCCGCATCGAGGATTTCAATTTTTACCTGGCCTACAATATGTTCCGCCTGGCCGGCATCATGCAAGGCATCATGAAACGCTACGTCGACGGCACCGCCTCCAGCGCCCAAGCCCTCGAAAACGGCAAGGCCGCGCGGCCCATGGCCGAACTGGGCTGGCAGTATGCGCAGCGCGCCATTTCTCTTTCCAAGGATAACTAATGAACTTCGATTACTCCGACCGCTGCAAAGAGTTGCAGGCGCGCCTGCTCGCCTTCATGGACCAGCACGTCTATCCGAACGAGACCGCGTTCAAGCAGGAAGTCGACCGCAACGGCACGCACAAGGGCAACCGCTGGATTCCAACCGAGCTGATCGAGCGGCTCAAGCCGCTGGCGCGCGAGCAGGGTTTGTGGAATCTGTTCCTGCCAAAATCGGTGCGCGCGCCGGAAGGCTTGTCGAACCTCGATTACGCCCCGCTGTGCGAGATCATGGGCCGGGTCGGCTGGGCGCCGGAAGTGTTCAACTGCGCCGCGCCCGACACGGGCAATATGGAAACCATCGAGCGCTACGGCAGCGAAGAACACAAGCGCACCTGGCTCGAACCCTTGCTGCGCGGCGAGATCCGCTCGGCTTTTGCGATGACCGAACCGGCCGTGGCCTCGTCCGACGCGACCAATATCGAAACCCGCATCGCGCGCGACGGCGACGATTACGTCATCAACGGACGCAAGTGGTGGATTTCGGGCGCGGGCGATCCGCGCTGCAAGATTTTCATCGTCATGGGCAAGACCGATCCGGAAGCGGCGCGCCATGCCCAGCAATCGATGATCCTGGTGCCTGCCGACACGCCCGGCATCACCATCGTCCGCCCGCTGCCCGTGTTCGGTTACGACGACGCCCCGCACGGCCACTGCGAAATCCTGTTCGAGAACGTGCGCGTGCCAGCCTCCAGCCTGTTGCTGGGCGAGGGACGCGGTTTCGAGATCGCCCAGGGCCGCCTGGGACCGGGCCGCATCCACCATTGCATGCGCGCCATCGGCGTGGCCGAGCGCGCGCTGGAACTGATGTGCCTGCGCTTGAATAGCCGTGTTGCCTTCGGTAAAAAGATTTCCGACCAGGGAGTGTGGCGCGAGCGCATCGCCGAGTCGCGCATCCAGATCGATACGGCGCGCCTGCTGACGCTCAAGACCGCCGCACTGATGGATACCGTGGGCAACAAGCACGCCCAGGCCGAGATCGCCATGATCAAGGTGCTGGCACCGAACGTGGCCCAGCAGGTGCTGGACTGGGCGATCCAGGCGCACGGCGCGGCGGGTGTGTCGGACGAGTTCCCGCTGGCCTACCAGTGGGCCGGCAACCGCACCCTGCGCCTGGCCGACGGCCCGGACGAAGTGCACCGCAACGCGATTGCCAAGATCGAGCTGGCCAAGCACATCAAGCTGGGCGAAGACCTCTCGCTGCCCATCACCCGTTCCTGACCCGCCGATCCAGCCGGCAATGTTTCTTCATCGGGGTCAGCGCTCAATGAAGAAACGTGTCGAATCGGAGCGCCGACCCCGGTTAGGAAATGTTGTGGGAGAAATGGCGAGCGATGGCCGCGCACGGCTGGCGTAAAGTGCTTTGAAGAAAACGCGCGCTCGGCTACCATCGGTCTCACAGCGGTGCGCGGCGCCGCGTTTGATGCGGCGGAGGCTCGGGCAGTGTCGTTTTCATCACGTTCAACCCTGCCGTCCATCCGCTCGAAGACCGCCAAGCTGGTCCTCGCCTGCGCCTTGCCGACCCTGATCGGCTTCGCCGCCCTGTCCTACGATTCCTTCCAGCGCGAGCACCAGAACCTGCTGCGCGATGCCGAGCGCCTGGCCCAAAATGTGCTCATGGCCGTCGAGCGCGATCTCGATGCCGGCGAAACCGCCGCGCGCGCCCTGGCCAGCTCGCCCAGCCTGAGCAGCGCCGACCTGGCCGCCTTCCATCAGCAGGCGCGCAGCATCCTCGGACCGGAATTCCCGGGCTTCGCCTTCGTGCTGAGCGAGCGCGATGGCACGCCGCTGCTCAACACCCGCGTCGCCCATGGCCTGCCCCTGCCACCGAACGGCAATGCCGATACCATCCGCCAGGTGGCCGCCAGCGGCCTGGCCGCCACCTCGGACCTGTACCGCGCCAGCCCCACCGATCCCTACACCGTCTCGGTCGAGGTGCCGGTGCGGCGCCACGGCGAGGTGGTGTACGTGCTGTCGGCCCAGTTACGCCCCGAACGCTTCAACCAGCTGCTGGCCGAACAGCGCCTGCCGCCGCGCTGGAACGCCCAGGTGTTCGACCGCCACGACACCTTTGTCGCGCGCAGCATCGCTCCCGACAAGTTCATCGGCGCGCTGGCGCGCCCGGAAATGGCCGACCTGGCGCGCCGCGCGAATGCCGGCCCGATGGAACTGACCTCGCGCGAGGGCGTGCGCGTCATCTCCAGCCTGCAGCGCTCTCCCACGCGCGGCTGGTATGCCACGGTCGCCCTGCCGCGCGACGCGGCCTATGAAGCCATGCGCGAGGCCCTGGCCAGCGTGTTCCTCAGCGTGGCCACGCTGCTGGTGGTGGGCTTTGCCGCCGCGTGGAGCATCGGCGGCGTGATCGGACGCTCGGTGCGCTCCCTGTGCGCACCGGCGGCGGCGCTCGGACGGGGCGAACCGATGCTGCTGCCGCCGATGCAAATCCGCGAGGTGGCCGAGGTGGCCGGCGCCCTGCGGCACATGGACGGGGAACTGCAACGCTACCGCAACGACCTCGAAACCCTGGTGGCCGAGCGCACCGGCGAACTGCAACGCGCCAACGCCCTGCTCGAAACCGTGTACGCCACCGCGCCGGTGGGCCTGGCCCTGCTCGACAGCGACCTGCGCATCGTCATGGTCAACGACTACCTGGCCGCGGTCAACGCGATTCCGGTGGCGGACCACCTGGGGCACACCCTGCCCGAGCTGCTCGGCCCCCTCGGCGCCGAATTCGAGAAGGCGTACCGCCAGGTGCGCGATACCGGCCTGCCGCTCAAGTCGGTGCACGACTCGCGCCCGGTGCCCGGCTCGCCCGATGTGGAAAGCCACTGGGTGACCAGCTACCATCCGGTGTTCGGGGCCGACCACGCGCTGGTCGGCATCAGTGCCGTGGTGCTCGATGTCAGCGAGCGCAAGCTGCTCTCGGAACGCCTGCGCGACGTCAACGAGCAGTTCCGGGCGCTGTACGAAATGTCGGGCGACGCCCACATGCTGATCGCCCAGGGCGCCGGTTTCATCGGCGGCAACCAGGCGGCGGTGCGCATCTATGGCTGCGCCACCATCGAGGAATTCCTGACCCTGTCGCCGGCCACCACCTCGCCCGAATTCCAGCCGGACGGCCGCCGCTCCGACGACAAGGCCGAACAGTTCATCCGCTATGCAATCGACACCGGCAGCCACCATTTCGAGTGGCTGCACATGCGCCGCGACGGCACCCTGTTCCATGCCGATGTGCTGCTCACCAGCGTGAACATCGGCGGCAAGGGCATTTTGCAGTCGACCGTGCGCGATATCAGCGAGCGCGTGGCGGCCGAAAAGGCGCTGCGCGCCACCAGCGAGCGGCTCGAACAGAGCGAGCGCTTCATCCGCACCGTCACCGACAACGTGCCCGGCATGGTCGCCTACTGGGACGCGGAACTGCGCTGCCAGTTCGCCAACCGCCGCTACCTGGAGCTGTGCGGGCGCAGCGCCACCGGCATGACCGGCGCGCGCATGGACGCCATCCTCGGCCCCGAAACAATGGCCGACATTGCGCCGCACCTGCGCGAAGTCCTGGGCGGCAAGGCCACTCATTTTTCGCGCGAGCTGCACGATCCCTCCGGCGAGGTGCGCCATACCTGGGCCAACTACATTCCCGACTTCGACGAAGAAGGCGCGGTGCGCGGCTTTTACGTGCTCATTTCGGATGTGTCGGAACTCAAGCGCACCGAATTGCGCCTGCAATCGCTCAACGAGCAGTTGATCCAGGCGCTGGAGCGGGCCGAATCGGCCAGCAGCGCGAAAAGCCAGTTCCTGGCCAATATGAGCCACGAAATCCGCACCCCGATGAATGCCATCATGGGGCTGGCGCGCCTGCTCGAAGAAGGTGCGCTGGAGCGGCGCGAGCGCAGCTATGTCGCCAAGATCAAGATGTCGACCCGTTCGCTGATGGGCATCCTGAGCGACGTGCTCGACTTTTCCAAGATCGAGGCGGGCCAGCTGGTGCTCGAATCGGCGCCGTTCACGCTGTGCCAGGTCCTGGAAAGCATGTCGGTGCTGCTGTCGGCCAATGCCTGGAGCAAGGGCGTGGAGCTGGTGTACGCGGTGGCGCCGGACGTGCCGCTGACCGTGGTGGGCGACGCGCTACGGCTCGAACAGGTACTGCTGAACCTGATCGGCAACGCGATCAAGTTCACCGACCAGGGCGAAGTGGTGCTGTCGATCACGCGCCGCGGCGAGCACGATGGCGTGGTGGTGCTCGATTTTGCGGTGCGCGACAGCGGCATCGGCATCGCGCGCGAGCAGCAGGCCCACATGTTCGACGCCTTCTCGCAGGGCGACACCTCGACCAGCCGCAAATACGGCGGCACCGGACTGGGACTGGCCATCTGCCGCCGCCTGGTCAACCTGATGGGCGGCACCCTGGGCGTGCGCAGCGAACTTGGCGCCGGCGCCGAGTTCCATTTCGATTCGCCCTTCGGCATCGCCCAGGCCGGCGAGGCGGCGCTGCTGCCCGCACTGCCCCCGCTGCCCGGCGGCGCCATGCGGCGGGTGCTGGTGGTGGACGACAACCGCAGCGCGCGCGAGGCCATCGCGCGCCTGTGCGCCGACTTTGGATGGGATGTCGACAGCGCTGCCAGCGGCGCCGAGGCGCTCGAACTGCTGCGCACGGCCGGGCGCGCCGGTTCGCCGTATGCCCTGATGTTCCTCGATACGGCGATGGCGGAACTCGATGGCATCGCGGTACTGACCTTCGCGCGTACCGACCCGGCCATCGTCATGCCGCGCTGCGCGCTGATGGTGGCCGAAAGCGCGCGCGAACAGCTGGTGGCCTTGCAGGACGACTTGAAACTGGACGCCATCCTGAGCAAACCGGTGACGCGGCTGGCGCTGGCGGCGGCGGCAATCGAGCTGCACACCGGGAAGGCGGCGCCGGTGGCGCCGCCCGAGCAGCCGCTGGCGGGCCGGCTCAAGGGCATGTACGTACTGCTGGTCGAGGATAACCAGATCAACCAGGAAGTAGCCAAGTATATCCTGCTGCACGCCGGCGCCGCGGTCGACATCGCCGGCAACGGGCGCATCGCGGTCAGCATGCTGGCCGATTCCCCCAGCCGCTACGACGCGGTGCTGATGGATATCCAGATGCCGGTCATGAACGGCTACGAGGCGGCCGAAGCGATCCGGCGCATGGGCATCAGGACCCTGCCGATCATTGCGATGACGGCCAACGCGATGGAAGAGGACCGCCGCCGCGCCAGGGAGGCCGGCATGAACGGCCACGTGGCCAAGCCGATCGACGTCGACAACATGGTCAACACCTTGCTGCGGGTGACCTCGGCCGGCGCCGCGCCCGAGCCGCACGCGCCCGCGGGCATGCTCCATGAGCCCAGGGCCGCACTGCCCGACAGCGTGCGCGCGCTCGATATCCCGGGCATCGACCTGGCGTCGACCCTGCCGCGCTTCGGTGGCCATGTCGATAACTTCATCACCTTGTTCAAGCGCTTCGAGAGTTCGCAGGGGCACACCCTGGACGAGGTGCGCGCGCTGTTGCGCGGCGAGCAGCGGCTGGAGGCGATCCAGCGCGTGCACCGCTTGCGTGGCGTGGCGGCCAACCTGGGGGCAAGCGAGCTGGCGGCGCTGGCCTTCGATTTTGAACAGGCTTTGCGCGGCGCCGGCAGCGCCGAGCTGACGGTGCGCCTGGGGGCGCTCGACAAGGCGCTGCAGGCGGTGTTCGACACCGCGCGCGCCCTGCCCGCGCCGGCGGCGGCGGATGTGCAGCCGGGGCTACAAGACCCCGCACAAGTCGATGCGGCGCTGGCGGATCTTCTGAGTTTGCTTCAGAATAACAATCTGAAGGCCATGGCGGCATTTGACGCATTGCGTCCGGTGCTGGACGCGGCCCTGGCCCCGGCGGTGATGGCCGCGCTGGGTGACGCCGTCGCCACGCTGGCTTTTGCCAACGCCGCGCTGCAGGTGCAAGAGATTTTGAAACGAAGGGACCGTGCATGAGCTGGACCGATATGGCGAGGAACGGGCGTATCCTGATCGTCGACGACGCGATGGAAAACATCCAGATCCTGCACCAGGCCTTGCAGGACGAGCACGACGTGCTGTTTGCGATGAACGGCGCCAAGGCGCTGCATATCGCCCAGAACCAGCGCCCCGACCTGATCCTGCTCGACGCGATGATGCCCGACATGGATGGCTACGCGGTGTGCCGGGCCTTGCGCGAGTCGGGAGCGACGCGCGACATTCCGATCATTTTCGTCACGGCGCTCAAGACGCCGGAGGATGAAACGCGGGCGCTGGAAGCCGGCGCCGCCGATTTCATCACCAAGCCGGTCAACGCGGCGGTGGTGCGGGCGCGCGTGCGCACCCAGCTGACGGTCAAGCGCCAGAGCGATGCGCTGCGCGAGCTGACCCTGACCGATGGCCTGACCGGCGTGGCCAACCGGCGCGGTTTCGACGAAGCGATGGATACCGAATGGCGGCGCTGCGCGCGCTCCAGGCTGCCGATCGCGCTGATCATCGCCGATATCGACCATTTCAAGGCGTATAACGACGCCTACGGACACCAGGCCGGCGACGATAGCCTGGTGCAGGTGGGCGCGGCGATGCGGCGCGCGGCGGCGCGCCCGCAAGACCTGGTGGCGCGCTATGGCGGCGAGGAATTCGTGATCTTGCTGCCGCAGGAAGACAAGCGCGGCGCCGAGGTGGTGGCCAGGAAGCTGCTCGACGAACTGGCGCTGCTGGCCATCCCGCACGAAAAATCCGGAGCCTCGCCGTGGCTGACCCTGAGCATGGGGGTGGCCAGCCTGATGCCGGCCGATGGCTTGCTGCCGGGTGGCTTGATCAAGATGGCCGATGCGCTGTTATACGAGGCCAAGGCGGGGGGGCGCAACCGCTATTGTTTACAGCCCGATTAGGGCGCGCTTGCCGCCGCCCCACGCGGCGCCCGTGCGCGCCGCCGGCCTGGCCCGGCCTTCCACCACGCGCGCCGGCAGCCTGAACACGCCAACCACATCCGCCAGCGTTCCCGCCTGATCCTGCAGCGCCCCGGCGGCGGCTGCCGCTTCTTCCACCAGCGCGGCATTTTGCTGCGTCACCTGGTCCATCTGCGCAATCGCCCGGTTGATCTGCTCGATCCCGGCGGTCTGCTCCACGCTGGCCGCCGTGATCTCGCCCATGATGTCGGTCACGCTGCCGATACTGGTGACAATCGCCTGCATGGTCGTTCCGGCCCGGTCGACCAGTTCACTGCCCTGCGCGACCTTGTGCACCGCGTCGCCGATCAGCGTCTTGATTTCCTTGGCTGCCGCCGCCGAGCGCTGCGCCAGGTTGCGCACCTCGCTGGCCACCACCGCGAAGCCGCGTCCCTGTTCACCCGCGCGCGCCGCTTCCACCGCCGCATTCAGGGCCAGGATATTGGTCTGGAACGCGATCGATTCGATCACGCCGATGATGTCGACGATCTTGCGCGACGATTCGTTGATCGATCCCATGGTGTCGACCACCTGCGCCACCACGACGCCACCCTGGCGCGCCACGTGCGAGGCCGACATGGCCAGCTGGTTGGCCTGGCGCGCGTTGTCGGCGTTCTGCTTGACGGTCGACGTCAATTCTTCCATCGACGACGCGGTCTGCTCCAGCGAACTGGCTTGCTGCTCGGTGCGCGCCGACAGATCGAGGTTGCCGGCGGCGATCTGGCCCGACGCCGTCGCAATTGCATCGGTGCCGCCGCGTACCTGGCCGACGATGTGTTGCAGGCTGCCGTTCATGTCCCGCAGCGCCTGGATCAATTGCCCCGTTTCGTCGCCCGCGCCCGGCGCGATGTCGCTGCTCAGGTCGCCGGCGGCGACCGTCTTCGCAAGCTGCACCGCCCTGCCGATCGGCCGGGTGATGGAACGGGTGATCCACCAGCCGGACAGGGCGCCGATCAGCAGCGCCGCCAGGCCAAGCACCAGCATGGAGCGGCGCGCAAGCATTGCGCTGTCTTCGATGCGCTGGCCGGCGTCGCCCACCAGCTTCTTTTGCAGGCTAACCAGCCGGGTCACCGAGTCCTGCAAGGTGTCGAGCGCCGGCAGGGTCTCGACCAGCATCAGGGCGGCGGCCGCATCGCGCTCCTGCGCGGCGATGCGGCGGCTGACGTTGGCGAACGAGCCGACATACAGCGCGCGCTCGGCCTTGATCCTGGCCAGCAGTTGCCGGCCTTCGGCGTCGCTGGCCAGCTTGTCGAGTAGCGCAATGGCGGCGCTGATGTCCTTCTTGTTCGCTTCGATCTTGTCGCGCACCCTGGCGCTGTAGGCGGCGTCGGGCGCAATGAACAATTCAAGCGTGGCGCGCGCGTTGGCGCGGGTGCCGGCGTTGATGACGTTGGCCGCATCGGCCTGGACCATGTCGCGCTCGATCATGTTGCTGCTGACGGCGCTGAGGTTGGCGAGCCGTGTGAGTGCCGTGGCGATCAGGGCCGCCATGATCAGCAAAATGATGCCGAAAGCGCCGCCCAGACGCGCTCCGATGCGCAAGTTTGTCATATTCATCCGACTGTCCCGGGTGATGCGGGCGCGCCAGCGCTGGCTGGACGCCGCGACGTTAGTGGAATGGAGGTGCTTGTGAGCCCACCCGCTGGTTTGGGGCGGGCGGAAAAAGACCAGCAATGGCCGGCGCGGCGGCCTGCAGCACCGCCGCCTTCCCTGCGGCACGGCTGCGATGCCATCATTATTTCCAGAAAGAAATTGTATGCCGGCGCTCTGGCCTCGTCAACCAATCCAGATCAAGGAATGTGTACTTGGCGGCCGGGCCCCGGCAGGGCCGGGGGGGAAACGGCGGCTCAAAATTCTTCCCAATCGTCCGTCCCGGCGGCGGCCACCTCGCGCTTGCGCGCGCCCGCCGGACTGGCCGCCCGCGCCGGCCGTTCCACCGCCACCCTCGCCGCCACCTCGCGCAGCACCGGCTTGGCGCGGCCTTCCACCACGCCGGCCGGCAGCTTGAACACGCTGACCACGCCCGCCAGCGTTCCCGCCTGGTCCTGCAGCGCCCCGGCGGCGGCAGCCGCTTCTTCCACCAGCGCGGCATTTTGCTGGGTCACCTCGTCCATCTGCGTGATGGCCCGGTTGATTTGCTCGATCCCGGCGGTCTGCTCCACACTGGCCGCCGTGATCTCGCCCATCATGTCGGCCACGCTCTTGATACTCGTGACAATCGCCTGCATGGTCGATCCGGCCCGGTCAACCAGTTCGCTGCCCTGCGCGACCTTGTCCACCGAATCGTCGATCAGCATCTTGATTTCCTTGGCCGCCGCCGCCGAGCGCTGCGCCAGGTTGCGTACCTCGCTGGCCACGACCGCGAAGCCGCGCCCCTGCTCGCCCGCGCGCGCCGCTTCCACCGCCGCATTCAGGGCCAGAATATTGGTCTGGAACGCGATCGACTCAATCACGCTGATGATGTCGACGATCTTGCGCGAGGATTCGTTGATCGACCCCATCGTGTCGACCACCTGTGCCACCACCGATCCGCCCTGCACCGCCACGTGCGAAGCCGAAATGGCCAGCTGGTTGGCCTGGCGCGCATTGTCGGCGTTCTGCTTGACGGTCGATGTCAGTTGTTCCATCGACGACGCGGTCTCCTCCAGCGAACTGGCTTGCTGTTCGGTGCGCGCCGACAGATCGAGGTTGCCGCTGGCGATCTGGCTCGACGCCGTCGCGATGGCATCGGTACCGCTGCGCACCTGGCTGACGATGTCGCGCAAGCCCGCGTTCATGTCGCCCAGCGCGTGCAGCAGCTGCCCCGTTTCGCTCGACGATCCGGGCGCAATCCGGGCGCTCAGGTCACCGGCGGCCACCGTCCTGGCCACCCTGACCGCATCATTGATCGGCAGCGTGATCGAGCGCGTGATCCACCATCCGGCCAGCACGCCGATCAGCAGGCCCAGTGCGCCCTGCCACAGCATCATGGTACGGGCCCCGGCGATGCTCTCTTCGACGGCGGCACTGGCCGCTTCGGCCAGGCGCTTCTGCGAGGCTGCCAGGGCGGTGATCGAGGTCTGCAGCGCGTCCAGCGCCGGCAGCGTTTCGGCGCGCATCAGGGCCGACGCTTCATCGCGCTTGTTCTCGCCGATCAGTTGATCGATGCGCGAGAACGAGCTGACGTAGGCGGCGCGTTCGCGCGCCACCCGGGCCAGCAGTTCGCGCCCTTCGCGCGAGTCGATCAGCTTTTCCAGCGTCGCCAGGGCGGCTGTGATCTGCTTCTTGTTCGCTTCGATGCGCTGGTGGATGTTGGCCAGCTGCGCCGGGTCGGTGACGATGAACAGTTCGAGCGTCCTGCGCGCATTGGCGCGCGTGCCGACGTTGATCTGGTTGGCCGCTTCGGTCTTGACCCATTCGTGGTCGACCATGTGCGCGGTGCTTTTGCCCGCGCTGTTGAGCAGGGTGATGCCGGTAGCGACCAGGGTCCCCATCAGCAGCAACAGCAGGCCGAAAGCGCCCCCCAGACGAACGCCGATCTTCAAGTTCGCAATTTTCATCCGGACTCCTGCTGATGTATGAACGACGATAACTACCCGTCAGTCCATACTAGTCCCAAGTGCGCGCGGCGTTGGCCCGTACATATTGATAGTTGCGGTGTGCGTTCCTTCGCGTAGATGAATACATCGGCTTTATGATGTACAAGGATTGCTGGCGGTCGCGGCCTGCGTCTGCGCGCCAGCGGGAATCATGCGCGCGCCCGCTGCCAGGAGGCGGCGCGGAAGAACTGGTGCGCCAGCGCGGCCAGGGTCAGGCAGCCGACCGCGCACAGCACCATCCAGGGCAGGCCCGGCAGGCCCAGCGCCCGGCCCGCGTCAAGCAGATATCCGCCTGCAACGTAGCCGATCAGCCCGCCCAGCGCCAGCCCGATCCTGCTCAGTCCAATGTAGCTGGCGCGGGCCCGCGCCGTCGCATGGCGCGCCACGATGGCCTCGCGCGCGGGCTCGGCGATGAGGCCGCCGACATAGAACAGCGCCAGCACGCCAAACACGCCGGCCGCGCCCGAGACCAGCGCCATGGCTGCCAGGCTGGCCGTCATCACGCCGATCCCGAGCAGCAGGCGCGATTCCTCGCTCAGGTAGCGTTCGCCCAGGCGCGCCATGGGATACAGCAGCAGCACGGCGAGCAGCGCATCCAGGCTGTACATCCAGGCCACGGACTGGGTGGTCCCGGTCACGTGCGTCACCAGCACCGGCAGCAGCAACATCAGCTGGACCTGCAACACGTAGTAGCCGCTCAGGGTCAGCACCAGGGTAAGGAAGGGCTTGTCGCCAAGCGGAACCCGCAGCGCCGCCAGCGCAGCCGTACCAGGGACGGCGACCCGGTAGGCGGGCAGCGCCAGCGCATTGACCAGCGCCGCCAACACGAACACCGCGCAGCCACCCATCGCGACCCAATAAAACTCCAGGCCAAGCAGGAAAGTGCCGAGCAAGGCTCCCAGCACGGCCGCCGCGCTTTCCAGCATCATCAGCAGCGCGTAGAAGCGGCTGCGCTCGGCCGGACGGGTCAGTTTGACGACCAGCGCCCCGCGCGCAGGCTCGAACAGGCTGCCGCCCAGCCCTGACAGGATGCAGGAAACGAACAGGTGGACCGGGCTGCTGGCGTAGGCAAGTACCCCGAAACCGGCGGCCCGCAGCAGCAAGCCGCCCACGATCAGGGGCTTGGCGCCAAACCGGTCGGAGAGCGACCCGCCGAGCAGCCCCAGGCCCTGTTGCGACACTTGCCGCAAGCCGAGCGCCAGGCCGACCGCCGCCGCGGCCCATCCGAGCCGGTCGATAAAATGCAGGCCGATGATGGGAAAGACCACATAGAAACCGGCCACCACCAACAGATTGTCGATCATGATAAAGCGTTTGCCGCGCCGCCTGGCGTCGCTTGTTCCTGCCATGTTCCTGCTCCCACGTCATGAATGAGCTTTCATCTTAGGCAAGAGCAAGACATAATAGAAGACACCGAATTCGGATGTGTGATATTGGATATTTTTATGTCTGTGAGTTTCGACGACCTGCGCCTCTTGATTGAAATCGTCGAATACGGCAGTTTTACCCAGGCCGCCGCGCGCCGCCGCTGGTCGCAGCCGCAGGTGAGCCAGCGGGTGGGCGCGCTGGAAGACCAGCTTGGCGTACAGCTGTTCCGGCGCCACCGCCGCGGCGCCGTCCCCACCGAAGCCTGCGTCACGTTCCTGCCGGCGGCGCGGGCCGCGCTCGTTGCGCTCGAGCTCGGCATGGAATCGGTCCAGGGCGCGCCCGCGCTGCCGAAAATGCGCCTTGCGTGTGTGCCGTCGCTCGCGTCCATGCTGTTCGGCCCGATCCTGCTGGCCCTGGCGGAGGCGCCCATGGAAATTCGCTGTACCACGAATCACTCGCCGATCATCATGGATATGCTCCTCACCGATCAGGCCCAGCTCGGCTTTGTATTACGATGCCCGGCGATTGCCGGCATCGAGCTGGAACGCATTTGCGTGTCGCCCATTATCGCCGTGGTGCATCGCGATCATCCGCTCGCGCGCGCGCCCGCTTGCCTGCTGGCCGATATCGCGAACGCACGGCTGGCCCCGCAATTCTGGGGTGCGGAATGCGATGAATTAATCGGACGCCTGCACGCCAGTCGCACAACGAATACGCCGATTCATGCGATCCAGCCGGCCAGTGCCGCACTTGAGCTGGTGCTGGAGCATGGCTTCCTGACGTTCATGCCTGACATGGCGGTAGCAAGACAGTTGCAGGACGGGAGCCTGGTCAAACTCGACATCGCCGATTTGCCGCTGTGGGAGTGGGAAGTCATGATGGCCTGGCGCAGCGGGAAGCGGGCCGATGCGAGCAAGCAGATGGTGTTGCAGGTCGTGCGAAACATAGCGGCCGGCTGGACCCCGGCCAGGTAAATCATGCCGCTACGTTCGCCAAGGGCCGGGTTAGCGCACGATCAGGCGTAGCGGCGGATCAGCAGTTCGGCCACGCACACCGGCTTGGTGCCGCCTTCACGCTCGACGACGACGCTCCATGCGAGCTGCGCGCCGCCCTCGATGGGTTCGACCTGCTGCAAGGCCAGGCGCGCGCGCACGCGGCTGCCGACCGGCACCGGGGCCGGAAAGCGCACCTTGTTCAAGCCATAGTTGACCACCATTTTCGCATCGACCATGCGCAGCGTGCGGTCGAACAGGCCGGAGATCAGCGACAGCGTCAGGAAGCCATGCGCCACCGGGCCGCCAAAGGGCGATTCGCGCGCGCAGCGTTCCAGGTCGACGTGGATCCACTGATGGTCATCGGTGGCGTCGGCAAACAGGTTGACGCGCTCCTGGGTGATTTCGACCCAGTCCGACACGGCCAGTTCCTGTCCCACCAGCGCCTGCATCTCGGCCAGGCTGGAAAATTCACGCATCGCCGTTCTCCTTCGGGCGGCGCCCCAGCATGCCCATGCCTTCGATGACGCAGGCGACCTCGCCGTGCTGGTTCACGGCCCGCCAGGTCGACCAGACCACGCCGCGGTCGGGGCGCGAGTTCGATGGCTTGAGCGCAGTGGTGATGTAGGTGACGGTGAGCGTGTCGCCGGCGCGCACCGGCTGCGGCCAGCGCACCTTGTCCAGGCCCGGGGAACCCATGCTCGACGAGGCGCACCACAGGCCGTCGACCACCATGCGCATCATCATGCTGCAGGTGTGCCAGCCGCTGGCGATGACGCTGCCGAAGATGGACGCCTTGGCCGCGTCATGGTCGACGTGGAAGGGCTGCGGGTCGAACTGGGTGGCAAAAGCGATGATTTCTTCTTCGCTCACGGTGCGGCTGCCGAGCCCGATCTCCTGGCCGACGTAAAAGTCCTCGAAATACCACGTGGTTTTCTTCATGCCATGTCACCCGCCGCAAAGCCGGGCTGCGCGATGAAGCGTTGCAGGTGGTGGTCGGAGTCGCCCAGCGACAGTTCGATCATGGTGAGGCGCTTGAAGTGGTGCGCGGCCGGCAGTTCGTCGGTCACGCCCATGCCGCCGTGCAACTGGACCGCCTGCTGGCCGACGAACTTGAGCGCCTGGCCGACCCGGAACTTGGCCGCCGACACGGTACGGCGGCGTTCTTCCACATCGGTCGACGCCAGGCGCACGGCGGCCAGCAGCGCCATCGAGCGCGCCTGCTCCAGGTGGATGTACATGTCGGCCATGCGGTGCTGGAGCGCCTGGAATTTGCCGATCGGCGCACCGAACTGGGTGCGCATCTTGAGGTAGTCGAGGGTGGCCGCGAAGATCGCTTCCATCGCGCCCAGCGCTTCGGCGCACAGCAGGCCCGCGCCGTAGTCGGCGCCGGCGTCGAGCAGGTCCCAGCCCTGGCCCTCGCTGCCGATCAGGCTTGCTGCCGGCAGCTGGACGTTCGCCAGCGCGATCTCGGCGGCGCGCTGGCCGTCGAGCGTGCGGTAGTCGCGCACGGTCACGCCGGCGGCGTCCACGGGCACCACGAACAGCGATACGCCGCCGACGCCGCGCTGGGCGCCACTGCTGCGCGCCGACACAATCAGGCTGCCGGCCTGGCCGCCGTGCACCACCACGCTCTTGTGGCCATTGAGCAGGTAGCCGCCGCCATTGGCGACGGCCGTGGTAGCGATGTCCGACAGGTCATGGCGCGCCTGTTTTTCGGCCAGCGCGCAAGCCAGTTTGAGTTCGCCGCCGGCCACTTGCGCCAGCAGGTCGGGATGCTTGCCGCCCAGCGCCAGGAAATGCGCACCGAGCACGGTGGCGAAGTACGGTTCGACCACCAGGCCGCGCCCCAGCTCCTGCATCACGACGAACATGTCGACCGCCGTGCCATTGAAGCCGCCCTGCTCTTCCGGCACCGGCAAGGCCAGCATGCCCAGTTCGGCCAGCGTGGCCCACGCCGCGTCGGAGCTGCCCGCGTCGGAGTGGATGATCTTCTTGCGCGTCTCGAAGCTGTAATCCTTGCTCACCCAGCGCTTGAGGGCATCGGCGAAGGCCAGCTGTTCTTCCTTGAAGTTGAAATCCATGTTCAGTCCCTCACAGGCCCAGGATCATCTGGGTGATGATATTGCGTTGAATCTCGTTCGAGCCGCCATAGATGGAGGTCTTGCGGAAATTGAAGTAGTGCGCGGCCAGCGGCGCGGCGTCGTCATCGTCGAATACGCTGTGCGGCGTTGCCGATTCCAGATAGGCCGGGTCGAACGGCAGCGCCATCGGGCCGACCGCTTCGACCATCAGCTCCGTGAGGGTCTGCTGGATTTCGGTGCCGCGCACCTTGAGCACCGACGCTTCCGGTCCGGGCGCCTTGTGCTCTTGCGCCAGCACGCGCATGACGGTCATCTCCAGCGCCATCAGTTCGATTTCCAGGGTGGCCACCTTGGCCGCGAACAGCGGGTCGTCGATCAGCGGTTTTCCATTCTTGTTGCGCTGCGCGGCGATGCGCTTGAGCGAGCCCAGTTCGCGCTTGGAGCGGCCCACGGCGGCAATCCCCGTGCGTTCGTGGCCGAGCAGGTATTTGGCGTAGGTCCAACCCTTGTTTTCCTTGCCGACCAGGTTTTGCACGGGCACGCGCACATGATCGAAAAAGACTTCGTTCACTTCATGGTCTTCGTCAAGCATGATGATCGGACGTACCGTCACGCCGGGGCTGTGCATGTCGATCAGGAGGAAGGAGATGCCTTCCTGCTTGCGCACGCCGCTATCGGTGCGCACCAGGCAAAAGATCATGTCGGCATGCTGGGCCAGGGTGGTCCAGGTTTTCTGGCCGTTGACGACGTAAAAGTCGCCATCGCGTTCGGCGCTGGTCTTGAGCGACGCGAGGTCGGAGCCGGCGCCCGGTTCCGAGTAGCCCTGGCACCACCAGTCCTCGCAGGACAGGATGCGCGGCAGGAAGTGGGCTTTCTGTGCGTCGCTGCCGAAGGCCATGATGACCGGGGCGACCATGTTGACGCCGAACGGCAGGATGGGCGGGGTGCCGGCGCGGGCGCATTCTTCTTCCCAGATGTGGCGCTGCACGGCGCTCCAGCCCGGACCGCCGAATTCGGTCGGCCAGCCCGGCGCCACCCAGCCCTGTTTGGCGAGGGTCTGGTGCCAGCGCACGTAGTCGTCCTTCGACAGGCGCAGGTGCTGGCGCACCTTGTGCTGCAGATCGGCCGGAAGATTGGCGTCGAGGAAGGCGCGCGCTTGGTCGCGGAACGCCAGGTCCTCGCTCGTATAGTTCAGGTCCATACAGTCTCCTTGTTGTCATCGCCTAAAAATAGCACGACCGTTCACAATGATTGTACCCGAAATAATCGCGCCGGGAAGATGGCTTTTTGCGGGCATGAAGATCGGTCCACGCGGTACGCCGCGAGGCGGTAAACTGTGCGTTCAGATCACCTCGACCGACAATTGAATGAGAACAGACAGCCGCCTTTCCCGCGTGCTTCATGTGCTGCTGCACATGGCCAGGCACGACGGACCTTTGACATCGGAACACATCGCGAAAATGCTGGATACGAATCCGGTGGTGGTGCGGCGCACCATGGCCGGCTTGCGCGAGGCTGGCTATGTGACCTCCGGCGCGGGCAAGCATGGGGGCTGGTCGATGGCGTGCGATTTACGGTCGGTGACACTGCTCGATATTCATCGCGCGGTTGGCGGGCCGCATTTGTTCGCTATTGGCGTCGATAACGAGCATCCCGGCTGCGCGGTAGAAAAGGTGGTCAACCAGGCGCTGGGCGAGGCGCTGCAACGGGCGCAGGCGATCCTGATCGAGAGTTTGGGGAATGTGGTGCTGGCCGATCTGGCGCAGCAGTTCGACCAGTTGTGCGTGGACGGTGGATGGGACATCGCGGCACGGCACGGCAATAGCAACGCGAAGGGCTAGTCGCGGCAGGCGACCATCTCAAGCACGCTTCCGCACCGCAGTCGAGGGCGTTAAACGGTCTCCCTCATTTCCTCAGTGGCCCAATTTGGTATTAATTTCCTCCAACTTGGTATGCATATATCCGATTATTGGTGTTATATTGGTATACCGATCTTGCACATAAAACATCGGAATTGTCGCGTAAATCGATTCCGCCTCATCACCGCGCGGGCACGGAGTGACGCGCGGCACACGGATCGACCAGGTTTATCTCCGGCATGCAAGTGCCCCGACAATTTGATATGGAGCCTCAATTGAACAGAACAATCCTCAATAGCCTGATCATCAGCGTACTGGGCGGGACGCTGGCCGCCTGCGGCGGCGGCGGCGACAATACGTCCACCGGCACCCAGTCATCCCAAAGCAAGATGTTGGCGGCAACGAGCGTCTGTAACGCAGCGTGGAACAGCACCACCGTCTATGATGGCGGCAAGTCGGCCAGCTACGGGGGGATCAACTACACGGCCGCCTACTGGACGCAGGGCGACAATCCATCGACCAACAGCGGGGCCGCTGGAAGTGGCAAGCCATGGACGGTGAGTGGCTCGTGCGGCACCACGCCGACACCGACGCCAACACCGACACCGACGCCAACACCGACGCCGACACCCACCCCGACACCGACCTGCTCATCCCAGACCTGGAGCGCAGGAGTGAACTACAGCTTGGGCAGCGTGGTGAAGTACCCAGCTAACGGCAATTTCTACAAGGTCGTCAATAGCGGCACCAACGGCTCCGACGGTACTGATCCGATCATTAGCACCTGGTATTGGCAGCAAACTACGTGTGGCAGCACGCCAACGCCGACGCCTACTCCCGACCCGGCAGGTAGTTTTTCCGGCCTGTCAAAAGCGCAGTTCGAAGCATGGTTCCCCAGCCGCAGTTCGTTCTACCAATACGCCGACTTCGTCACTGCAGCAGGGTACTATCCAGGCTTTGCCAAGTCGGGCAACGCTACCCTGGACAAGCAGGAAGTGGCCGCCTTCTTCGCCAACCTGCAGCACGAGTCGGACAACCTGAGGGCAGTGAGGGAGTACAACACCGCCAACTGGCCCTTGTACTGCGACGTAAACTGGGTACGCGTCGCCTGCAAGAGCACCAACATGGTCGACCAGTACTTCGGTCGCGGCCCGATCCAGATCAGCTGGACCTCGAACTACCGCAGTCTGGGCAACGCCATGGGCCTGGGCGAGCAACTGGTGAACAATCCGGAACTGTTGGCCACCAACGCCACCATTGCCTGGAGAAGTGCGGTCTGGTACTGGATGACCCAACCGGGCCGCGCCGGCAGGGCGGCGCATGACTCGATGGTGGGCGGATACGGTTTCGGCCAGACCATCAATGCCATTAACGGCAATCGCGAATGCGCAGGCGGCACCGAGTACCAGGGGCCGGCACAGATGCAGACCCGGGTGAATTACTACACGACCTTCACCCAGAACTTGGGCGTACCCACCGGTCCTCATCTGACTTGCTGACAGGCACGGGCTGAAGCGCAGGCCTGAAACGTAAATGGCGGCATCGATGTCCTGATGCCGCCATTTCCCTATCTGCGCGCCTGGACTCGGTGGATCATGTACCCATCCGTAGCTGGCCGCTTTTCAAGGCCAGAGCGGTTTAGCGTACACTGTTTCAATCGATCCGTTGACGGCTATTCAATGACCCAAGCCGTGCACAGCCAAGCCCGCACCACGCACCACGCCACGCTGTTAAAGCTTATGATCACGAAACTTTTCCACGCAACAGGACTGACGAGGACGCAGTCCAATGTCGTTCCCGTCAGTGTCAATTTTAAGCACCACAAGAATCACGCCCTGAGAACAGTCAGGATATAAGGAGAAACAGTATGTTCAATCACATCATGGTGGGCACGAACGATATCGAGCGCTCAAAACGGTTCTACGACGCGCTGCTTGGCATGCTCGGCGCGGGCGAGCCGCTTCGCAACGTGGCCGCCTCCGGTCACACCCGGCTGTTCTATCGCCATGCTGGAAACACGTTTTGCATCACCGAGCCGATCAACGGCGAGGAAGCGACGTGCTCGAACGGCGCGACGATCGGCTTCAAGTGCAACTCGCCTGAGCAGGTAACGCAATTTCACGATGTCGCGGTGGCGCATGGCGGCGTATCGTGCGAAGCCCCTCCGGGTTTGCGTGAAGGCGACATGGGCGCCATGTATTTATCGTATGTACGCGATCCGGACGGTAATAAACTCTGCGCGCTGCATCGCCCTAAATAATCCCTGGGTGACATGCCATCGCCTGCTGGGACAGCAGTGCGACGATACGCATTGACCTTCAGGCGCACGCTCAGCGCTCGTTCATTGCCAGATTTTCCGGCACGCGGCCGCTGAGCAGTGGCCGAACGGCGCGGCAATAAAGGCTCAGATGCCATTTACCTTATGCCATCCCGCCATCGTCATTCCCTTGCATCGATGTGCACGCGCTGTCACATCCCTGCCGGCGCTGGTGATCGGCAGCATGATGCCCGATTTCGTCTACTTCTTTGCCTTTGGCGTCAGCGGCAGGTTCAGTCACAGCGTGCCGGGGATATTCCTGTATTGCGTCCCCGTCGGCGTCCTGGTGTATCTCCTCTATTCCGCACTGTTGAGGCAAGCATTCCATGCGTGGCTGCCGCAAGCGGTGAGCGCGCGCATGGCGTGGCAGATTCCCATGCCTTTGCAAAATGTGCGAACGGTATCGGTCATGCTCGTTTCACTGGCGATCGGCGCGTCGACCCATATCATCTGGGATAGTTTCACTCACCCCGATACGGTACTTGTGTCCCGCCTCGGCCTGCTACGCACGCTGGTCACGGTCGGCGGCCACGATATACCCGTATTCAAAGTTCTTCAGCACATGAGCAGCCTGGTCGGATTCATCGTTATCGCCAGCTATGCCGCCGCCTGGTTTTCACGCAGCGAGCCGGGCCCGCCTTATCAACCTTGTTTCACTGACAGGCAGCGGCTGCTGGCCCTGGCCGCTGGTGGGGCGGCAAGCGTGCTTGGTGGCGCGTGGGGGCGACTGTTTCGACGCGTGACATCGACTGAACACGGAATTTTCAATATGGTGACGACGGGTATGGCTTCAGGAGCAATCGCGATCGCGCTCGTTTGCGTCGGCTGGAACGCATACGTCCGTACCAGGACGCGGACACGCTGACGCCAGCGGGGATGGCGCCAGCGTCCAATGGACGCTGTTCTGCGCCTCCCGATAGCGATATGGGAGGAGCTGCCGTCGCCATAGCCGGGCACAACTCGCATACATCAGCACGTAAACGACTGCGGGGCCTCAACGGCCCCGCATTGCGAACTATTGCAGACCTGCTCAGTTACCCGCTTTAACAGCCGGCAAATAAGGCATCAGGCGCGCCGCCATGCGCGTATCGGTCTTGAGCATCTCGATTTCGTCGGCCAGGATGTGCGCCGCTTCCTGCAGCATCACGTCCTTGACATCCTTGGCCGCTTTTTCGGCGGCCAGCTCGGATGCCAGATTGCGCTCGTCGGCCTGCAAGCCATCGTCCTGACGATTCGGCTTGGTGGCGGCGGCCTTGGCGGTCTTGGCCGGCGACGCCAGCTTGCTGCGCGCATCCTTGGCGTCGGTCATATCGGCCGGCTCGTCGGTGACGGCGGCACGCAGGGCGACCTGGCGTGCCTCGCGCTGCTTGGCCTTGGCTTCGAGCGCATCGCGTTCCTTGCGGCGCACCGCTTCGTTCAGCGAGATCACGTTATCCTTGCGCAACTTACGCAGCTCGGCCATATCTTCCTGCAAGTACTGGAAGTCCTTGTCCTTGGCGATGCGCGCTTCGTGGCGCTTTTGCAGCGGAGCAACCAGTTGCTTGAGGTTGCCCGACGGCGTGAACGCCACCGGCTTGATCGCTACCCACGGCAGGGCATTGTCGTAGCTCGACTCGCCGAAGCCTTCCGGATCGGAAGTGACCGGCATCTTGATGTCGGGCGTAACGCCGCGCAACTGCGTGGTACCGCCGTTGATGCGGAAAAATTGCGCGATGGTCATCTTGAGTTCGCCGTAGCGCGCTTTTTCGCCCGGATTGCCCCGGTCGAGGTTGACCAGGGTCTGGACAGTGCCCTTGCCGAAACTCGGTTCGCCCATCACCAGGCCACGGCCGTAATCCTGGATGGCGGCGGCGAAGATTTCGGACGCCGATGCGGAGCCGCGATTGATCAGCACGCCCATCGGACCATCCCAGGCCAGGCCCGGCTGGGTGTCGTTTTCGACCTCGACCTTGCCTTCGGCGCTGCGCTGCATGACAACCGGGCCTTTATCGATGAACAAGCCGGTCAGCTCGACCGCCTCGCCCAGGGCGCCGCCGCCATTGTTACGCAGGTCGATCAGCACATTGTCGACTTTCTCTTTCTTGAGCTCGCCCAGGATGCGGGCCACGTCGCGCGTGGCGCTCTTGAAATCCTTGTCGCCACGGCGGCGCGCCTCGAAGTCCAGATAGAAGGTTGGCAGGGAAATCACACCCACCCGGCGCTTGACGCCGCCTTCCTTGACTTCGATGATGGTTTTCTTGGCGGCTTGCTCTTCCATGTTGATTTTCTTGCGCACTAGCGCCACCGTGACGGTCTTGCCGTCGGTACCGGCGTCGACCGGCAGCACGTTCAGGCGCACCACCGATTCCTTGGGACCACGAATCAGCTGCACCACGTCATCGATACGCCAGCCGAGCACGTCGGTGAAGCCCGGCGAATCGGCCTGGGCCACGCCGACGATGCGGTCGCCGACCTTGAGCTTGCCGGACATGCCGGCCGGGCTGCCCACCACGATTTCGCGGATGACGGTGTAGTCTTCGCGCTGTTGCAGCACGGCGCCGATGCCGTCGAGCGACAAACGCATGGCGATGGCGAAATTGTCGGCCGAACGCGGGCCGAGGTAGTTGGTGTGCGGCTCGATCGAGGTGGCGTAGGCATTCATGAAGGTCATGAACACATCTTCGCTGTCGACCTTGCTCATGCGGCCGGCGTAATTTTCGTAGCGCTTGTCCAGCGTTTCGCGGATCGACTTGTCATCTTTTCCAGCGAGCTTGAGGCGCAGCCAATCGTTCTTGACGCGCTTGCGCCACAAATCGCGTGCTTCGTCCAGGTTTTTCGGCCAGGCGGCTTTTTCGCGGTCGATCTGGAAGGTTTCGTCGACGGTGAAGTCGAACTTGCCCTTGAGCAGTTCACGCGAATAGGTGAAGCGCTCGTTGAAGCGCTGCTGGTACAGGCTGTACATGCTGAACGGCGTGGTCAGGTTTTCTGTCTTGATCGCGTCGTCGAGCTTGTTGCGGATACTGTCGAAGGAATCGATATCGCTCTGCAGGAAATGCAGGCGGTCGCCATCGAGCGACTTGAGGTAGCGGTCGAAAATCTTTTCGGACATCGCATCGTCGAGCGGCGTGACCTTGTAATGGTGGCGTCCAAAGACGGTGGCGGCCCAGGCGGCGGCCTGCGTTTGCGTCGCAACCGGCCGCAGCTGGGTGGCGCCTACCTTGACGGGCTGCGGGACTGCCGCGTGTGTCGTCGCGGCAAATGCCAGTGCGACCATCAACATGTGCTTCTTCATTCGTTGTCTCTCCGAGCGGGAACTGGTGTTATCTGCGGGCGAAACCGTGCACTGCAAGGGCGCCCAGCCGCTAAATCGGCTACTGCTGCTGATTCTAACAGGATAGTGGCGTGGGGCAGAGCCAGCCAGCGCGTTGCCGCGAAACCGAGCTTACGGGTTGGCGGCGGTGCGGGTTCATGGATTTACAAATTGAAACAGGTGCGGCCGGAAGTGAAACACCACCCAGGCCGCGCCGACGATAATAAACAGATAAGGCCAGGAGCGTATTGCGATACGCCAATCGACCATCGATGGCCAGAACGACAGGAACTGGGGCGCCAACGCCAGCGCAATGAACAGGTCGCGCAGGTCGAACTGCCAGCTCTGGCGGGTGCGCCACCAGGCCACGCAGAACGGCAGCAGCACGATCATCAGCGGCGCCAGGGCGGCCGGCGCGGCGTTATACCAGCGCACCCGCGTCAGGATGACCGAACCGAGTTCCCAGTGCCGCCCTACCCTGCGCGGAATTACTGTGAACGAGGCGGGCCGCGCGCCGGTCAGCAAACCGGCCACGAAGTGCGCCAGTTCATGGCAGATGGTGCCGGCCACGGTGAACAGGAAAAAGAACGGATGGGCGCCGGCCAGCACCCGGATCACCAGCGCCAGCGCAGCCGATGGCGCGAGGTAGAGGAGAATTTCCTTCATGGGGCGGCTATCGGCAATGCGGCGGGGAATTGTCCGGCGTTCATGGCCGAACTTATACCATACACCAGGCCGACAGGACGCCCGCATGCTATCGTGCGTGCCTCACTCCGCGCCCCGCCGAATTGACCGCCCATGCCCCTGTTTACCGTCATCCACCCGACCGTTCCCAATCCACCCGCCGTAAACGACCGGATCACGCTGCTGGCGCGCGCCCACAGCAAGCTGCTTGCGGTCTTGCTGGACGCGGTGAGGCCGGGCATGGCGACCGCCGGCCTGGCCGACATCGCGCGCGAGCAGGCGGCAACACTCGGAATCGGGCTGTCGTTCCGCACCAAGATGGGCTTTCCCGATGATATTTCGGTATGCATCAATACGCAGGTGATGAATGGCGTTCCAAACCGGAACACCCTGATCAAGGATGGCGATATCGTCAAGATCGCCTTCGGTAGCACCGATGGCGGCGGCGCGTTTTGCGTGCAGAACTGGAGCATGCAGGCCGGAACCATCCTTCCCGCACGGCGTGCGCTACTGAACGACGCCCGCGACAGCCTTGACGACGCGCTGGCGTATTGCCGTCCCGGCATCAAGGTATCGGAACTGGCCGCGCGGCTGGCCAGGTCGGCGGCGGAAAAGGGATTCTGGCTATCGACCGAATTTGCGGGCCATATGATCGGTCCGGAACCTGTCATGCCGCCCTCGATCGTGAAACCGAAGGGTCTGTTCGCCACCGACCATGCGCTAACCGAAGGCACGGTACTATCGCTGTTCGTGCTGGCGCATGCCGCCAGGCCGCGCCTGGACCGGCGCGACGATGGCTGGACAGTGGTGGACCGCAAGCACGGGATGTCGGCCGCGTACAGCCACATGGTGCGGGTGGCGGCGCTGCCGCAGCTGCTGACGTCGCCGTATCGGCTGCACGCCTGAGGCACTAGTAAAACTGGCATTCCCAGCGCCACTGGCCGTCGGACGAGCGGTAAAAGTAGCCGATCCCGTTATCGCCCCACATCCAGCCGACCTTCTCTTCCGAGCCGACCTGGAACACGAAGTCATGCAGGCCGGCACCGTGCTGGATCTCGTACGGATAGCCGCCGGCCTTGGTGCCGATATTGCGCGAAAAATCGTCGAAGAATGCATCGGATGCGGCCTCGTCCCCGTTGACCGCTGTCAGGCCGACAATTTCCCAAGCCCCCTCCCAGCCCGGCGCATCGTCGTCCACGCGGGTCCAGCGGATGGGAAAGGGCCGGAAAGGATGCGCCACCCCGGGCAGCGCCACAAGGCCGTCGACGCTGCGGTATTCGCGGATCAGCCATCCTTCGCCGTGCGGCAGGTCGAAGGGATGGCGCGACAAATTCTGGAACAGCACCAGCAGCGCGACGTCGCGCAATTGCTCAGGCACGAATGGCAGTTCGCTGACCCGGATCTGCAGCAGCGGGAACATGGCACTGCCTTCAAATTCGGGCAATGTTTCGTGCGGCAAGCCGACGCCGCGTCCGAACCACGATGTCAGCGGGTCCTGCGGCGGACGAAAACCGCCGGCGGTGCCCAGCGACGCGCTGCGCAGCGCCAGGCGCAGCTGGTCCAGTTCGGCGCGGGCGGCGGGGTTCATGGCGTGGCGTAGCGTAGCTCCAATGCGAGCACGCGGCGCTGGATATCGGCGGCGTAAAAACCGGACGAATTGAGGGTATGGATTTCGACGATCTTCATGCCATTCGCGCAATCGCAGGCGTCGATGCCGAACCGTTCCAGGTCGGCGATCAGGGCGTCCCAGCCAGTTTCGGACAGAAAACGCTGTCGCTGGATCGAGTACACCCTATATCCTTAGCGGGGATGAAAATGGAATAACAGGTGCATCACCCGGCGTTACCTCCGCCGGATGACGTCAAACCGCTCTATTTATAGAACGCTTCGACCTTGCCTTTGAGTTTGATCAGCATCGGATGGCCCTTGCGGTCCAGTGCTTTGCCGGATGGAATCTTGATCCAGCCTTCGCTGATGCAGTATTCCTCGACGTTGAGGTATTCCTTGTCGTTGAGCTTGATGGCGACGTCGCGTTCGAACGCAGCTTCATTGTGAAAAGGGCTGCGCGGGTCGATCGACAGGCGGTCGGGCAATGGGGGGAGTGTCGTGGTATCGTTCATGGGCGAATTATCCACCAGATCGGCGCGCAGTACAACGGGCTTCGGTGCCGCCTTTTGCAGCAATGGCAAGTATGGCATCATGCGCCTTTCGGGCAGCACGCCCAACTTGAAAGGAAATCATGACAGCACTGACACGACTGAGGGATGCGGAAGACGCCATGCGCGAAGGCCGCCATGAGGAGGCATTGGACGCCTTTATCTGGTTCTATCAGCATGCCCTGGAAGAAGATCCGTCGCTGGAAGAAATGCGCTACTACCTGATCGGCATGTGGGTCGAACTCGGCAAGGCGTACCCCAAGGCGCTCGAGGCGCTGCGCACGATCCGCAGCGAAAAAACCGATGCGCTGCTGGGTGGCGAAAGCGACCGGGAATTATTTTGGGATATCGTCATCATCGATGCGGAACTCGGCACTACGGCGGCGACCTATCAGTTCTATCTCGCGCTTGCCGAGGCGTGCCCGGTGTTTGCGGCCGAGTGCGCGCTGATTGCCATGCCCGCGATTGTAGAGGCGCAGGATTATGCGCTGGCGGCACGCCTGATGCCGGCAGCGGAGCCGTTTGTGCGCGAAATGGCCATCGTGCTCGAACAAGAGATTGCTGCAATCAAGCACCGTCCGTTGTCGCGAACGCCCGAGCGCTGGGCAGAAATCACCACGTATATCAGCGAAGTACAGCGGGTGCTCACCGTCCTGGCCGGGAATGGCGATCCTGACGAAGCGGCCCGCATCAAGGCACTTGCGGTGAGCCTGATCAAAAGCCCGTCCGTGCGCAGGGAAGTCGCGGCGGGATTGAGCAAACGTGCAAAGGTACGGCGCTCCTGACAGCATCCGTCGCGGCATGGGCGATTCATGCTGCCGTGTAGGCTTGCAGCAGCGCGTCCGCGTTTGCCGCATCGGCAATATGCAGCAGGACCGTCTGATTTAGTTCCAATACCAGGCGGGACGCAGCGTATTTATATAGGCCGAAAGCATCTTCGATCAGATCGAGGGTTGACTAAGCACCCATCTTTAAGGGGAAACATGAACGGACACGAACGGCTCCAGAATGCGGCAAAAGCCTCGCGCGAAGGTCGCCACGAAGAAGCCTTACAGGAATTTATCTGGTTCCATCATCACGCGCTGGAGGAGGAACCGTCGCTGTACGGTGTGAGGTTGTCCTTCGCGCTCGGTTATTGGACGGAGCTGGGGCAAGTCTATCCAAAAGCGCTCGACGCGCTGCGCGCCATTCGCAAGGACAAGGCGGAAGCACTGCTACGTGGCGACGCCGGGCTGGAGTGGTTTCGGGATGTCATGGCCATCGACAGGGAGCTTGGCAATACTACCCTCACCTATCAGCTTTACGTAGCGCTTGCAGAGTCGTGTCCGGCGCTGGCGACGGAATGCGCACGCGCGGCTTTACCCGCGATTGTGGCGGCGAAGGACTATGCACTAGCAGCCTGTCTGATGCCGCCACCCGAGCCGCTACTACGCCAACGCGCAATCATGCTCGAACACGATATCGGACGCATCAAACATCGAGCCGTTACTCGCGCCCCCGCACGTTGGGCCACTATCTTTAATTACGTCGACGAGGTAAAGCGGCTGGTCACGATTCTGGCCGGGAACGAGGATTTTGCGGAAGCCACCCGTATCAATGCCCTGGCAATCAGCGTGATCAAAAGCCCGTCCGTGCGCAGGGATGTGGCGGCGCAATTCATCAAGCCTTCCAAGCCGCCGCGCTCCTCACGGCGTTAAGCGCGACAAGACCGATTTACGCTGCAGCGTACGCTTGCAGCAGCGCTTCCTCGTTTGCCGCGTCGGCAATATGCAGCAGGACCGTCTGCTTCAGTTTCACGACCGGATGCGCCACATCGTGCTTGCAAAAGCCGAACACATCGGCGAGCAAGTCGTCGGCATGCCACGAGGTGGGAATGAAATGCTGGTCCGGGATTTCGCCGAAGTCGAACGCTTCGATATTGGCCATGTCGACCGCGTCGTCCCAGGAACTGCAATCGATACCCCAGGCGATCATGTAGCGGCAACCGGATTTGACGATCCAGTCGCTGACCTGCGATTGCCATTCCGGCGACACGGCGGCATCGGCGATGACCACCATCTTGTACGGCGCCGGCTGCACGCGCCCGGTGGGCGTATCGCCCGGCGCAAGATGAATATAGGTGACGGGATGAGACATGCTGCACACACCTCTATACCAGCGGGATTTTTCGCCCCGAGTAAAAACACCGGCCGCAAGCCCGGCGATACTGTTCGTTTCCGCCGATGCTGACCTGCTCGCCTTCCCTGATCCGCTTGCCCTGCCCGTCCACACAGATATTCATCGTGGCTTTCTTGCCGCAGGTGCAGATATTCTTCAATTCCTCGATATCGTCGGCCAGCGCCAGTTACCGGGCCGGGCCGGGCGCGAAGATCGCAGCGCAATCCATCGCAAATCACCGCCACGCCTCTGGCCGTCCAGGCACGCGTTTTCGACGGCACAGCCTATGCGCCCCGGCCGTGGATATCTGCATCAGTCAGCGCGCATTCGACCAAACCCGGCGGCCAGCCATCAACCAAGCGTTCTATCCGTACCAAGAGGGTAGCCAATCTCGGCAGCGTCGCGATACGTGACATCCACCTCTGCGTCCGGGTTGAGCGCCAGGATAATCGCGTCGCTCAGGGGAGCATGGCCAAACACCGTGGAAACTGCCTGATGGTCTACCGGAATCTCATAGTAACTCTCAGCCCACGCCTGATATCCGGATGGACCGCCGACGAGCAGGGACAGCAAGTCCGCCGAACCATCGTCTTGAAACGTGCCGTGCACCTTGTTCCAAGCCGAATCATCAGCTTTTCGCCAATAGCAAAACGTTGCGTCTTGCATGGAGAAGGCCGGCTCGCTCAAGAACGCCGAAAATTCGCATGGAACCTGGACCTGTAACTTCGCACTGAAGGTCTTATCATCGGTCAATTCGTGGGCAAACCCTTTCAGAGCAGCGCCAACTGAATCGAACAGCACGAACCAATCATCCCCGGACCCGTTGCGCATGGACGCCATTTCCATTCCCGGTGCCCAGGCGCGGTTGAAGCTGAAATAGCGATACTGCCATTCCGGACAAAGGACGGCATCCAACATTGCCAGTGACTGCGCGGCTGCACGAAGTTCGGGAATGGAGGGAAGGCAGATTGGCGTCATGTCTATTTGTCGTTCACTGGATGAGTCATCGTCCGGGATGCAAG
>NZ_JAQOZV010000046.1:0-62609 GCF_030348125.1 Massilia sp. DJPM01
CGAAGATCAGCGCTAATCACCAAAAAACAATATGAATCAAGCCGCACGTTTAACAGCAAATTAATCATTTCTATTTGCAAAGATTACTTCCCTGTCGGAATTTTTTACACATGACGGGCAATATACTTATCCTACTGAACAAAAACAAGGAGTTATGAAACTGGCACGTTCCATGCTCATCCTTATGCTAAGAACAATCACATGAGGGATGCCCAAAATGAACTCGATCACACGTCGTTGCGCCGCACTTGCGTTGCTGGGGATGGCCGGCATCGCTTCCAACGCGGCCTTGGCAGGACCGCTGCCAAGCTACTCCAGCACCTACCCCACGCCCAATTCGGCCTGCGCAACGTACGGCAATTTCGTTTCGTGTTCGACGGGCGTACTGAACTATCTGTCCGGAAGCAGCGTCACCGGATTCACGGGCGATTACACCTTCAGCGCGGCGCAGGGCGCCCTGCACGATTCGATTGTGGTTGCCTCGAACGGCGGCGCCATCCTGGCCAACGGCGACGCCGTGCTGCCGTCGGAAGATGGATTCAAAACCAACAATGGCGGCCAGAAAGACTATTTCTTCACCGGCGACCAGAACGACCCCAGCAATAACGGCGCACTGGCCAACGACACGGCGTTCAGCTGGGACATGGGCCTCGCTACACTGAACAGCAAGCTGACCTTCGACGGCGACTACCACCAGATGATGATCGCCTTCGACTTCAATAATCCGCAGAATTCGACGGCCAGCCTGCCGGTCTGGGCGCTGGTGACGATACGCGATAGCGAGGGCAACCTGGCCAACAAATATTTTGAAACCCAACAGCTCGACCTGTTCGACATCTTCAAGGACCCGTCGCTGTTTCAGTCGACAAAAACCTTCAACGGCACTGGCGTCACGACGCCCAATTCGACCGACTTTGCAATGACGGTCGGTGCCATCTGCGTGGTCAGCAGCACCACGTCCTATCCCTCGCCCGATGGCAGCAACTGCCCCTCTGGCGGCCAGCTGATCAACACCAACCAGGCGTCGAACGCCGTGGAATTCATCAACTACATCCCCAGCCTCGATTTGAAAGGACTCCAGGGCGCAGGCTACGACACCATGTCGGTGCAGGTCTGGATGGGTTGCTTCGGCACCGGCGGCAATACCTCTGGCCCGACATTAGCCAATGGCATACCGGTCGGTCCGTGCGATACGGGCGGCTATGGCGACATTTTCCTTATCGCGGGCGCGGCCATACCGGACCGGAATGGCGTGCCGGAACCGGGGTCGCTCGCACTGGTCTCGCTGTCGCTGTTCGGCCTGTATGCCGCGCGCCGGCGCCGCCAGGCACCCTGATGCGTCCTGCGACGCACGCCCTGGTGCGCACAGTCGACCCGCACCGTGGCGCTTGCTTTAGCGCTTGCCTTGGCGCTGCCATGTCGCGCACACCCGGTGCGCGACATGACAACGGCCTTATCGCACACCGCACCCGCACGTGACCGGCACCCGGTCCGGGCGGACGAATCCGCTGCCCGATCCACCCCGCGTCCTTTGCTTCTCCTCCTCCCTGCCATGCCATCGCGCTGACCTGACCAGGCAGGGCGATTTCTTTTGGAACAGCGCTTGTTCCGTTCAAATTTCCACACACCAGCATTGATTTTTAGCAAGCCGAAGGGCTTGACATCCCGGCCTTGGATTTTTGACAGCTATCAAAGCCGGCAAGGTCTCCCTCGATAAACTCAAATCTCATCTGCTCGCCTGCCGCCGCGTTTCAGGCCACAACACAATAACAACCACTGCGAGGCCCTATGTCCAGGAACACCGCCCTACTCGCCCTCTGCGCGCTGTCGCTCGGCTGCATGCTCACCGCGGCAGCCCGGCAAGCGCCGCCGCAAGACGCGCAGGACAAGCTCGATAACGCCGGTCGCGTGCTCGCGTCCGATACCGACAGCGGCGTCGTCACCAGCCAGGCCGTCACCGTTGCCGGCCACGATTTTTGCCAATACTTCATTGCTGCTTGGCGCGAGAAAGAAGGCAGCGAACGCTACACCCTTGCCATCCTGGAACGCCCGTCCGCACGCCGCGGCAGTGAAGTGCGCATCGACTTCGCCCAGCGCCGCGTGTTTGAAACGCGGCTACCGGCCGCCCGAGCGGCGATCAAGGCGCTCAGCGAAGACGCCGCCGAAAGAACCTACCAGGCGGTCGTACAAGCCGATGCCGAGCGCCAAAGCATCAACGACGCCGACCTCGCGCCCGACGAATTCTGATCCTGTCCAATGCTGTCTCTGTCAACGCCGTACAAGTAAGGAAATCAGCCATGCCACTCCATTCCATCACGCGCGCTGTCGCGCCATGCCTGGTCGTACTGGCGAACGCCGCCACCGCGACTGAACTGGTGTATTTGCCCATCAACCCGTCATTCGGCGGCTACCCGGCCAACGGTGCCGGCCTGCTCGCCACCGCCACAGCCACCAGCAAGCACACGGAGAACAAGGGCCTCGGTGGCACTTCCTTGTTCGACCAGTCGCCGCTCGCCCAGTTCAATCAAACGCTCGAACGTTCTGTGCTAAGTCAACTCGCCTCCGCCGCCACCTCCAAACTGCAAGGGCCGGATGGCAAGCTGGTGCCCGGGACGTTTTCCAGCGCCAACTTCACCATCACCGTGGTCGACCTGGGCGGCGGCATGCTGCGCATCACGACGACCGACCGCAGCACCGGCGCCACCACCACCTTCGAGGTGGCGCAATGAACGCCCTGCGCTGGGCGCTCGCCGCCACGGCCGGGGCCAGCCTGCTCACCGGCTGCGCCTTCCGCCATCCACCCTCGGCGCTCACGAGCGCTGCGCAGCTGGCGCCCGCCACGCCCGGCACGCGCGACCTGCTCAAGCTGCCGGCCCCGAAAGGCAAGGTGGCCGTCGCCGTGTACGGCATCCGCGACCAGACCGGGCAATACAAGCCGGCGCCGGACAGCTCGTTTTCGACCGTGGTCACCCAGGGCGCCTCGTCGATGCTGGTCAAGGCGCTCAAGGAGTCGGGCTGGTTCATCCCGGTCGAGCGTGAAAACCTGCAAAACCTGCTTACCGAACGCAAGATCGTGCGCGCGCTGGAAATGCCGCAACCGGCCGGTACGCCGCCGGTGCAAATTCCACCGTTGCTGGCCGCCTCGGTGCTGATCGAGGGCGGCATTGTTGCCTACGAAAGCAATGTGCGCACCGGCGGCGCGGGCGCGCGCTTCCTGGGCATCGGCATGAGCACGCAATACCGGGTCGACCAGGTCACGGTCAACCTGCGCAGCATCGATATACGCGGCGGACAGGTACTGCAGAGCGTCTCGACCACCAAGACGATCTACTCCTATGAGATCCATCCCAGCGTGTTTAAGTTCGTGAATGTGAAAAATTTACTTGAACTGGAGGGCGGCATGACGCGCAACGAGCCGACCCAGCTGTGCGTCAGCGAAGCCATCGAAGCCGGTGTGGCCCACCTGATCGTGGCGGGACTCAAGGAGGGCAGTTGGGCGCTGGAGGATGAGGGCCAGTGGAGCAATCCGGTGCTGCAACGTTACCTGGCCGAACGCGAGCCACTGTCGCCAGCGAAACCGGCCGCCAGCGGGTCAGGAGGTGTGCCATGAACGCGCGTCCGACCTCATGGGTGCGCACCAGCCTCGCTGTCATGGGCTTGTGCGCGGCCCGCTTCGCGGCAGCAGGCGACCTGGCGCCGTCCGAACTGAATGCCGCGCCGGTACAGGCTCATGCGCTGGTGCTGCGCCAGCAAGGCAGCGGCAACGCCACCGCCATCGAGCAGGCCGGACAGCAGCACCTGTTCGAGGGTGTCCAGGCAGGCAGCGGCCAGCGCGCCAGCATCGCGCAGCGCGGATCGCTCCAGCGGGCCACACTGTTGCAGGAAGGCAGCGCCAATACGCTGAGCCTGCTGCAAAGCGGTAGCGGCAACCAGTCTGCCGTGGAGCAGGCCGGGCAGGATAATCAGGCCAGCATCGTCCAGGATGGCGTGGACCACCGCGCCGATATCGACCAGCGCGGCAGCCTGAATACAGCGCGCATAGAACAATACGGCCGCGAAGGAAGCGCACGGCTAAGCCAGTCCGGCAGCGGCAAGACTGCCACGCTGATTCAACACCAGGGGCGCTGACTTATTCCAGGTCCTCCCCTTCACTGTCCCGGAGTATTCACATGAAAACCATGTTCCCGCTACTCGCGGCAGGCATCGCCTTGTCCGTCTCGGCCAATGTTGCCCGCGCCGCCAGCAATGCTGTCGGCACCCAGCACGGCAATGCCAATCCGGGCAGCATCCTGCAGGTATCGAGCGCCCTCGCCCGCGCCAGTATCAACCAGACCGGCAATGCGAATCATGGCCAGATCGCGCAGAACCAGATCTATTACGTCGACGCGCTGGTCGAGCAGGACGGCACGAACAACTATGCCAGGCTGCGCCAAAACGATGTGGGCAATCTGGATGCCAGTGCACGCCAGAGCGGTAGCGCCAACCGGATCGAGGTGGTCCAGCATGACGCCGGCATGGGCGGCGCCCGCATTACGCAAATTGGCGGACTCAATACGGCAACGGCCGATCAGAACCACATCGCATTTACCCAACTCGGTATCGAGCAGTTCGGCATCGGCAACCGCGCAACGGCGAAACAGTTCGTGACCGACCAGACTGTCATGGAGATCACGCAAAACGGCGCGGGGAATGTCGCCGACGGCGCCCAGTCCGGCAGTCGAAACCTGAGCACTGTCGTCCAGAGCGGCATCGACAATGTCGTGGTGCAGACGCAAAACCTGGTGGGCAATGAATCCCTGATCATGCAGACCGGCAGCGACAACAAGGCCATCGTGAACCAGACCGGCATGACCGGCTTGGGCCTGGCGTCGAATACCGCCTGGGTAAGCCAGAACGGCGACGGCTTCGTGGCGCAGCTCACGCAAACCGGGGCGATGAACCGTGTCGGCGTCAATCAGCAATAGCGGCGCATGGCCGCTGTGCGCCAATAGAATTCAGCTACCGGGGTCGCTGAACCTGATCCGACCTGACCCCGTCCATGTATGGAGGCATTTCATGAAACTGCATTTATCCACTCTGGCAAGCGCACTGACGCTGGCGTTCGCCGCCACCTCGGCCCACGCCCAACTCGAATCCATCACGGCGCAAAAAGGCGTTGGCAACAGCGCCTATACGGTGCAGCAAACCGCGTCAGGCTTGATCAAGGCGACGATTACGCAGATCGGGGATAACAACAAGGCGGGCGATCCCGTTGCGAAAACCGGCGGCATTGTCCAGATCGGGGCGAACACCGATATCAGCGCCACGATCGCGCAGCAGGGCAACCAGAACAACGCCGGCATTCGTCAGGAAAAGGCCGTCCGTGCCAGCGCGACCGTGGCGCAAACAGGCAATCAGAATATCGCCGCGGTCCGCCAGAACGGCGCCTGGCAGTCCGATGCCACGCTGTCCCAGAGCGGCCAGAAAAACAGCGCCACGCTCGATCAGCAGGGCGTTGTCGATTTCGAGATCATCGCCAAGCAGTTCGGAACGGATAACAAGCTGGCCGTCAACCAGATCAATTCCGGCCACCAGGGCGCCTATGTCACGCAGAACGGCGTCGCCAACGGCGTGACGGTGGCCCAGACCCAAACCGACTTCGCCGAAGTGACAATCAATCAGATCGGCACGGGAAATAACGTCAAAGCGGTTCAAAAGAACGCACAGTTCGTCCAGTCGACGGTTGCCCAGAATGGCACCGGCAACAATGCGCTCACCGACCAGGCGGGCATCCGGAATAAGAGCGCCATTAATCAGAAAGGCAATAACAACCTGGCCACCCTGACGCAGAACGCCAATGCGAACGAATCGCTGGTGACGCAAAACGGCATCGCCAACAAGGCCACCGTGAGCCAGACCGGCACCGGCAATGCCGGTGCGCTGGCCAATGTCTCGTATATCACGCAAACCGGCAATGGCTATATCGCGACCCTGACCCAGAACGGCAGCAATAACCATTCCGGCATCGTTCAATATTAAAAAGATGGCCATGATGGCGCGGGCAACTGCGCCGTTTTCGCCGGTTCATGCGCTCCGCATCGCGTTATGCAATAAAATAGCGCGATGCAACTATCAACCATCCGCCAGCGCCTGCGCGCCTTGGGCGCCCTGCCCTTGCACGAACAGCGCGTGCTGCGCGACTGGGTCCAGGGCCGCCCCTACGATCAGGGACGGCGCCGTCCCAACGACTTCCTGCCCCTTGGCGTGCGCACCGCCCTGCCCGCGCTCGACGCCGAGCTGCAGGCGATGGCACGGCTGATTTCCTCGCATCCCGCTGAAGATGGCTCGGCCCGCTTGCTGGTCGGACTGGCCGATGGCCAGGCGGTCGAAAGCGTGCTGCTGCCGCGCGACGGGCTGTGCGTGTCCAGCCAGGTCGGCTGTGCGGTCGGCTGCCAGTTTTGCATGACCGGGCGCGAGGGACTCATCCGCCAGGTCAGCAGCGGCGAAATCATCGCCCAGGTGGTGCTGGCGCGCACCCGGCGGCCGGTGAAAAAAGTGGTGTTCATGGGCATGGGCGAACCGGCCCACAATCTCGACAATGTGCTCGAGGCCATCGAACTGCTGGGGACGGAAGGCAATATCGGGCACAAGAACCTGGTGTTTTCGACGGTCGGCGACCCGCGTGTGTTTGAACGTTTGGCGCAGGGCGTGGTCAAACCTGCATTGGCACTGTCGCTGCACACGACCAAGCCCGCGCTGCGCGAGCAATTGCTGCCGCGCGCGCCGCGCATCACGCCCGAGCAACTGGTCGAGGCAGGGGAGCAGTACGCCCGGCTGACGGGCTATCCGGTGCAGTATCAGTGGACCCTGCTTGAAGGCATCAATGATGGGGAGGACGAAATCGACGGCATCGTACGCCTGTTAAAGGACAAGTATGCCGTGCTGAACATGATTCCATACAACACCATTCCGGATCTGGCGTTCAAGCGGCCCAGCTGGGAGAGCGCGCGTGCCATTGCCGCCACCTTGCATCAGCGCGGAGTGCTGACCAAGCTGCGCGATTCGGCGGGGCAAGATGTCGATGGCGGCTGCGGGCAACTGCGCGCACGCTCCGCTGTGCCGGCACGCAAGACGATTGCGATCAGTCGCGCCGACGCATCCTGACGGTTCGGTTCCGGTGGGAACATGGCGGGGCCGAACCGCCAGGATGGGACAGCCTGTACGGACGCTATCTGCGCCGTTCCCGCCACTGCGTGCGGGTGTAGATGGTGTCTCAGCCGTTGCCTTGCCTGAACCGCTGCCTGGTCTGAGCCGGGGCGTCCTTGCGCCGCCCTGCCTGTGCCGCCGCTCGCCTGCGCCGCCGCTCGCCTGTGCCACCGCTCGCCTGCGAAACCGCTCGCCTGTGCCACCGCTCGCCTGTGCCACCGCTCGCCTGTGCCACCGCTCGCCTGTGCCACCGCTCGCCTGCGCCACCGCTCGCCTGTGCCGCCGCTCGCCTGTGCCACCGCTCGCCTGCGCCACCGCTCGCCTGTGCCACCGCTCGCCTGCGCCACCGCTCGCCTGCGCCACCGCCCTGCCTGCGCCGCCGCTCGCCTGCGCCTATACATCTGGGCCCTTGCACTCCATCCCCCTTGCCGTCGCGCCCCGGCCGGCCCGTCGTTTAGCGCGCCGGAATGCCTTGCCCGGCCTCCGCTTCGGCCGGCTTGCGCTGCACCCAGTTGTCGTACTTGCGCTCAAGCCGGCGTGAGGTGCCGTCGCGGTCCATCGCGTCGAGCGCGGCATTCATCTTGCCAATCACGGCGTCGGGAATGGCGGGGTTGCAAGCGAGATAGACCTTGATCCGGTTAAACACCAGCACGGGGACAATCTTCCCCGCCCAGCCGTTTTGCTCCATGACGCCGCTGCCAGGACGCAAACCGGCGGCCCACAGGTCGATCCTATTCATCAGCAATTTTTGCGGATTGAGCATGTCGTTCGGCGCCGGATCGACCTGGAAACCGCGCGAGCGCAGATAGTCGTCGCGCGCGTCGCCGTTGTAGGTGCCGATGCGCAGCCCGCGCGCGTCTTCCAGCGTGCTGAGCTGATAAGCGCGGTCGGCCCGTCCCAGCAGCACCCACTCGCCCTCGTCGGTCGGCCCCACCCATTTGAACAGTTGCTCGCGTTCGGGCGTGCGCGTGGTCGCGTAGACGCAGCCGTTGGGCCGCTGCACGGCCGCGGTATAGGCGCGCTTCCAGGGAAGCAGGTCAATCGAATAACTGATCGATGCGCGCGCCATGATTTCGCGGACCTTGTCGGTGGAATAGCCGATCACGCGCTCCCCGTCCAGCATGCTGGCCGGGGGCGAATATTCGGTCGTGATGTACAGCCGGGGAGCAGCCTGCGGCGCGGCGGCCTGGACATCCGCCCCGGCCAGCAATCCCGCAACAAGTAATAACTGCTTTACCATACCCGGCCCTTGCGATTCCCTCGTCAAAGCATACCAGTTCCCGCGTTGGGGCGGCAATCGTGCTGCTGAGTACGAATCAGCCAGGGGAAATTTAATCCGGGAATGCAAAAAAGGGGGGCGGAGGAGAATATTGAGCAAGTCATTTTGGCCCTGACATTCAACACCGCCATGCCTGCCACTGGCAGAAATGACGGTGTTGAAGTGTATGGTCAAAAACGCTTCACTTAGCGGCATTAGCCACTGACAGGCATGACGGTGTCACGTCCGGGGCCAATAAGGCCGATCAATCTCTGCGCAGCGGGCAAGGCCGCCGCGAAGATTTACGCCTGGACTTGCGCCAGCGCCACGGTGGCGTGACGCGCCACCAGCTCGTGATACAGCGCGGTGTAGCTCTTGGCCATCTGCTCGGCGGTAAACAATTCCCAGTAGCGCGCTTCGGCACGCTTGCCCATGGCTTGCGCCAGTTCCGGGTTGTCCCACAGCGTGCGCATGGCCTCGCCAAACGCTTGCGGATCGCTCGGCGGCACCACCAGACCAGTTTCAGCGTCGATGTTGATGTAGGTCGTGCCGGTACCGATCTCGCTCGAAATCATCGGCTTGCCGTACATCGCCCCTTCCAGCAGCGAAATACCGAACGCTTCCGAACGCAAATGCGAGGGGAACACCAGCGCGTAGCACAGGGTCAGCAAGGCCACCTTGTCGGCCTCGTCGAGCGCGCCGACGAACAACACGTGGGTCAGGCCGAGCCGTTCGGCGTGCGCCTTGAGTTCGGTCTCGATCGGACCGGCGCCGACGATCACCACCGGATAATCGGTATTGGCGACCGCATCGAGCAAGATATGCAAGCCCTTGTAGTAGCGCAGCACGCCGACGAACAGGAAGAAGCGCTCGCCGATCTGGGCACGCCATTTATCCATGCGCGCCTGGTCCGGTTCAGGATAAATGGTCTTGTCCAGGCCGTAGGTGATGACGCGCGTCTTGTCGCGATAACGGTCCAGCACGGCCGACGAGGCCATGTAGTTGGGCGAGGTGGCGACGATGGTGTCGACACTTTGCAGGAAACGGTGCTTGAGCGGCTGGTACAGGCGCAGCAACTGCTTCTGGCGCACGATGTCGGAGTGGTAGGTCACCAGGCTCGGCTTCTTGATGCGCGAAATAAAGTGCGCCAGGTCCATGAAGGGCCACGGGAAGTGATAGTGCACCACGTCCGCTTCCTCGGCCATGCGCGCCAGTTCGCCAAAGGCGGCCAGCGAAAAACCGGTCGAGGAAATCTCGAAGTCGAGCGGCAGCAGGCGCACCTTGTGGCCTTCGAAGTCGACGTCGCGCTTTTCCTTCTGGCGCGTGAGCGTCAGTACCTCATTGCGTACGCCCAGGCGGCCCGTGCCGACGCACATCTGCCGGATGACCTGCTCGACGCCGCCCACCGATTCCGGGAAATAGGTTTTATAGAAATGTAGGACACGCATAGTTTCGCAAATGGCTCAGTACGACGTCAGATTATTGGGAAAGGACAGCACGATACACGGCGGCGGTTTGCAGCGCGGTGTCGTGCCAGGTCAACTGGGCTGCGCGAGCGCGGCCCGCCGCGATGCAACGCGAGCGCAGCGCATCGTCGCGCGCCAGCGCTTGCATCGCCGCGGCGATGTCGCCAGTGTTGCCCGGATCGACGTCAAGCGCCGCGCCCCGGGTTACTTCCGGCAAGGAACTGCTATTCGAGGCCACCACCGGCACCCCCGACGCAAACGCCTCGACGACGGGGATACCGAAACCTTCATACAAAGACGGAAACACAAACACGCCCGCGCCCGCATACACATGGCGCAGGCTGTCGGCGCCGGTCAGCTGGTTCAGCCACACGACCTGCTCGCCGTCCTGCCGCGCCGCGGTGATGCGCGCGATCAACTCTTCGCAGCGCCAGCCGGCGCCGCCGACAATCACCAGCTGACGCTCGGCCCGCAGCGCATCCGGCAAACTCAGGTAGGCGCTGAGCAGGCGCTCGACGTTCTTGCGCGGCTGCAAAGTACCGACAAACAAAAAATAGCCAGCCCGCAGGCCGTTCTGGAGCAAGGTCGCAGCCACGGCGGACGCATCAGGCGCTTGCAGCCACGCCGGGTCGACGCCGTTGGGCACCACGCTGATCCTGTTTTCATCGACCCCGAAGCATTCGACCAGTTCACCGATCGCAAAGTTCGACACCGCGATCACATGCTGGGCCTTGCGCGCGGCTTTTTGCTGCATCCAGTTCTTGGCGCGCCGCATGCCGGGGCTGCACCACTGCGGATACTTGATCGGCAGCGCATCGTGCAGGGTCGCCACCACCGGGCAATCCATGCGCACGATGCGGTAATCGGTCGCGTGAAAAATATCGGCCGGCATGTGCACCCGGTTCGCGCGCGGCGTCAGCAAATCGGCCAGGCTGGCCGCCTCGAACGATTGCGGCATGGCCTGGCCCACGCTGATCGCCGTGGCGTCGCCGCGCGGGCGCGGATACGAATACGCGGCCACCTCGCAGCCGGCCTGCGGCAAGTGCTGCAGCAGCGCCTGGGTGTACACCCCGATCCCGTCCAGCCGTCCACCGGTCAGGCCCGGTTCGATCATGGTCGTACCCAGGCCGACGCGCACGCGGCTCACGCCTGGTACATCCAGCGCAGCGTGTCGGCGAGCGGAATCGGGGACATGGCCCCGATCGCGCTGCGCAGTTTTTCATTGTTGCCCATCAGGACCAAGACATCCTTGGCGCGCACGAAAGCCGGATTCACCCTGACCTCGATCCGGTAGCCGGCAATCGACTCCATCAGCGCGATGACCTCGCCCAGCGAATGCGCCTGGCCCGAGCAGATATTGAAGGTCTGGCCGGCGACATTGGCCACCAGCAGGCGGCGGTAGCTGTCGGCCACCATGCGCACGTCGGAAAAATCGCGCGCGATGGCCTGGTTGCCCAGTTCGATCACCGGCGCCGCCTTGCGGAAATGCGCAACGATCTTCGGCAACAGGAAATTTTCATCCTGGCCCACACCGGTATAGTTGAATGGCCGCACGATGATGATCGGCAGCTTGTCGCTCCACAACTGCGCCATGTGTTCCATGGCCAGCTTGCTGACGGCGTAATCGTTGGCTGGCGCGGGGGCCAGGGATTCATCGATCCGGCCGACGCTGGCGTTGCCGTAGACATTGGCGGACGATGCCAGCAGCACCGCCGACGGCTGCTGGTGCTGGCCAGCGAGCGCTTCGAGCAGGTTGCGGGTGCCGACGATGTTGACGCGGTAAATCAGTTCGGCGTTGGCATGCGCCACGAAGGCGATCCCGGCCAGGTGCACCACGACATCCGGCTGCACCTGTTCGATCATGGCGGCCACGGCGGCGCGATCAAGCAGGTCGACCGCGAACACATCGGCGTCAAGCGGATGCGCGCCATGGCCCGGCACCACGGTGCCGAACACGCGATAGCCGGCCGCAGCCAGTTCGCGCGCCACGTAGCGTCCCGTGAAGCCGTGCAGGCCGGTGATCAGGGCACGCTTGCCCTGCCCTTCGGCGCCGGGCGCGGGAGACGTTTCCGTGACCATGGCCGGCATATCAGAAGGAAAAACCTTGTTCGTTGCGGCGCATGTCGGCCTCGACCATCATCTGGCACAACTGCTCCAGCGTGGTCTTCGGCGCCCAGCCCAGCTCGCGCATGGCCTTGCCCGGATCGCCGATCAGCAACTCGACTTCGGCCGGACGGTAGAACTTGGGACTGATGCGCACCAGCAGCTTGCCGGTACGGGCGCAATGGCCGGTCTCGGCTTCGCCCTTGCCCGTGAAGTCGATATCGATGCCGGCGCCCTTGAACGCCATGGTCACGAAGTCGCGCACGGTTTCGGTACGGTTGGTGGCCAGGATGAAGGTGTCAGGCTGTTCGGCCTGCAGGATGCGCCACATGCCTTCGACGTATTCCTTGGCATAACCCCAGTCGCGCTTGGCGTCGAGGTTGCCCAGTTCCAGCACGTCGAGCTTGTTGAGCACGATCTTGGCGACCGAATCGGTAATCTTGCGGGTGACGAATTCACGGCCGCGCAGGGGCGATTCGTGATTGAACAGGATGCCGCTGGAACCGAAAATGCCATACGACTCGCGGTAATTGACCGTCATCCAGTGGGCGTACAGCTTGGCCACACCGTACGGGCTGCGCGGGTAGAACGGGGTATCTTCGACTTGCGGGATGGCCTGGACCTTGCCGAACATTTCGGAGGTCGATGCCTGGTAGAAGCGCGCTTTCGGGTTGACGATGCGAATCGCTTCGAGCAGGTGAACCGGCCCCAGGCCCGTGATGCTTGCGGTGGCGACTGGCTGCTCGAACGACACACCGACGAAACTCTGGGCCGCGAGGTTGTACACCTCGTCCGGCTCGGCGCTCTGGATCAGGCGGATGCTGGACGAGAGATCGGTCAGGTCGTATTCGACCAGGCGCAGATTGGGATGAGCCTGGATACCCAGCTCTTCGATACGCCAGAAATTGACCGAACTCGTGCGGCGATAGGTCCCCGTGACTTGGTAGCCTTTTTCAAGCAACAACTGCGCGAGGTAAGCGCCATCTTGCCCGGTGATCCCGGTAATCAGGGCTTTTTTTGTTGTTTTTTGCATATTCGTGATATTCGTGTGTAGTTGGAGAGCGGTAATCTGCACGTCCGACTCGCAGTTAACAACTCAGCATTGTAACAGAATCGATTTGATCATTCTTTACGCAAAAGAACCTCGTGCAATACAAACAACAACTGGCGCGCACATTATGCCCTGATTTACCGGAGGGACGGCGCCAGCTTACGCATTGTTACGCCTATCTTGAACTGTAATGAAATGTAGTAATACACGTTTTTCTTGAGCGAAATTACTACAAAGGGGAGGGGCCAAAAAAAAGGCCGGCATCCATGACGATGCCGGCCGTTTTCAGCGCGTGAAACAGGCGCGCCGTGTTACGCGCGGGTCAGCGTTCCGAGACCGCGTCGACCACGCACAAGGCCGTCATGTTGACGATGCGGCGCACCGTGGCCGACGGGGTCAGGATGTGCACCGGCTTGGCGCAGCCGAGCAGCACCGGGCCGATCGCGATGCCGTTGCCGGCCGCGGTCTTGAGCAGGTTGTAGGCGATGTTGGCGCTGTCGATATTCGGCATCACCAGCAGGTTGGCTTCGCCCTGCAGGGTCGAGTGCGGCATCAGCTGCTTGCGCAGCTTGGCGTCGAGCGCCACATCGCCGTGCATCTCGCCATCGATTTCCAGCTGCGGCGCCTTTTGCTGCACCAGCGCCAGCGCCGCCCGCATCTTCTGGGCCGAGGCGCTGTTGGCCGAGCCGAAGTTCGAGTGCGACAACAGGGCCGCGCGCGGAATCAGGCCGAAGCGGCTCATCTCGTCGGCCGCCATGATGGTGATCTCGGCCAGCTGCTCGGCGCTCGGGTTTTCGTTGACGTGGGTGTCGACGATGGCCATCTGGCGTTCCGGCAAGATCAGGAAATTCATGGCCGCGTACACATTGGCGCCCTCGCGCTTGCCCAAGACCTGGTCGATATAGTGCAGGTGCAAATTGGTGGTGCCGAAAGTGCCGCAGATCATGCCGTCGGCGTCGCCCTTGTGGATCATCATCGCGCCGATCAGGCTGTGGCGGCGGCGCATTTCCAGCTTGGCGTATTCCTGGGTCACGCCTTTGCGCATGGTCATCGCGTAATAGGTCTGCCAGTAATCGCGGTAGCGGTCTTCGTGGTCCGGGTTGATCACGTCGAAATGCTCGCCCTGCTTCAAGCGCAGGCCGAACTTCTCGATGCGCTGCTCCAGCACGCTCGGACGGCCGACCAGGATCGGGCGCGCCAGTTTCTCGTCGACCACCACCTGCACCGCGCGCAGCACGCGCTCTTCTTCGCCTTCGGCGTAGACGATGCGCTTGAGTTCCGGCGGGGCCGCCTTGGCCACCGCGAACAGCGGCTTCATGAAGGTGCCGCTGCGGTACACGAATTGCTGCAGGCTGTCGGCGTAGGCTTCCAGGTTGGCGATCGGACGCGTCGCCACGCCCGACTCGAACGCCGCCTTGGCCACGGCCGGGGCGATGTGGATCAGGAGGCGCGGATCGAACGGCATCGGGATCAGGTATTCCGGGCCGAACGAGAGGTTGCTGATGCCGTAGGTGGTGGCCACCACGTCCGACTGCTCGGCGTGGGCCAGGTCGGCAATCGCGTGCACGACTGCAATTTCCATCTCGCGCGTGATGGTGGTGGCGCCGCAATCGAGGGCGCCGCGGAAAATGTACGGGAAGCACAGCACATTGTTGACCTGGTTCGGATAATCCGAACGGCCGGTGGCGATGATGGCGTCGCCGCGCACCGCCTTGACGTCTTCCGGCAGGATTTCCGGGGTCGGATTGGCCAGCGCCAGAATGAGCGGATTGGCCGCCATTTCCTTGACCATATCCTGCTTGAGCACGCCGCCGGCGGACAAGCCCAGGAAAATGTCGGCGCCCGGCATCACTTCGGCCAGGGTGCGGTAAGGCGTGTCTTGCGCGAAGCGCGCCTTGTCCGGGTCCATCAGTTCGACGCGGCCCTTGTAGACCACGCCGGCCAGGTCGGTCACGTAAATATTTTCGATCGGGAAGCCGAGGTCGACGATCAGTTCCAGGCAGGCCAGCGCCGCCGCGCCCGCGCCCGACACCACCAGCTTGCACTCGCGGATATCCTTGCCGACCACCTTGACGCCGTTCAGGATGGCGGCGCCGACGATGATCGCGGTACCGTGCTGGTCATCGTGGAAGACCGGAATCTTCATGCGGTCGCGCAACTGGCGCTCGATATAGAAGCACTCGGGCGCCTTGATATCTTCCAGGTTGATGCCGCCAAAGGTCGGTTCCAGCGAAGCGATGATGTCGACCAGCTTGTCCGGGTCTTGCTCGTTGATCTCGATGTCGAACACATCGATGCCGGCGAACTTCTTGAACAGCACGCCCTTGCCTTCCATCACCGGTTTGGAAGCCAGCGGACCGATATTGCCCAGACCCAGCACCGCGGTGCCATTGGTGATGACGGCCACCAGATTGCCGCGCGCCGTGTATTTATAGGCGTTGCCCGGGTCCTTGACGATTTCTTCGCAGGGAGCCGCGACGCCGGGCGAGTACGCCAGGGCCAGGTCGCGCTGGTTGAGCAGCTGCTTGGTGGGCGTGACGCTGATTTTTCCGGGACGGGGGCACTCGTGATACTCGAGCGCGGCGAGGCGCAGTTGCTGGCGCAGTTCTTCCTTCTTCTCTGGTGACGAATCCATGCTGGTACGGCCTTCCTGTGTACTGTCGGGGACTGACGATTTTATCAGACGTGATCTTTCAACAAGCTACGTATTTTCACCAACTTCGGGGCAATTGCCCCAAAACACGAAAATTTCATCGCAACGGACAAAAAAGCGATCGCTCGCTCGGCGCTACAGCCCGGTACACATGGCCGACAGTTGATACAAATCCTAGACAGAAACGCAATAGACCCATGCCGGGGGCCGGCCAGACAATGCACGGGCATCGCGGCGCTGCGGGCGGGAGACCCGCTCCCGGGCGGCGCGAGCCTTCGCCAACCCTGTCAAAAGAGCCTCCCATGAACCCTATTCAACAATGCCTTCCCGCCGGCCTGATCGCCGCCACCCTGCTGACCGGATGCGGCGGTGGCGGCGGTGACGGCGGCAAACCCTTGCCCCCTCCCGCGCCGGACCCGGTCGCGCGCGTCGACGTGCTGCTCAATCACGAGCGCGGCATGAACGCCATCAGCATCGACGACAAGCATGCTTACATCGCGCTGACCAATACCGAAACCGAGGGCACCGCCGTCCTGGCCACCGCGCGCGGGGTCAGCACCAAGTCGGCCTGGCAAACGGTCGCCCTGGGCGAGTGCAAGCTGCCGGCCAGCGAGCAGGTCGCAGTGCGGCGCGCGGCCGACCTCAAGCAGGTGGACGGCAAGACCCTGCTGGTGCAGCCGGCCTGGGGCAGCGCCGACGAACACACCTTGTGCGAGCTGGACCAGGCCAAGATGACCTTCCTGCCCAAGGACAAGGATTTCCGCATCTGCTACGAGACCTACTGCGAGCGCATGCAGGTGGGCGACGTCAAGGCGGTCGGCAAGCGCTGGTTCGCCAACGGCGGCGCCGGCCAGAACGTGCAAATCTCGAACGACCAGGGCCTCACCTGGCGTCCGATCATGGGCACCATGGATAGCATGAGCTGCACCCACCAGGCGTTCGAGGTAGTGGGCGGGCTGTTGCTGACGGGCGGCGAATGCCCGCTCGACATGGCCTACGTGCGCGCCTACGCCATGAACGCCGACAATTCCGCTCTGGCCTCCAAAGTACCGGTGCAGATCAGCGTGCCGGAACTGGAAAACCGCAACGTGCATCTGATTACCACGCTGGGCAAGAGCGAGCGCGTCTTCATCGGCGTCGAAGGCGGCTTGCTGCGCAGCGACGACAGCGGCAAGAGCTACAAGTTCGTGCTCAAGCAACCGCTCAGTGGCGGCACCGGCAACTATCCCTACATCACCCGCTTGCTCTCGCCCGCCGGCAAACCCAATGTGATCGTGGCGGCCGGTTTCGACAAGGCCAAGGGCTTGCCCTACCTGGCATGGTCGGCCGACAACGGCGACAAATGGACCGACCTGTCGGCCCTGCTGCCGGGCTACAAGCGCACGACGGCGGACGCCACCAGCGAAGTCACCTCGATTGCCGAAGATGCGCAGGGACGCATCCTGGTAACGGTCAACGAAGAGTTCAAGAAAAAAGGCCGCCTGGTGGAGGTCACGCTGGGCCGCCTGTAAGCTGGCGATGCGGAGCTGGCATGGCTGTACAATCGCGCATGCTCTCCGAATTCGACCTCATCAAGCAGTACTTTAAGCGCCCCCGGCCAGGGCGGGCGGCGCTCGGCATCGGCGACGATTGCGCGCTGCTCGTGCCCTCGCCCGGCATGCAGATGGCTATTTCATCCGACATGCTGGTCGAGGACCGCCATTTCTTCGCCGGCGCCGATGCGCGCATGCTGGGCCACAAGTGCCTGGCGGTGAACCTGTCCGACCTGGCGGCGATGGGCGCCAGGCCGGTCGCGTTCACCCTGGCGCTGGCGCTGCCGGCGGCCAATCGCGACTGGCTGGCCGGGTTTGCGGCCGGCCTGTTCGCGCTGGCCGACCAGCATGGCTGTGAGCTGATCGGCGGCGACACCACCAAAGGCCCGCTCAACATCTGCATCACCATTTTCGGCGAACTGGCGCCCGGCCACGCGCTGCGGCGCGATGCCGCCATCGCCGGCGACGACCTCTGGATTTCCGGCACGCTGGGCGACGCCCGCCTGGCGCTGGCCGGCTACCGCAAGGAATATCCGCTGGACGCTGCCGCGCTGCTGGCGGCAGGCGCCCGCATGCACACGCCCAGCCCGCGCGTGGCGCTCGGCATGGCGCTGGCCGATGCCAGGCTGGCCCACGCCGCCATCGATATCTCGGACGGGCTGGTGGGCGACCTCGGTCACATCCTGGCCGCCTCCAGGGTCGGCGCCACGCTCGATGTCGATGCGCTGCCCGCCGGACCGGTACTGGCCGCGCAGCCGCAGGCACTACGGCGGAGCTTCTGCGCGGCCGGCGGCGACGATTACGAGTTGTGCTTCACCGCCCCGCGTTCACGGCGCGACGCCATCGTGGCAGCCGCTCATGCAAGTGGCACTGCGGTGACGCGCGTGGGGACCATCGATGCCGCACCGGGCCTGCGCCTGGTCGACGGCGCCGGGCACGCGCTCGACCTGCAGCTGGCCGCTTTCGACCACTTCGCCAGCGCTTGATTTTTTCCGATGAATCTAGCGCCGTTTTTAAGTCTCGGGGGCGGGCGCCCAACCGCCCCTACTCCGCCTCCACCTGCCCGGCTTCGACAAAGTGCGCATTGTGCGGATCGTCCTTGGGACCATTCATCAGCCAGTAATGATGAAACGCCAGCCGCACGTTATCGCGCAGCTGCGTCTCGTCCCACGGCTTGGTGTAGAAGCGGTAAATCGCGCCACGGTTGATCGAGTCGAGCACCGCTTCGAGCCCCGTGTAGCCCGACAAGATAATCCGTATCGTATCCGGATACAGCTCCTTGACCTTGCTCAGGAACTCGGTACCGCTCATGCCCGGCATGCGCTGGTCGCACACGATCACCTGCACCGTGTGCAGCGCCAGCAGCTCGAAGCCTTCGCCCGGCGACACCGCCGTCAGGATCCGGTAGTTATCGCGCTTGAACAGCCGGTGCAGCGACGACAGCACGTTGACGTCGTCGTCCACGATCAGCAAGGTCTGGCGGTGGTTGTCGGGCGACTCCGGCTCGGACGGCTGCGCCAGATTGGCCAGCACCATCTCGCCGAACTCCGCGGCCGGCAGCGGGCGGCTGAAATGGAAACCCTGCACTTCGTCGCAGCGGTGGCGCCGCAGGTAGGCCATCTGCGCCGGCGTCTCGACCCCTTCCGCGATTACCTGCATGTGCAGCGAATGGGCCATGCCGATGATGGCCAGGGCGATGGCCGCGTCGTCCGGATTGACCGTCACGTCGCGCACGAAGGCGATGTCGATCTTGAGCTTGTCGATCGGGAAGCGCTTCAGGTACGCCAGGCTCGAATAGCCGGTGCCGAAATCGTCGATCGCAATCGTGATGCCAAGCTGCTTCAGATTGCCCAGCACCGCAATGGTGTGCTCGGCGTTGGACATCAGCGCGCTTTCGGTCAGTTCCAGTTCCAGCAGCGCGGCATCGATCCCGTGCCGGCCGACCGCCGCGCGGATTTCGCCTTCCAGGTCGCCCTCGACAAACTGGCGGCTCGATACATTGACGGCCACCCGCACGTCGCCCACCTCGCTGGCCGACCATAGCGCAATCTGGCGGCAGGCTTCGTCGATCACCCACCCGCCGACCCGCACGATCAAGCCGGTTTCCTCCATCACCGGCACGAATTCGGCCGGGAACACCAGGCCGTAGCCGGGCCGGTTCCAGCGCAGCAGCGCTTCGGCGCCGCTGATGCGGCCCGTGCGCAGATTCACCTTGGGCTGGAAGTACAGCAGGAATTCGCCATGCTCCAGCGCGTGCCGCAGCGCCAGTTCGAGGTCGAGCCGCTCCAGCACCTGCACGTTCATGCCGGCGGTGAAAAAGCGGTAGCCGTCGCGCCCCGCTTCCTTGGCGCGGCCCATGGCCGTGTCGGCGTACTTGATCAGCGTTTCGGGGTCAAGCGCGTCGTCCGGATACATGGCGATGCCGATGCTGGCCGTCAGGCCGGCCTGCTTGCCCTGCAGGTCGAACGGCGCGCGCAGCGTATCGCGCACTTCGTTGGCGACGTTGACGGCGTCCTGCTGGTTGCGCGTCATGGTCAGGATGAGGGCGAATTCATCGCCGCCCAGGCGCCCGACCGTGTCGCGGATGCGCACGCACTGCACCAGGCGCGTGCTGAACTGGCGCAGCAGCTCGTCGCCCAGGGCCGAGCCGAGCGAATCGTTGACGGTCTTGAAGCGGTCGAGCGCAATGAACAGCACCACGATGCGCCACTGCTTGTCCTGGGCCAGCTCAATCGCTTCGCGCAAGGTCTGGTAGAACAGGGTGCGGTTGGGCAGGCCGGTCAGGCTGTCGTAGCTGGCCAGGTGCGCCAGGCGCTGGCGCGCGGCCAGGCGCTCGCTGATGTCGCGCGCCACCGCGATCAGCATGCGCGTGCTGCCCACGGCCTGGGTTTGCCAGTAGATTTCCACCGCCACTTCGCGCAGGTCGGCGCGCGTCAGCTGGTCTTCGACCAGGTCGGGGTAGCGCGCGGCGTCGCGCTCCGGGTCGGCCTGGCGCGCCAGCTGGCCGGGGCCGGCCAGGCCGAACACCGTCGGGTCGAGCCGCAGCAGCGCGTCGCGCTGGTAGCCGAGCATGCGGCAGGCGCCATCGTTGACGTCGACCACGCGCATGCTGCCGGTGTCGATCAGGAAGATGGCGTCGTCGGTGGCGTCCATGGCGCTGCGAAAGCGCTGCAGTTCGGCGGTGCGCTCGCGCACCGTCTGTTCGAGCAGGGTGCCGTAGCTCTTCGATTCGCGGTGCAGCAGGCGCACTTCGAGCATGTTGCGGATGCGGGTGAGCACTTCGACCGGGTCGAACGGCTTGCCGACGAAGTCGCGCGCGCCGGCGTCGAGCGCGGCCAGCTTCTTGTCCGGTTCGGCCGTCACCACCAGCACCGGCAGGTAGGCTTCGGTTTCCATGGGCGCCAGCGCCTCCATCACCTGGAAGCCATTCATGCCCGGCATGTGCAGGTCGAGGATGATCAGGTCGTAACGGTGCTTGAGGTGCATCGCGGCCACCCCGCGCGGGTCGGTGGTGCTGCTGACGTTGGTGTAGCCGGTGGTCGTGAGCAGGTATTCGAGCAGCTGGACGTTGACCAGCTGGTCGTCGACGACCAGGATGGCGGCGTTATGGATGTCATCAAGCGATATCATGGGTTCCGCGCTTTCTGCGCAAGCTGCCGCGTGTCGGCGAATGCGAGGGTGCTGTCGATCGCCTCGTTGAATTCGTCGATATTGATCGGTTTGGTGAGGTAACGGAAAAAGCCGCTGGCCAGTCCGCGCTCGATATCGCGCGGCATGGCGTTGGCGGTCAGCGCGATGACCGGAATGTGCGCCGTGCGCGGATCGCTGCGCAATTCCTTGAGCGCGTCCGCCCCGCTCACGCATGGCAGATTGAGGTCCATCAGGATCACGTCGGGCAGGTGCGCCTTGGCCAGTTCGATGCCGAGGTGGCCATCGGGCGCGGTCAAGAGGTGCAGGTCGGGCCGGAAGCGCACGATCTCCTGCACCAGTTTCAGGTTGGCCGGGTTGTCTTCGACATACAGCAGGCTGTGGTCGGCCAGCGGCGCGGGCGCGGCCTTGTGTTCCAGCGTCAGCACGGTCGCCTCGCCAACGGCCGAGGGCACCGGCTGGGTCAGGCCCAGTTCGATCCAGAACACGGTGCCCACGCCGACGCTGCTCGAGACGCCGATTTCGCCGCCCATCAGCTCCACCAGGCGGCGCGTGACGACCAGGCCGATGCCGGTGCCTTCCTCGCTGCCGTTCTCCTGGCCCAGGCGGTTAAACGGCTGGAACAGCGAGGCGATCTGATCCGGACGCAGGCCCATGCCGGTATCCTGCACCGACAGGCGCACGCGGTTGGCGGTGACCACGCTGCAGTCGCACACCACCGCGCCCATCTCGCGGTTGTACTTGATGGCGTTCGAGAGCAAATTCAAGAGCACCTGTTTCAGGCGCGTGCGGTCGGCCTGCACCACGGCGTCCGGGGCGTCCGGGAACAGCATGCGGATCTTGCGCTGCTGCGCCAGCGGTTCGGTCATGTTGCGGCACTCGACCAGCATGTCGGCCAGCGCCACCGGTTCCATCGACAGCGTCACGGTGCCCGATTCGACCTTGGCCAGGTCGAGGATTTCGTTGATCAGGGTGAGCAGATGGCGCCCCGACTTGAGAATGTGGCCGGCAAACTCCTTCTTTTGCGCCAGCGTCGACGGCAGCGATTCGGACGTGAGGATCTGGGCGAAGCCGAGAATCGCGTTGAGCGGCGTGCGCAGCTCGTGGCTCATCGACGACAGGAAGGCCGACTTGGCCTGGTTGGCGTTCTTGGCCGCAGCCATGGCCACTTCCAGTTCGGCATTGGTCAGTTCGAGCTGCATGGTGCGTTCGTGCACGCGCACTTCAAGCTGCTCGTTGAGGTCCATGATTTCCTGCTGCGCGCGCGCGCGTTCCTCGGCTTCGCGCGCAATCGCATGGTGCGACGTTTCGAGCGCGCCGGTGCGCTGCTCGATTTCGCCCAGCATGGCATTGAACGAGTCGACCAGTTCGCCCGCCTCGTCGTCGCTGATGCGCGGGGCGCGGCGCGAGTAGTCGCGCGTGCTGACCACTTCGCGCGCGGTTTCGGTGAGCGCGACGATCGGCGCGGTGACGATGCGCCCGAGCCGGCGCGTCATCAGCCAGGCGATCAGCATCGCCAGCACGATCACGCCGGCGGCGATGCTCAGGTAGTCGACCGCGCGCGCGACCAGGGTGTATTCGGCGCGCAGGTACACGGTGCCGAGCAGTTCGCCGTTTTCGACCACCCGGCGGTACAGCAGCAGGTCGTCGCCGCTCACGCGCAGGTCGTCGGCCTGGGGACTGACCGGGAACGCGGCGCGCTCGCCCGGCGCGCGGTAGGAAGCGAACAGGATGCCCTTGGCGTCGTAGATGGCGCCGGCCCGCACCGACGGGCGGATGCGCAGCAGCGCCAGGTTTTCGGTGGCCAGGCGGGCGTCGTCGAAGGTGAGCGCGGCCGAGGTCATGTGGCCGAGCAGTTCGGCCTGGGTCGCCATGTCGCCCAGCAGGGCCTTGTGGTAGTTGCGCAGGTCGTAGGCGATCACGGTGCCGATCGATACCAGCAGTGCGGCCAGGGTGGTGAGCATCACCAGCGTGACCAGTTTTTGGCGGATCGAGCGAACGATCATGTGGCCCCCTGCACGCGGTTGGCGGCGGCCAGCATGCGCGCGCTGATGCGCAGCCGGCTCGACGTGACCTGGCCGAGGGCGACGTCGAAGCGCAGCCGGTCCTGGGCTACCACGAAGGCGATCATGCAACCGAGCGCGATGCCGTCGTCGGCATCCGACACGGTAAGCACCGACTGGCCGCGCGCGGCCGCCAGCATGTCGATCACGGTGGCGCGCTCGCCGGCGCCGATAAACAGGATGTGCAGGCCCTGCAGGGCGTCGCCGCGGCGCAGCTTGCGCACCGAAATGGCGTGCCCGCCGACGGTGCGCCCGGCCACCATTTGTTCGAGCTGGTCGGCCAGGCTATCGTTGCCGGCCACGCCGATCTGGAGCGGGCTGTCGGGGCGCGCGAAGCTGCCTTCGGGCCACTCGACGAAGCCGGCGAATTTGAACAGGTAAGCCGCCTTGACCTGGTTTTCGACGCTGGGCTGGGCCTGGGCAGCGCCGCTCCAGGCGAGCATGGCCAGTAGCGCCAATAGCGCCGGCAGCGCCAGCCAGCGTCCCGCACGCCTGCGCAATGCAAACCGGCTCAGGCCCGCCATGGCGGTTCGGCAAGCAAAAGAATCGGGGACATGGGACTCCAATCCGAATCAGACAGAAAAGCAAACTCAGCGCTAAAGCCCAGCTTATCAGAGCAACAGGCTGGCGGCGCACGGCACAAACCTGGGCGGCGCACGACGTTTTCCCCGGAACCACTCTACGCTGTTTTACTTCGCTTGGATATCCCTTTTGAAACATTGCAACAGGGTGGGCGGACAGTGTTGCAGAGCGCATGGTAAAGTAGAATCGCAGGGCCGCGCCGTCGTGCGCGCGCCCTCCCCTGATCAGTTTTCCGATCCCCGATTACCGTCCAAAAGGAGCAACACGTGACGAACGACATTCTCGATCTTTCCGCCAAAGTCGGCCGCGCGCTGCAAGCGAAAGGCTTGCTGCTGGTGACCGCCGAATCGTGCACCGGCGGCGGGGTAGCGCAGGCGGTCACCGAGGTGGCCGGCTCGACCGGCTGGTTCGATTGCGGCTTCATCACCTATTCGAATGCCTCGAAAACCGAATTGCTGGACGTGTCGGCGGCGCTGATGGCGCAGCTGGGCTCGGTCAGCGAAGAAGTGGCGGCCGCCATGGCCAGCGGTGCGTTGGCAAACAGCAACGCGCACGTGGCCCTGTCGACCACCGGCATCGCCGGCCCCAGCGGCGCGGTGCCGGGCAAGCCGGTCGGCACGGTCTGCTTCGGCTGGGCCAGGGGCGACGCGGTCCAGACCGAACGCCTGGTGTTCGCGGGCGACCGCCACGCCGTGCGCGAACAGACCGTGGTGCACGCGCTGCAAGGGCTGCTGCGCATCATCGAATAGCAGCGCGATGGCCGATGGCGACATCGTCCGGTTCTCCCCTTGCATTGACACCTGCCGGGCCGGCGCGCACCGGCGCCGGCCATTTTCTGGAGCAATTCGATGCACAATACGGTTCATTTCATCCTGCAGGGCAAGGGCGGCATCGGCAAGACCCTGGTCTCGACCATCCTGGCGCAATGGCTGGCAGGCAAGGACGAGCGGCCCCTGCGCTGCTACGACACCGACCAGGAAAACGCCACCTTTTCGCGCTACAAGGCGATGGACGTGAAACACGTGCCGGTCATGACCGATGCGCGCAACATCGACCCCAAGCGCTTCGATGCGCTGATGATCGACTTGCTGGAAGAAGAAGGCAACTGCGTGATCGACAACGGCGCCAACACCTTTTCGCCGCTGATGGGTTACCTGCTGGAAAATGATTGCTTCGATTTGCTCAAGGAATCCGGGCGCAAGGTATACATCCACACCATCGTCGGCGGCGGCGACACCCTGCACGACACGGCCATGGGGTTTGTCTCGACCGCCAAGTCGACCAGCGTGCCGCTGGTACTGTGGGAAAACGAACACTTCGGCCCGCTGCAATCGGCCACCGGCAAGGTGTTTACCGAGTCGCAGACCTATGCCGACAACGCCGCGCGCGTGTGCGGGCGGGTGGTGCTGTCGCAGCGCAATGCCGACACCTTCGGCGCCGACATCAAGAAGATGAACATCGCGCGCCTGACCGCCAATGAAGTGCGCGAAAGCGACAAATTCAACGTCATGGAAAAGCAGCGCATCAAGGTGGTGTTCCGCGACCTGTTCGAGCAACTCGACAACGTCCAGTGGTAAGCCGGCATGGACCAGCAAAAACTGCGCACCCTCGTCTTTGAGAAAACCGGCGTGCGGATCGATATCGACGATCCGATTTTCGCGCTGGTGGCGCTGAACGAGGCGGTGCTGGCCGAAGCGGTCGAGCGCCACGTGGAGCTGCTCGACGACGCCACCGCCGACCTGGCCGACCAGGTCCAGGCGCTGCAAGAGAGCGGCAGCCTGTGCCACTTCAGCAAGGCCGCTGGCGAGCGCCCGGCGCCGGCGGCACTGGTCGCGCCGCCGCCGGCCATCCACGTCCAGCCGCTGCGGGAAAAACGCATCATCGCGATTGCCGGCGGCGCGGCGCTGCTGTGCGCCTTCGTGGTGCTGGCCGGCCAGGCACTGTTATTGCGCCCGGCGCCCGCCCCCGCTGCGGCAGTGGCGGCGAACGAATTGACGCCCGGGCAAAGCGCTGCCCTGCGCGAGGGTGAAAAACTGGCCGCCATCGTCGCCAGGCTGGACCCCAAGACGCGCGCCGTCATCGCCGCCGAAATGCAAAAACCCTGAAATTGCGGCGAGGAACATGCCTCGCGGCAGAATTGCGCTATCATATCTACATATCTTCACATGTTGGCTATGAAACCTTCTCCCGATAACGACGCTTCGATTGCCCAACTGGCCGACCTGTTCCACCTGCTGGGCGACCCGACCCGGCTGCGCATCGTGCTGTCCTGCCTGGCAGGACCGATTGCGGTGGGCGACATCGCCGCCACCCTGCAACTGAGCAGCTCCCTGGTCAGCCACCACCTGCGCCTGCTGCGCGCGGCCCGCATCGTCAAGGCCGAGCGCCAGGGCAAGCAAGTGTTTTATTCGACGGCGGACGCCCACATCAGCGGCGTGCTGACCGACATGCTCGACCACATCGCAGAACCCACCAATGGAATCGACCCATGACCAGCGCCCACGACCACGATCACGACCACGCCGGACACAGCCACGCGCATGCGCCCGCCAAGGCGCCCGAAGCGGCGCACAAGCATGGCCACGGCCACGGCCACGATCACGGCCATGGGCACGGACACCATCATCACCAGCTCGATCCGAACGGCAATGGGCGCGCGTTCGCGCTGGCCATCGGCCTGAACACGGTGTTTGTCGGCATCGAATTCTTTTACGGATTCCTGGCCAACTCAACGGCGCTGATGGCCGACGCCGGCCACAACCTGTCCGATGTGCTGGGCCTGATGCTGGCCTGGGGCGCAGCCATGCTCACCAAGCGCGCACCGGACGGGCGCTACACCTACGGCTTGCGCAGCTCGTCGATCCTGGCGGCCCTGCTCAACGCCCTGCTGCTGATGCTGGCCTGCGGCGCGATCGGCTGGGAAGCGGTGCACCGTTTCGCCAATCCGGCGCCGGTACAGGGAATGACGATGTCGGTGGTGGCCGGCATCGGCGTGCTGGTCAACGGCTTTTCGGCCTGGCTGTTCATGGCTGGCAGCAAGGACGACCTGAACATCCGCGGCGCTTACCAGCACATGGCGGCCGATGCCGCGATTTCGCTGGGCGTGGTGCTGTCGGGCGTGGCGATCATGTTGACCGGCTGGACCTGGCTCGACCCGGCGGTCAGTATCGTGATCGTGCTGCTGATTTTAGTTACCACCTGGGGCTTGCTGCGCGAATCGCTGGACCTGGTGCTGGCGGCGGTGCCGGCCAATGTGGATGCCGCTGCGGTGGGCGATTATCTGAAGGCGCGGCCGGGTGTGGCCAGCATTCACGACTTGCATATCTGGGCCATGAGCACGACCGAGACGGCCCTGACCGCGCACCTGGTGATGCCGGATGGCTACCCGGGCGACGCCGCGCTCGACACGATCGTGGCGACCCTCAAGGCCGATTATGCGATCCACCATTGCACCTTGCAGGTAGAACTGGGCACGAGCGATCACAGCTGCACCTTGCATGCGGAGCAAGCAAAGCCGGCCTAGCGCGGCGCGCCACGGAGGCGGCTTTGGCTCAGCCGACGCCGGGCCGGCCAGGCTGCGGCGTAGTCATTCCAGGCCGTATTTGGACAGGAGCGCCCGCCACACCGGATCGGTCTTGCTGGCGGCAACGGCAGCGTCGATTTCCTTGGCCAACGCAGCATCGCCTTTGGCAGAAAAGACGTGGCGTTCAAAGGCGAAGTGGGGACGCGACGACGTGTACAGATTGCTTCCGGCTGCAGCTTCGGCTCCCATTTGCTTCATCAGAAAGCGAAAGGTGCTGCTCGCCATGATCGTCACGTCGACTTTGCCCGACGCGACTTTCTTGATATTCGAAAATTCTTCCTGCACGTCCTCGCGCTGGATGTCTTTGCCGAAGTGTTCTTCCAGGCCGGCATAGCGGTTCCCTTTGATACCGCCGAATTTCAAACCAGCCAAGTCCTCGGGGCCGCTGTATTCGAGCTTGCGGCTTTTGAGCGAGATGACGGCATTGGAGTCGCCAATCAATGCAGGCGACCAGTGATATTTCGCCTTTGCGCTGTCATCAACGAAGAATGGGCCGAGGAACAGCACGATACCCTTGAAGTCCGGGTCCTTCAGCACCGTATTGTTGAGCGTATCGCGAGAAACCTGTTTAAGCTGGAGTTGATACTTTCCCTTTAGCTTGTTATTCAGGTAGGCGACCGTTTCCTGCGCCAGTCCGCCATCGCCGACGACAAACGGCACCGCCGAATAGGAGTTGTAAGCTGGAATAATTTCGGCGGCAGCCAAAGCAGCATGCCCATTGGCAAGCATGGCGAGGCAAAACAAGAGACGTTTCATGACGGTCCTCCTCGGCGTAAGGGATGGCACACGATTCCGCTGTTTTTAACCAACTGGCGATTCATTTTACACTCAAATTGATCCCGCGCAATTGCTTCGTGGCGTGGAGTAGACGGTGGCTCCGAGAGGCCCGCCATGCCTTGCGTGGCGTCTTGTCGACCAAGAAATCAATGGTGTTTCTCCAATGCAGCACGGCAACGTCGAGCGGGAGAAAAAAGGCCGAAGAACAGCGCGAGCACCGCGTGGCCGGCAAGGTCGTCCTGCGCGGGCGGTCGATGCCCTCAAGCCGGCTGGCAACGGTGTCGCCGCGCCCGCATTCGCGACGACCGCGGCACCCATTTCCTCGCGCTGCACGCGCCGGGTCAGCCCGCCAGGTTGGCGAACAACGGCGTGGACAGATAGCGTTCGCCGAACGACGGGATGATCGTCACGATCACCTTGCCCGCGTTCTCGGGACGGCGTGCCACTGCGATCGCGGCCCACAGCGCCGCACCCGATGAAATGCCGACCAGCAGCCCTTCTTCGCGGGCGGCGGCGCGTGCGGTTTCAAAGGCGGCCTCGTTGCTCACGCAGATGACTTCATCGAAGGCCGCGCGGTTGAGCACTTGCGGCACGAAACCGGCGCCGATGCCCTGGATCGGGTGCGGACCCTTGGTGCCTTTGGACAGGATGGGCGACGCTTCCGGCTCCACGGCGATGGCCTGGAAACCCGGCTTGCGCGCCTTGAGCACTTCGCCCACGCCGGTAATGGTGCCGCCGGTGCCGACGCCGGCCACCAGGATATCGACCTTGCCGTCGGTGTCGCGCCAGATTTCCTCGGCCGTGGTGCGGCGGTGCACATCCGGATTGGCGGGATTGTTGAATTGCTGCGGCATGAAGTAGTTGGGATTGGCCGCGACCAGTTCCTCGGCCACGCGGATGGCGCCCAGCATGCCTTCCGGCCCCGGCGTGAGCACCAGCTCGGCGCCGTAGGCGCGCAGCAGCATGCGCCGCTCGCTGCTCATGGTTTCGGGCATGACCAGCTTGCAGCGGTAGCCGCGCGCCGCGCACACCATGGCCAGCGCGATGCCAGTGTTGCCGCTGGTCGGCTCGACGATGACGGTGTCGGGACCGATCTTGCCGGCCGCCTCGGCCGCTTCGACCATGGCCAGGCCGATCCGGTCCTTGACGCTGTGGGCCGGATTGTAGAACTCCAGCTTGGCCAGGATGTCTGCGCCGGCGCCATGCGCCAGCTTGCGGATCCGGACCAGCGGGGTGTTGCCGATTAACTCAGTGACGTCGTTTGCGATTCTCATGCTCACTCTCCCGCTGAAATGGTTGGACTTATTTGACGTTCACGAGTTCCACGTCGAAGATCAGATCGGCGTCCGGCGGAATGCCGCCGCCCGGTGCGCCGCGCTTGCCGTAGGCCAGGTAGCTCGGGATGACCAGGGTGCGCTTGCCGCCCACTTTCATGCCCATCACGCCCTGGTCCCAGCCCTTGATCACGCGGCCGGTGCCGAGCACGAATTCGAGCGGCGCGCCGCGCGTGAGCGAGGAGTCGAACTGGCGGCCGCGCTGGCGCGTGGCCATCGGCTTGTACAGCCAGCCGGTGTAATGCACGAATACCTTGCTGCCGGCGGTCGCTTCGGCGCCGCTGCCGACCTTGGTATCGGTGGCCACCAGCGGATCGAGCACCGGCTCGGCCAGCACCACGGTGCCAGGCGGGGTGGCAGGCTGCGCGGCCGGCTGGGCCGATGGGGCCGGTGCGGGTGGCACGTCGGTCGCTGGCACGGTCGTGGCCGCCGGCGGCGTCTCTGGAGCGGGCGGCGTCTGGCCGGCGGCCTGGGCCAGGGAGGCCGCCGCGGCGCACATCAGGAATACGGAAAAGGGACGGCGCATGATGGAATCGCTTTCAGTAAGAAATGGTCAAACTGGATACTTCTGCAACGCTATGATAGCAAGGCCTCGGGCGCCTGCACAGAAGGCACGTGAATCGCACTGTCGGCAAGGCGGCGCAGCAGGTGTCCGGCCGCGACCATGCCGAAGGTCGCGGTGACCACCATGCTCGATCCGAAGCCGGCGCAGTTCAGGCCGGTGATGCCCTCGCCATCGATGGCGCAGCTGTCGTCGCCTTCCGGGAGCGACACTGGTTCCATCGAAAACACGGCATCCACGTTGAACCTGGTTTTCAGGCTGCGCGGAAAGCCGTACTCGTTGCGCAAGCGCTTGCGCACCATCTTGAGCAGCGGCTCCTGTTCGGTCTTGGACAGGTCGCGCAGTTCGATCCGGGTCGGGTCGGTCTTGCCGCCGGCGCTACCGATGATCACCATCGGCAACTGGTGGTCGCGGCAGTAGGCGATCAGCGCGGCCTTGGCCTTGACGCTGTCGATGGCGTCGACCACGTAGTCGTACTGGTGGGCACCGATCATCTGGTCGAGGTTGTCGGGATCAATGAACTCTTCGATCAGCTTGACCTTGCAGAAGGGATTGATCTGGGCGATGCGTTCGGCCAGCGCGCCGATCTTGGCCTGGCCGATGGTGCCGCTCAAGGCCTGGATCTGGCGGTTGATGTTCGATTCGGCCACGTTGTCGAGGTCGATCAGGGTCAGTTGGCCGATGGCACTGCGGGCCAGCGCCTCGACGATCCAGGAACCGACGCCGCCGACGCCGATCACGCACACGTGGGCGCTGCGAAAACGCGCCAGCGCGGCCGGGCCGTACAGGCGGCCGATGCCGCCGAAACGGCGCTCGAAGTCGACCTCGCCCGATTCAGGAGGAAGTGGTGGGGTAGCGATGGTAGTCATGCCGCCATTTTAACGGACGCGGCCGGACAGACTGCTCTAAAATGACCGCTATGTTCCCAATGGCGTTGACGTCACCTCCGTCGTCCCCGCGCAGGCGGGGACCCAAGTTGGTCGAGCCGCCGGTGGTTGCGGAACGGACTTGGGTTCCCGCCTGCGCGGGAACGACGGTGTTGAGTGCAACGATCAGCTCGAAAGGGCTGGTGTCAACGCCAATACGGTATTTGCCACCAGCCACAAGCGAGAATCCCCATGAGCTACGCCCTGCCCGACAGCGCCCCCGGTTTCGACCAGCCGATCGCGGTGCTGAAACACTGCCACGACCGCATCCGCAAACAGCTGGCGACCCTGGAAAAACTGGTGCCGCACCTGGCCAGCCACGGCGCCGACGAGGAGGCGCGCCAGGCCGCGCGCGCGGTGATGAAATATTTCGACCTGGCCGCGCCCCTGCATCACGAAGATGAAGAACAGAACCTGGTGCCGATGCTCACGGCCAGCGCCAGCGGGGCCGACGCCGAGCTGCTGGCCCAGCTCGTCCCCGGCATCCTCGACGAACACCGCCAGATGGATGGCATGTGGCAAGCGCTGCACGAGCAACTGAGCGCGATTGCGGACGGCAGCGCCGCCGTGCTGCGCGCGCATGAGGTGCAGCGTTTCGCCGAAACTTACCGCGCCCACATGGAGCGCGAGGAAGGCCATATCGCGCCGATGGCCAAGCGCCTGTTCAGCCCGGGGCAGATGGCCACGCTGGGCCAGGCGATGCAGCAGCGGCGCGGCATTGTCCCAGCCGCCGTGGCGGCGCCCGCCAGCGCCACCGGCGACGCCGTGGCCAGCCTGCGCAAGGATTACGGCCAGGCCAGCCTGAACGAGGGCGATGTGGCGGACGATCCGTTCGTGCAATTTACGACCTGGTTCGAGGAAGCGCTCAAGGCCCAGGTCAACGAGCCGAACGCGATGAGCGTGGCGACCGTGGACGACCAGGGCCGGCCGACCTCGCGCATCGTGCTGATCAAGCAGTTCGATCCGCGCGGTTTTACCTGGTACACCAACTACCACAGCCAGAAGGGGCGCCAGCTGGCCGCCAACCCGCATGCGGCATTACTGTTCTTTTGGACGGAACTCGAACGCCAGATCCGGATCGAAGGAAGAGTGGAGCGCACTTCTGCGGAAGAAAGCGACAAATATTTCCATAGCCGGCCGCTGAAAAGCCGGCTGGCTGCGATTGCGTCGGCGCAAAGCGAGCCGATCGCCAATCGTGGCGCGCTGGAACAGCATTACGACGTAGTAGCCAAGCAATACGGCGAGGAGCCGCCACGTCCCGACAACTGGGGCGGCTTCCGTCTGGTACCTGAACGAATCGAGTTCTGGCAGGGACGCCGCTCGCGCTTTCACGACCGCATCGTGTACACGCTGCAAGGCGATGGCAGCTGGGCACGCGAGCGCTTGCAACCTTAGCAGGACGTGTGCACGCACACGAGCCTGCCGCTATTGCCGGAGGTGTGCGTGTTCAACCAGATCAGACTGAGGGCCTGGAGCGAAGGCTTGCGCAGCCAGCCTTCGCTGCCCCTGCGGGTGCAGCTGTGGAATGGGCAGCGCCTCGATTTTTCGCCCGATCCGCCGCGCGTGACGGTGCATGTGCCGCATGCGCGCGCGCTGCGCTATCTGCTGTCCCCATCGCTGTACAACCTCGGCCGCGCTTACGTGGAAGGGGCGATCGATGTCAGCGGACGCGCCAGCGACATGGTTGCCGTCGTCAACGCGCTGGCCAACAACATGCGCGCGCCCCTGCCCACGTTCGGACTGGGGCGCCTGCTCGGCGCGCTGGCGCGCAGCCACACGCGCAAGCGCGATGCCGCGGCGATACGCTATCACTACGATGTCTCCAACGCGTTCTACGCCGCCTGGCTCGATCCGGGCATGGTGTATTCGTGCGCCTATTTCGACAACGGCGCCGAAACGCTGGCCGAGGCGCAGGTGAAAAAGATCGACCACATCCTCACCAAAATCGGCGTGCGCCCGGGCCACCGCCTGCTCGATATCGGCTGCGGCTGGGGTGCGCTGGCAATCCGGGCGGCCCAGCGCTACGGGGCGCGCTGCGTCGGCATCACCCTGTCCGACAACCAGGCCAGGCTGGCGCGCGAGCAGGTCGAACGCGCCGGTCTGGGCGGGCTGGTCGAGATCCGCCTGCAGGATTACCGCGACGTCGGCGGGCAGTTCGACCGCATCACCAGCGTCGGCATGTTCGAGCATGTGGGCGTGCGCCAGCTGCCCGCGTATTTCCGCCGCATGGCCACCCTGCTCGCGCCCGACGGCGTGGCGATGAACCACGGGCTGACCACGACCGACGTGGACAGCCATGGCGCGCCGCACGGGGGCGGCGAATTCATCAGCCGGTATGTGTTCCCGTACGGGGAGCTGGCGCACCTGGGCACGGTGATCAAGGCGATGCAGGAAGGCGGGCTGGAGGTGCGCGACGTGGAAAACCTGCGGCGCCACTATGCGCGCACGTGCGCCATGTGGAGCGACAACTTCGAGGCGCACGCGGAGCGCATCAAGCAGTTGACCGATGCGCGGCGCTTTCGCATCTGGCAAGTGTATCTGGCGGGCTGCACGCACGCGTTCACGCACGACTGGATCAGTTTGTATCAGGTGGTGTGCGGCAAGGCGGGGCGCGATCCGGCGGCGATACCATGGTCGCGGCGCTATATGTACGCGCAGGCGTGAGGCGGCGGCGATCCTGCATGCCGCGCGCCTGGCGCCGCCGTGCGGGGGCTTGCCACCGAAGCGCGTGCGTCGAAGCCATGCTTGCCCATGAAGCCCAGGTCGGCCACGCGCGCTCGCTTGCCCGGGAGCGCGGCCGGCAACAGCGGGCCTGTGTCAGCCCTGCCTTGTCAGGCCGGCCGGCTCATTTCGGTTTGAGCTTCGCGTTTTTGGCGGCATCGTCGTCGCCCGGGCGCACCGGCATCCTGGAATCGGACGAGAACGGCCGGTTTTCATGCGATTCCTGCTCCTCGCCCGGCAGCGCCCTTGGCTGCTCGCCCTGTGCCTGCGGTGCCGCATGCGCCATGTCATGCACCACCAGGCAGGCCAGCCCCGGTACCGCGTTAAGCGGGACGTAGGCATTGTTCGCGCCGAGCGATACGACGTTATAAACCGGAACGGCGCTGACATCCTTGCCCAGTACCGATTTGATGTGTGCCGATTGCTCGCTGCTCAGGGCCAGCCATCCGGCCGGGAAGAATAACGCTGATGTATTCACTATGATGCTCCCTTTTTATGTGGTTTTTAATAGGTGGTATTGAAGAAGAACGTCTGGAACAGGCGGCCGTTTTCCTTGGTGTCGCCAAAATGGCCCCGGCTGCAGTGAAAGCGCTGGCCGCGAAACAGAATCAGGCGGTTGAAGCGGTTGCCGATCTGGTCGGTGACCAGCCAGCGGTCCCAGACGCCCGCGTCGGTGTCGCATTGGCGGCGCTGGGCATCATCGGCCGGATACGTCTCGTTGCCGGTCTGGTGATGCCTGAAGAAGGCGGTGCCGGCTGACGGGGGAGCGTTCGGCGTCAGGTACAGCACGCCGGACCAGGTGGTCGTGTGATCGGCATGCACCCAGGTGCGGTCGGTGGCGACACTGAACTGGAACGCGCCGTTGTAGGTATCGCGCGGCCAGTACGTGATCGGCAGTCCTACCACCGATTGAATTGCCGCCGCCAGTTCGTCGTGCAGGAAGGCTTGCGTGCGCGCACCCGGATAATTTCCCTTGACCGAGAAATCCTGGCGCAGGGCAAACGCACGCACGCCCAGTGGGTCCTGATAAAAATCGTCGGTGACGATGATCGATTCGCGCATGGTTCACATCACAGTCTGTGCAACATCGCGCTGCTGTTCGGAGTACGGGCTGACATGATCTATCCTTCCGTGCAAGTGGCGCTCAAGGAACAAAAATGGCCTGGGCGATGCCGCATCACTCAGGCCACGCACGACGCGCTTAACGGGCAAGCAGCACCCGTGCGCCTGTTAATACCCTTGGTAACCTTGCACGCCCGGGTAGCCCTGGAAGCCCTGTGCCCCTTGGAAGCCCTGTGCACCCTGAAAGCCCTGTACACCCTGGAAGCCCGGATAGCCCTGGAAGCCCTGGCCTTGCGCGCCCTGGAAGCCTTGCACGCCCTGGAATGCCTGCGGCCCCTGGAAACCCTGCGCTCCCTGGTAGCCGACCATGGCCTGCGGCCCCTGGAAGCCCTGTTGTCCCACCACGCCCTGGAATCCTAACGGTCCCAGGAAGCCCTGCGGCCCCTGGAAGCCGACGAATGCCTGCGGCCCCTGGTACCCTTGCTGTCCTTGAACGCCCTGGAATGCGTAGGGATTAAAGAAACCCGCCGGCCCCTGCATGCCCTGGAATCCGAAGGGTCCCAGGAAGCCCTGCGATCCCTGGAAGCCGAATACCGCCTGCGGTCCCTGGAAGCCCGCCGGCCCCATCGAACCCTGGAATCCGAAGGGACCCAGGAAGCCCTGCGCACCCTGGTAGCCCACCATCGATTGCGGCCCCTGGTATGCCTGCGACCCCTGGACGCCCTGGAACGCCTGCGGTCCCTGCACGCCCTGGAATGCCTGCGCCCCCTGGAATCCCTGGAAGCCTTGCGATCCCTGCACTCCCTGGACCGCCTGTGCGCCCTGCGCACCCTGAACGCCAGGGAAGTCGGGGACAATCCGGATCGACGTCATACGTTGCCCGCTGAGGGCGTGAATCTGACGAATCTGATCCTCATTCAGCGCTAACACCATGCCTTGTTCATTCATGTCCGTGCACTCCTCTAGATTTGAAAAAAACCAAAAATGACGCGTTGAGAAAAATTGGCCGTGACCCGACACTCCTACGGAGCCTCGGGCAACGATAAACAGCCTTGGAAGCAGATCCGAGGCTGGAACAGCATCGTGCTCAATCCCGAGAGCAGTAGGCGTGAGTCAGAATAAGCTGCCGGCGTTGCCGGGGAACCTGACGATTCGTATAGGGCCTCCCCTATCCGATCGAACAGGCGACATGCGTTGAAAAAGAGATGATTCGGACAACGATGGAGGAAATTCGCCGGCGTCAGGCGGCGGCCAGGCGGGTGCGCAGTGCCGCGTACACCTCGTCCAGCGCGGCGCCCAGGTCGTGCGCCAGCGCGTGCGCGTGCTGCGCCTGGGCGGCATCGCGCAGGCTGGCCGCCAGCTGCTCGGTGCAGTCGATGGCGCGGCGCGCGCCGAAATTGACCAGCACGCCCTGCAGGCTGTGCGCGGCGCGCTGCGCCGCCTCGCCGTCGGCGGCGGCCAGCGCCTGGTCGAGCGCCTCAAGCAAATGCGGACCGTCGCCGATGAACAGGGCGGCCAGTTCGCGCAGCAGCTCACGGTCGCCATCCAGGCGCAGCAAGGCGCCGTCCCAATCGAGTACCGCACCGGCCCGCTGTCCGTGAAAGCGCGCGAGTACCTCGCGCAAGCGCATGCTGTCGACCGGCTTGGACAGATAATCGTCCATGCCGGCTTCCAGGCAGCGCTCGCGGTCGCCCTGCATCGCGCGCGCCGTCATCGCCACCACCGGCACGTGGCCGCCGTGCGCCGCCTCCCATTGGCGGATGCTGCGCGTGGCCGCCATGCCGTCCAGCCCCGGCATCTGCACATCCATCAGCACCAGGTCGGCGCCGCCGTGCAGCGCATATTCCATGGCATCGATGCCGTTGTCGGCCAAGGTCACCCGGTGCCCCAATTTTTGCAGCAGGCGCAGCGCCAGGCGCTGGTTGACCGGATTGTCCTCGGCCAGCACGATGTGCAGGCGGCCCGCCGGCAGCGGCGGCAGCAGGGGCGCCGGCAGCGCCGCCGCCACGCTCGCGCGGGTCAGGGCTGGCGCGTGCGCCGGCGCGGCGGCGGTCTGCCCGAGCGGCACCGTGAAGCGGAACACGCTGCCGCTGCCCGGCGCGCTGCTGACCGAGATATCGCCATGCATCAGGATCACCAGGCGCCGGCAAATGGCCAGGCCCAGGCCGGTGCCGCCGTACTGGCGTGTGGTCGAGCCGTCGACCTGGGAAAAGGGGTCGAAGATCAGGGTTTGCTGGTCGGGCGCGATGCCGATGCCGGTATCGCGCACCGTAAACTCGGCCTCGCAGCGCTCCTCCAGGGCGTGCCGCATCGCCACGGTGAGCGTCACCCCGCCTTCGCTGGTGAACTTGATCGCATTGCCCAGCAGGTTGATCAGCACCTGGCGCAGCCTGCCGGGGTCGCCCTTGACGGCACGCGGCAGGTGGGGCGGCAGCTCGCAAGCGAGCGCCAGCCCTTTGCGGCGGGCCGGCAGGGCCAGCGAGCGCACCGTTTCGCGCACCAGTTTGCCCATGTCGAAGGGCACGTCCTCGATATCGAGCTTGCCTGCTTCGATCTTGGAAAAATCGAGGATGTCATCGATGATGGTCAAGAGCGCGTCGGCCGAGCCCTTGACCAGTTCGATGTCTTCGCGCTGCTGCGGCGCCAGCGCCGATTCGAGCACCAGTTCGGTCATGCCGAGGATGCCGTTCATGGGCGTGCGGATTTCGTGGCTCATATTGGCCAGGAAATCGCTCTTGGCGCGGCTGGCCGCCTGCGCCGATTCGACCGCGCGCTGCATGGCGTCGCGCGCGGCGCGCTGTTCGCTGACATCGATCGAAAAACCCAGCAGGTACGATTCGCCGCCGCTGCGGATGACAATCCGGTTGACCACCAGCTCGAGCGGCGGATCGAGATGCGCCAGGCGCCGTTCGCTGGTGACCATGTGCCCGGTGCTCCAGGCGCGCTCGTCTTCCTCGTGGCTCTGGCCAGCCCAGGTGCGCGAGGCGAAGTCGTCGATGGTGCGGCCTTCGATCTCGGCCCGGCTGTGCCGCGCGAACTGCTGGAACTTGCGGTTGCAGCGCACGAAGCGCCCCTGGCGGTCCTTGAGGAACACGGGAATGGGCAGCTGGTCGAGAATTTGTTCGGTCAGTTCGCGCGTGCTTTCGCGCTGCTGCACCAAGTGTTCGAGCGCGCGGGTCATGCCGAGCAGGTCGACCTCGCCGGTGTCCGGATCGGACGGCCTGGCCAGGTGACCCAGGCTCGCTTGCAGCGAGCGCAGCACGTCGGCCTGGCGCGCCGCTTCCGCGCGCAACTGGTCGTTGGCGCCGGTCAGTTCCTCGGAGCTGATCTCGAGCATGCGGGTGCGCACCTGCAAGTCGCGGTCGGATTCCTCGTAGCTGCGCGAGACGGCGTCGAACAAGGCGGCCAGGCCTTCGGCCAGGGCGGCGTCGCCGAGCGCGCGCAAGCCGCCCAGGCGCTCCTGCAAGGCCCGCTCGCTGCTGACCCCGAGCGCGCGCCGCAGCTGGCGCAGCAGTCGCTTGTGGCGCATGGCCTCAGGCCGCGTCCTGGCGGTCGGCGTCGCGGAAGCGCGCGCGGATCTCCAGTACCGCCGGCCAGCGGCGCAGCAGCGCATCCACGCAGCGGGGGTCGAAATGGCTGCCGCTATTGTCGACCAGGTAGGTGCGCGCCGCGTCCAGGGTCCAGGCCTTCTTGTACGGGCGCACGCTGGTCAGGGCGTCGAACACGTCGGCCACGGCGACGATGCGCCCCTCCAGAGGAATGGCCTCGCCCGCCAGGCCGTTGGGATAACCCTCGCCGTCGAAGCGTTCGTGGTGGGTGTGGGCGATCACGGCGGCCAGTTGCAGCATGCCCGCTTCGCTGGCCTTGAGGATGTTGTAGCCGATCGCCGCGTGCTGGCGCATGATGACCATCTCGTCGGGCGTCAGGCGGCCCGGTTTGAGCAGGATATGGTCGGGTGTGCCGACCTTGCCGATATCGTGCATGGGCGCGGCGTTGAGGATGCATTCCTGCTCCTGGCTCGACAGGCCCAGCTCGGCCGCGATCAGGCAGGAGTAATGCGCCATGCGCTGGATGTGGGCGCCCGTTTCGGGGTCGCGAAATTCCGAGGCGCGGCACAGCAGCAAGATGGTTTCCTGTTCGCGCGCGCGCAGTTCGGCGGTGGCCTTGCCCACTTCGCTGGCCAGCCAGCTGGCGCGGCTTTGCAGGGCCAGCGTGGCGCGCCGCAGTTCGAGCATGTTGCGGGTGCGCGCCAGGAATTCGACCTTGTCGATCGGCTTGATCAGAAAATCGTTGGCGCCGTTTTCCAGCGCGCGGTGGCGGATTTCCACATCCTGGCTGGCGGTGACCATCAGCACCGGCGGGCGCTCGCGCGCGTCGCCCAGCGCGTCGCCTAGCGCGTCGCCTAGCGCGTCGCCTAGCGCGTCGTCCAGCGCGGCGATGAAGTCGAGGCCATTCAAGTCCGGCATCAGGTAGTCGAGCACCAGCAAATCGCAGGGATGCGCGCAGCACCACGCCAGCGCTTCGCGCGCCGACTGGAAGGCCACCGTCTCGACCCCGGGGAGCTTTTCCATCAGACGCGACATCAGCACCAGATTGATGTGCGTGTCGTCGACGATCACTACCTTCATGGCAATTCCCGGGTTACGAGGTGGTGCTGGCGGGCGTCACGTGAGCCGCCCGGCGAAGGTGGCCAGGAACTTGCTGACCTTGGGTGCCACCACCAGCGCGCAATAGCCCTGCAGCGGATGGCGGCTGACATAGTTCTGGTGCTCGTCTTCGGCCTTGTGCCAGGTCCCCGCCGGCTGCACCTGGGTCACGATCGGCGCGTCCCAGACGCACGCCATTTCGGCGATCACCTGGCGCGCGGTCGCTTCCTGCTCGGGCGAATCGACAAAAATGATGGAGCGGTATTGGGGGCCGACATCGTTGCCCTGGCGGTTCAGGGTGGTCGGATCGTGGATCGTGAAGAAGATTTCAAGCAAGTCGTGGTACTCGATGGCGCCCGCATCGAACACGATGCGCACCACTTCGGCATGCCCGGTGGCACCGGCGCAGACCTGTTCGTAGGTCGGATTGTCTTCCTGCCCGCCCATGTAACCGGACTCGACCTTGAGCACGCCGCGCGCTTCCAGGAACACCGCTTCGAGGCACCAGAAGCAGCCGCCGCCCAGAATGGCTACTTGCGTGGCAGATTGCTTGGTCATGGCGCACCCCGCTGACTTATTGATATGGGATAACTGTAACGCAAAGCGCTCCCGTATGCACCTGCAATCGGTCCGGCCGGGGGCGCCGGAACAGCCCGGGAGCGCCAAAATTTGGCATAATGGCATAAACCACAGGGCAATAATGAACACTAGCTCACCCCGCGCCGATACGCGCGCATTCGACACGGCGCAATTTCGCCAGGCATTGTCGCAGTTTGCCACCGGCGTCACCGTGATCACGACGCGCCTGGCCGACGGCAGCTTCCGTGGCTTGACGGCCAGTTCCTTCAATTCGGTCTCGCTCGACCCGCCGCTGGTATTGTGGAGCCTTGGCAACATCGCCAACAGCTTGCCCATCTTCAGCGGCAACTCGCACTACGTCATCAATGTGCTCGGCGCCGACCAGGCCCATCTGGCGCAGCGCTTTTCCAAGCGCAGCGAAAATCCGTTCGGCGACATTGAATACGAGCTCTCGCGCACCGGCCAGCCCATCTTGAAGGGCGTGTCGGCGTGGTTCGAGTGCCACAACCGCAGCCGCTATCCCGAGGGCGACCACGTGATTTTCGTGGGCGAAGTCGAAGAATGCGCGGTGCAGCCGCAAGCCTCGCTCATTTTTCACTGCGGGCAATTCGGCAGCACCCAAACGCGGTAAAATCGGCACTATCCCCAAAAAGCAGTCTATACAAGTTTGGTTTATCCAAGCATTCCACCATGCGTCATTAATTAAAACAGAGACAGGAACCGCCATGACCCGATCCGATGCGCCCAGCAAAGCCAAATTCCACTGGGACGACCCGCTGCTGCTCAATCTTCAGCTCACCGACGATGAACGCATGGTGCGCGACGCCACCGCCGCGTACTGCCAGGACAAGCTGGCGCCGCGCATCCTCGAAGCGTTCCGCCACGAGCGCATGGACACCAGCATCTTCCGCGAGATGGGCGAACTGGGCTTGCTGGGACCGACCATTCCCGAGCAGTACGGCGGTCCGGGCATGAATTACGTGGCCTACGGCTTGATCGCGCGCGAAGTCGAGCGCATCGATTCGGGCTACCGCTCGATGATGAGTGTGCAATCGTCGCTGGTGATGGTGCCGATCTATGAATTCGGCACCGAAGAGCAGCGCCAGAAATACCTGCCGAAACTGGCGACCGGCGAATGGATCGGCTGCTTCGGCTTGACCGAGCCGAACCACGGTTCCGACCCGGGATCGATGATCACGCGCGCCAAGAAGGTTCCAGGCGGCTACGCCCTGTCCGGCTCGAAGATGTGGATCACCAATTCCCCGGTGGCCGATGTGTTCGTGGTGTGGGCCAAGGACGACGAAGGCGCGATCCGCGGCTTCGTGCTGGAAAAAGGCATGGCCGGCCTGTCGGCGCCTGCGATTCACGGCAAGTTCGGCCTGCGCGCCTCGGTCACGGGCGAGATCGTCATGGACAATGTGTTCTGCCCGGAAGAAAACGCCTTCCCGGACGTGCGCGGCCTGAAGGGTCCGTTCACCTGCCTCAATTCGGCCCGCTACGGCATCGCCTGGGGCGCGCTGGGCGCGGCCGAGGCGTGCTGGCACACCGCGCGCCAGTACACCATGGACCGGGTGCAGTTCGGCCGTCCGCTGGCCGCCAACCAGCTGGTGCAAAAGAAACTGGCCGACATGCAGACCGAAATCACCCTCGGCTTGCAGGGTTGCCTGCAACTGGGCCGCATGAAGGATGCCGGCACGGCGGCGGTGGAAATCACCTCGATGATGAAGCGCAATTCCTGCGGCAAGTCGCTGGACATCGCCCGCGTGGCACGCGACATGCTGGGTGGTAACGGCATTTCGGACGAGTTCGGCGTGATCCGCCACATGGTCAACCTGGAAGTGGTCAACACCTACGAAGGCACGCATGATATTCATGCGCTGATCCTGGGCCGCGCGCAGACCGGCATCCAGGCTTTCCAATAAGCACGCGCAAACTGAGAAAACCCGCTGCGGCGGGTTTTTTTTCGTCTGTCATGTATTTCCCGAGTACAGGCCCGGCCGGGCCGCACAGGATGGCAGACCGTACGGAGCGTGATCCGGATTAAGCGCCGGCCAAGCCCGCCTTTCTATCATGCGTTAACGGCCCGTCTTCACGACAAGGCAGACGGCGCTGCATACCATGGTCGGGCCGCCAGGCACACCATGCCGCTGACTTGAATTTTTTGGGAGGAAAATCGCATGGACACGCCAATTTCGCGAAAAGAACGGCTGGAACGCTTGCACGGCATCCGGTTCGAGAGAAAAAACCTGGTCCTGTGGGTGACGTCGAGCGGATGCACCGGCAAGGACGATTTCCAGATACGCCTTGTCAAGGGGAGGACAGCGCCGACCCTGGAGATTGTGCGGATCAAGCCGGACCTGTGCAAGGCGGTGAACCACGTCGTCGAACTGAGTTTCTCATGGGAAGAGCTCGGCCTGGATGCGGAGGAACTCATGAGCGCCGCTGTCAAGGTAGCGAACACCTTCGACAGCCTGGGATAGCAACGCGCATGCCATGAAAAAACCCGCCGAAGCGGGTTTTTTTACATCAGAACTTGTAGCCGATCCCGAAACTGATCACTTGCGGATCGAGCGTGATGTCCTGGGTCTGGCCCGAGGAGAAATCGACCTTGGTCTTGAGGAAGGTCTTGATGTACGCCACGTCCGCGAACCAGCGGTCGTTGATGTTGTACACCAGGCCGGCCTGCAGGCTGCCGGCCAGCTTGTTCTTGACCTTGAAGGTGGTCGGCGGGCCGCCGATGTCGCTGATCGCGGTCATTTGGCCGGAACCGGTTTCCTTGGCGAAGTAGGCATACGTCACGCCCACGCCCAGATACGGACGCAGCATCGCTTCCGGCTTGAAGAAACGGTACTGGACCAGCATGGTCGGCGGCAAGGCCTTGACCGTGCCCAACTTGCCCGTGCCCTTGATGGCGCCGTCGCCGTACAGCGTGTGCTTGAACGGCATGCCCAGGTCCAGCTCGGCAATCACGTTATCGGTCAGGCTGTAGGAAAACGAGAAGATCGGCTTGGTGTCGGAGCCGATGTCGGCTTTGGTGCCCGGCAGCGCAGGCGCGCTGACGTCGCCGCTCTTGACCTTCGGGGTGATCTCGGCAACGCCGACCTTGGCGGTCCATTGACCGGCCGACTGCGCCGATGCGCTGGACGCGACTGCCATCACGGCGGCAGCGGCGACTGCCTTGCCGACGCTATTCATACGTAAATTCATTTTTTCTCCAGGTTCTTATTATAGGTACGGTCGGCTTACAGCCAGCCTTTGATGATCATCTGTTCGGCCACGTATTTCGCGATCAGCGAATTTTCGAACGGGGTCGGATGGACGCCATCGGCGAACATGTAGCGGCTGACGTCGCCAGCGATGGTGTTGCTGCCATTGCAGCCCAGCGAGCTATGTCCCAGGGCATTGTCGGCGCAGGCAGCGATCTTGGTTTCGCTCAGGCCATACGGAGCCGGATTGGTGATCTGGTCGTGGCTGATGGCATACAGGTCCACGTGCAGGATCTTGGCTTCGCCGGCCAAGCCAGCGCGCAGCTGGGCATTGAACTTGTCGACCATGGCGATGACCAGCGCCTGCGGCACGCCTTTGGCGGTGGACGACGGGGCGTGGCCCAGGTCCGGCAGGTTGTTGACGACAACATAGTTGGCGCCTTTGCCGACCACCTGGGTTTTCGCCAGTGCCGCCATTTCATCGCCTGCCACTCCCATCGCGGCAATCATTTTCGGTCCTTGCTCGGCGGCGTAGGCGGCACCGGCCTTGGCGCCTTCGGTTTCGGCGGCAGCCTGGGCCTTGGCGACCATCGGGAGATACACGGATTCCTGGCCGACCGTCTGGTTGCCCGGCTGGGTTGCGGCGGCATAGACGGCAGCGCCGACGATGGTTTGCTGGGTCGAACCGGTGCGCTGCGACTCGGCCATGATGGCGCCGCCGATGGCTTGCGCAGCCGTGCCCGGATTGGTCGCGCCAGCGGCGAGCAGGCCGGTCAGGCTGGTGGCGAAGACCTTGTTGCCTTCGGCCTTGCCGGTGGCAGTGGCGGTGGCGGACAGTTGGCCCAGCATGGCCAGGGCGTCGTTGCCGCCACCGATCATCAGCACCACTTCATCGCCCTTGAACTTGCCGCCGTTGCGCGCCAGGTGGTTGGCCACCTGGGTCGCCACCGGCACCGTCAGCTGGCCGATCGGGTCGCCGGTGAGCTTGTTGCCCGGACCGACAGGGTTGGTGACGCGCGCGCCACCCTGGGCATAGCTCAGGCAAGCGTTGTTGTTGACCACAGGGACCGAAAAGCCTTTGCTGGCGTCGCCATCCAGGCCGGTCTGGGCCGGGCATGGTGCGGGCAGGCCGAACTGGGCGGCCATGTACTCGGTCCAGTTCTTGCCGGTCAGTGCAGGGTTTTTGGCGGTATTGTCGCCATTGATCGTGAATTTGCCGCCGCCGATCTCTTTGACCTTGCCGACGTTGTAGGTGCCCACATCCGACAGGCTATCGCCGAACGAGACCTGGGACGAGAATTTGGTTTTCAGTTCCTGATTGCCCGGCTCGCTGCCGCCGCAGGCGCTCAGTACCGCTGCGGTGAGCAAAGCCAGCGCAAAATTTGTGTGACGCATTGTGTCTCCTGGTGAAATTTATATTCTTATTAAACGAACGCCCGTGCTTTTCCCTACCCAACTAATATGCCAGTCTTCCCATCACTTGTATAGGAAAACAGCTTGGCAAAATGTCAGTTCAGTGCAACAGAACGGTCAGCGTAAAAAAGTTGCCGGATTATATCAACCGTTCCGGCAAGCGTGCGGTAATTTACGCAGTGCTCAAGGCGCCAGCGCGGCGTTGAAAAAACCGCGCGCGGCGCTCAGGCAAAACGGCGCCACCAGGCCGGCGTGGTAGCTGTCGGCCACGGCGCGCTCGCCCGATTTGCCCTCCTTGATGGCGTCGAGCTTGACGGCCAGCTTGGCGGTGGCGAAGTTGACTTTTACCGAGCGGTAGGGATCGGTGCTGCCCGGGGTATCGTCGACATCGACCTCGGTGACCAGCGCAGCGCCGCTGCCGGCGCGGAAATAGTCGACCGCGGCACGCGTATTCATGTACGCCACGGTGCGGTCTTCATGCCCGCCGCACAGCAGCAGCGGCGCGGCAGGGGCGAAGGTGCGCAAGTCGTTCTTGACGAACAGTTTGCGCAGCGGATGCTCGGGCGCGCAAGCCAGCGGGGCGCCGGCCGTGACGTTGCACGGATGGGCTTTCAGATCGGCCAGGTAGGCGTTGCGGTAGCTGGTCTTGAACAGGTTGCCGGCACCAAAAGAGTCGGCGTAGCCATCCGCCTGCGGCAGCGAATCCTTGGCGAACAGGGCATTGTCGGGCCAGCCCGGGGACTTGAGCAATTCTTCCACGCTGATGGCGCCGCTGGCAAATTTGTCGACCGCGGCGGCAAACGGGGCTTCGTACAGGTCGCTGGCGGCGCCGTACACGCCGGCGTTGGCACGCTGGCCGGCATTGATCAGCGCCGGCAGGAAGCCGGTGGCGCCCTTGCCTGGCTTGCCGGTGAACATCTCGTCACCGAACTGGCCCAGCGCATACGGACCGGACATGCCGGCCGCCGCCGTGAGCTTGAATTCGCCAGCCAGGCTCTGCATGGCACGCTGGGTGGCGACGGCCACGTAACCGCCCTGCGAGTAGCCGGTCACAAACAGTTTGCCGGAGTCGGCCGTCTTGATGGCGCCCAACACGCTGCGCGCGGCGCGCAGGCCGTCGATCATGTCGTTCGATTGCTGGGCCGCGTCGAGGTAGGGATGATAGGCCAGGGTGGAGCTGTCGTAGCCGGCGTAGTTGGGCGCGACCACGATGTACCCGCGCGCGGCGAACATGGCGGCGATCAGGCGCGATTCGGTACCGGTCAAGGTCGCCATGTCGTAGTTCCGGTCGGCGCTGGTGCCGTGCGCGTACAGCAGCACCGGGCGCGCGCCGCTGCATGCGGGATCGCTGCCGGATGGCACCATGATGGCGGTGCTGGCGTCGGTCGCCTCGCTGATGCCGCCGACGGTGTTGTAGCGCACCTTGTAGGTCGTCACGGCACAGGTGAGGTCGCCCGTGAGGGCGGTGGTGCCGCTTGCCAGCGAGTCGAGCAGTTTGCCGAACACGGCCGGCTCCAGGGTCGTGATGTTGACGCCGTTGGCGCTGACCGGCATCACGGCCGCGCCGCCGCCGATCACGCTGCCGCGCGCCGGTGTTGGCGTTGGGGTCGGCGTCGGGGTGGGTGTCGGCGTGGGGGTGGGAGTTGGGGTCGGCGTCGGGGCAGGCGCGTCGTCGCCGCCTCCACAAGCCGTTAATGATAGGGTGAGGAGGGCAGCAAAGGCGAGGCGCATGATTAGTCCGTCAGGAAAATGGTTCGTGGTTGAGCAGGCCGTGCACGATGCCAGTCGATCCGTGCGCGGCGCGGCGCAAACGGTCGTTTACGCCCAGCCAGGCATCGTCCTGCGGCGGTGCTTCGACCAGTATCAGGTCGGCCCCGGCCGTATCCATCGCGCGCAGCGCCGCGTACAGGGCGTGTGCGAAACCTTCCGGGCTTGTGGGTAACTGACTCTCAGCGAACACATCCGGGAAGTGCGAGTAGTGTATCAAAGCGACATGTTTTCCCGCGTTCTTCAATCGTGCGAGGGTGCCGGCAATCTCGGCGCTGGCTTGCATGGCCACCGGCGTGTGCGGCGCGTAGTGCGATTCCAGGGTGCCGGAAGCGCGCGGGGCGGCCGCGTCGGGGGCGGCCGGCAGCGCGTCGATCACGGCGGCGATCGCTTCGGCGCTGATGTGGCCGGGACGCAGCAGCACCGGGCCGTGCGTCGCCAGGCGCGACAGGTCGACGATGGTCGACTCGATCCCGACCGCGCTCTGTCCACCGTCGAGCACGGCGTCGACCGTGCCGTCAGCGCCGAACTCGTCGATGACATGCCGGGCCGTGGTCGGGCTGACATGGCCGAACTTGTTGGCCGACGGTGCCGCCACCCCTCCCCTGCCGCCCTTGAACGCTTGCAGCAGCGCGATGGCGACCGGGTGCGAGGGGCAGCGCAGGCCGACCGTATCCTGGCCGCCCGAGACGGCGTCCGGAATGTTCGGAGCGCGCTTGAGGATCATGGTCAGGGGGCCGGGCCAGAAGGCGGCCGCCAATTGCTGCGCTTCGGCGGGAATGTCGGTCGCCCAGTAGCCCAGGTCGGCACCGGGCGCGACATGCACGATGACCGGGTGGTCTTGCGGACGGCCCTTGGCCTGGTAAATGCGGGCCACGGCGTCCGGGTTCTCGGCGTCGGCACCCAGGCCATAGACGGTTTCGGTCGGCAAGGCCACCAGCCGGCCCTGCTCCAGCAGGCGGGCGGCTTGCGCGATCGCGGCCAGGTCGAGCGCAGCGCCCGTCATGCCGCGATGCCGAGAATGGCGCAGGCGGCGGCCAGCTGGGCCTGGGCTTGCGCCAGGGTCGGCGCGATGAAGGTCACATGGCCCATCTTGCGGCCGCGCCGCGCCGCTTCCTTGCCGTACAGGTGGAGGCAGGCGCCGGGCAGCGCCAGCAGCTCGGCCCAGGCCGGTTCGGACGGGGTGTCCGAACCGGGCGCGAACCAGATGTCGCCGAGCAGATTGAGCATGACGGCCGGCGAATGCTGGCGCACCTCGCCCAGCGGCAAGCGCGCCATGGCGCGTACCTGCTGCGCGAACTGGCTGGTGACGCAGGCATCCATCGTGTAGTGGCCGCTGTTGTGGGGACGCGGCGCCATTTCGTTGACCACCAGCGAACCGTCGGTGAGCACGAAAAACTCGATGCACAGCACGCCCACGTAGGCCAGTTCGCCGACGATGACCTTGGCGGCCTGCTGGGCTTTGGCGGCGCTCTCGGCACACACATTCGGGCCGGGAACGGTGGTGGTGAACAAGATGCCGTCACGGTGCACGTTTTCGGCAATCGGGTAGACCACCGATTCGCCATCGGCGCCGCGCGCGGTCAGGACCGACACTTCGTAGGCCAGCGGCAGCATTTTTTCGAGCAGGCAGGTGACGCCGCCCATGGCATTGAATGCCGCGCGGACATCGTCACGGGTGCGGACCACGGCCTGGCCCTTGCCGTCGTAGCCCATGCGCACGGTCTTGAGGATGCCCGGCAGCAGCAAATCCTCGATGCTGTCGATATCGTCCAGGGCGGCGATGGTCTTGTGCGGCGCCGGAGGCACCCCGGAACGCGCCGCGCAACCCGCCAGGAAACGCTTTTCGGCAATCCGGTCCTGGGCGATCGCCACGCAGTCGGCGCCCGGAGCGACAAAGGCGTGGGTCGCCAGCAAGCGCAGGCTGTCGGCAGGCACGTTTTCAAATTCGGTAGTCACGGCCACGCAGGACTGGCCCAGCCGGGCCAGCGCCTGGGCGTCGCTGTAATCGGCCGCGATCAGGCTGTCGGCGGCGTGCCCGGCGGGACTGTCGGGCGCCGCTTCCAGCACGGCCACCTTGAAACCCATGGCCTGGGCGGCGTGCACGAACATGCGGCCGAGCTGGCCGCCGCCCATGACGCCGAGCCGGGCCGGCGGCAGGAAAGGAGAATGCGATGGAGAATGCTGCATCGTCATACCGGCAGGACCGAAGCCTTGGCAGCGGCGGTCTGGCGCGCGCGGAACTGTTCCAGTTGCCCGGCCAGGGCGTCGTCGGTGCAGGCCAGCATGGCAACGGCGGCCAGCGCCGCGTTGGCCGCGCCCGCTTCACCGATGGCGAAGGTGGCAACCGGAATGCCCTTTGGCATCTGCACGATGGACAGCAGGGAATCCTTGCCCGACAGATAGCGCGACGGCACCGGCACGCCGAGCACCGGCACGATGGTCTTGGCCGCGATCATGCCCGGCAAGTGGGCGGCACCGCCGGCGCCGGCGATGATGGCGCGCAGGCCGCGCGCGCGGGCGCTGTCGGCGTAGGCGAACATCTCATCGGGCATGCGGTGGGCCGAGACAACCTGGGCTTCGAACGGCACGCCGAAGTCCTTGAGCATGTTGACGGCGTGCTGCATGACTTCCCAGTCCGACGAGGAACCCATGACGATGCCCACCAAGGGCTTGTTTTCTGGAGTGCTCATCATCAAGCCTTCAGCGTTTCGCCGGTCAGGCGCTCGAGCGCTTCGACGTATTTGGCGCGGGTGTTGGCGATCACCTCATCCGGCACGGCCGGGGCCGGCGCGGCCTTGTTCCAGTCGGTCAGGGTTTCCAGGTAATCGCGCACGAACTGCTTGTCGTACGATGGCGGCGACATGCCGACCTGGTAGCTCGACATCGGCCAGAAGCGCGACGAGTCCGGGGTGAGGATTTCATCGATCAGGTGCACGGTGCCGTGCTCGTCCAGACCGAATTCGAACTTGGTATCGGCGATGATGATGCCGCGCGTGGCGGCGTATTCGGCGGCCGCGGTGTAGAGCTTGATCGCGTAGTCGCGCACCTGGGTGGCGATGTCGGCGCCGACGATCTTCTGGGCTTCGTCGAACGAAATGTTTTCGTCATGGGCGCCGGCCGGGGCCTTGGTCGATGGCGTAAACAGCACGTTCGGCAATTTTTGCGCTTCCTGCAGGCCGGCCGGCAAATCGATGCCGCAGACCTTGCCGGTTTTCTGGTAATCCTTCCAGCCGGAACCGATCAGGTAACCGCGCACGATGGCTTCGATGCCCAGCGGGCTCATTTTCCTGACCACGATGGCGCGTCCTTCGACCTGCTCGCGCTCTTCAGGCGAGACCAGCGAGACCGGATCGATGCCGGTATCGTGGTTGGGCATCAAGTCCTTGTACTTGGCGAACCAGAAATTGGACATGGCCGTCAGGATCTTGCCCTTTTCGGGGATCGGCTCATTCAAAATGACGTCGAAGGCGGACAGGCGGTCGGTCTGGATGACCAGCAATTTGTCGTCGCCGACGGCGTAAATGTCGCGCACTTTCCCACGGTGCAGGAAAGGCAGGGACTTCAGGTTTGTTTCGAGAACGCCAGACATGTGAATCCTTGAGGTGGTTAGGGCAGCCAGCCCGGCTTGCTATCGGTGTGCAATTCATGCGTCACCCGGCCTTCGTAGGGCGTGTCGAAGGTGCCGAGGGTGACGGCGATACGGTCGCTGTGCTCGGCCATCTGCCAGGTCAGGTTGGCGCCGCACACGCTGCAGAACGCGCGTTCGACACCGGGTGACGATGCGTAGCGCGTGATCGCGTCCGCGCCACGGGTGATGCGCAGGGCGCCGGAGGCGACGTTCGCATACGGGCCGCAGGCGGCGCCGTGCTGCTTCTGGCACATGGTGCACCAGCACAGGCTGGTGCGATCGACGTCACCGTGGATTTCGTAGCGGACCGCGCCGCAGAGGCAGCTGCCTGTGTACATGATGAAAGATGGTCAAAAAAACAGCGATAATGACAGGACAAAAACACACGCGCCCAAAGGCGCGTGCGGGTGTTACGGTGTATTCGTACTGCAAAACATCCTGCAGTTTACTTCACGATCTGGGCCAGCTCGCCTTTTTTGTAACGCTCGGCCATCTGGTCCATGGTCATGACCTTGATCTTTGCCGCCTGGCCTTCGCAGCCGAACGAGAGGAAGCGCGCCTTGCAAATCTCGGTCGCCGCTTCGCGCGCTGGTTTCAGGAAGTCGCGCGGGTCGAACTTGGATGGGTTCTCGAACATGTACTTGCGCACGGCCGCGGTCATCGCCAGGCGGATATCGGTGTCGATGTTGATCTTGCGAACGCCATGACGGATGCCTTCCTGGATTTCTTCGATCGGCACGCCGTAGGTTTCCTTCATGTCGCCGCCGAATTCGCGGATGATGGCCAGCAGTTCTTGCGGCACCGACGAGGAACCGTGCATCACCAGGTGGGTGTTGGGGATGCGCGCGTGGATTTCCTTGATGCGGTCGATGGCGAGGATATCGCCGGTCGGCTTGCGCGTAAACTTGTAGGCGCCGTGCGAGGTGCCGATGGCGATCGCCAGCGCGTCGCACTGGGTGCGCTGCACGAAGTCGGCTGCTTGCGCCACGTCGGTCAGCAACTGTTCGCGGGTCATCAGGCCGTCGGCGCCGTGGCCGTCTTCCTTGTCGCCCTTCATGGTTTCGAGCGAACCGAGCACGCCCAGTTCGGCTTCGACGGTCACGCCGATCGAGTGCGCGAATTTCACCACTTCACGCGAGACATCGACGTTGTACTCGTAGGAAGCGACGCTCTTGCCGTCGGCTTCGAGCGAACCGTCCATCATCACCGAGGTGAAGCCGGAGCGGATCGCGGTCATGCAGACCGCCGGCGACTGGCCGTGATCCTGGTGCATGACGACCGGAATGTGCGGATACGCTTCGACAGCGGCATCGATCAGGTGGCGCAGGAACGCTTCGCCGGCATACTTGCGGGCGCCAGCGGACGCTTGCATGATGACGGGCGAGCCGACCGCGTCGGCGGCAGCCATGATGGCCTGCACCTGTTCGAGGTTGTTGACGTTAAACGCAGGCAGGCCATAACCGTTTTCGGCGGCATGGTCCAGCAGTTGACGCATGGATACGAGGGACATGGTAATACTCCAAACAATAGAAACCGGTGTGCTGCCACGGGAGCGCAGACCGCGCGGGTAGCGCGCAACGCTGGTGGGCAACGGCGGCGGGGGCTGTGATTCAGCCGCGGCCGCATATGCAATGCATGCCGCGCCCACGAGGGGCGCGGCGATCAATTAACCAAACTCGCCGACGCGCACGATCTTGAGCGCATTGGTGCCGCCGACCTGCCCCATCGGCTCGCCCCAGGTGACGACGATCATGTCACCTTTTTTGACGATTCCTTTGGCGACCATCAAGTCCTCCGCCTGTTTCAGCACAGCACTGCTATCGCCTTCCTGCATCAGGTTGTAGGCGCGCACATTGCGGTACAGCGAAGCCTTGCGGTGCGTGGTGGTGCTCGGCGTGAGCGCGTAGATCGGGGTGTCGATGCTGTGACGGCTCATCCACAATGCGGTCGAACCGGACTCGGTCAGGGCCACGATGGCTTTCACGCGCAAGTGATGCGCAGTGAACAGGGCGCCGTAGGCGATCGACTGGTCGATGCGGGTAAACGTAACGTTGAGGAAGTCGGCGTCGAGCTTGTTGTACTCGGACTGCTCGGCTTCCAGGCAGATCGCAGCCATCATTTCGACGGTTTCGATCGGGTAGCGCCCGGACGCGGTTTCGGCCGAGGTCATGACCGCATCGGTGCCGTCGAGCACCGCGTTGGCGACGTCGGACACTTCGGCGCGGGTCGGCACGGCGTTGACGATCATCGATTCCATCATCTGGGTGGCGGTGATGGCCAGCTTGTTCGATTCGCGCGCCATGCGGATCATGCGTTTTTGCAGCGCCGGCACGGCCGCGTTGCCCACTTCCACGGCCAGGTCGCCGCGGGCGACCATGATGCCGTCGGAGGCGTCCAGGATTTCCTGCAGCACAGGAATCGCTTCGGCGCGCTCGATCTTGGCGATCATCATCGGCTTGTGGTGGAACGGCTCGCCGGCGATATTGGCCAACTGGCGCGCCATTTCCATGTCGGTCGCGCTTTTTGGGAAGGAAATGGCGAGATAGTCGGCCTGGAAACTCATGGCCGTCTTGATGTCTTCCATGTCCTTGGCGGTCAGGGCCGGCGCGGTCAGGCCGCCGCCCTGGCGGTTGATGCCCTTGTTGTTGGACAGTTCGCCGCCGACCTTGACCACGGTGAAAATCTCGTGGCCGAGGATGCGTTCGACCACCAGCACGATCAAGCCATCGTTGAGCAAGAGCTTGTCGCCGGGACGCACATCGCGCGGCAAGGCTTTGTAGTCGAGGCCGACGCGTTCCTGGTTGCCCAGTTCGCCGTTCTCGCCCCACTTGGCGTCGAGGATGAACTTCTCGCCGTTTTCCAGGAAAATCTTGCCCTGTTCAAATTTACCTACACGAATCTTGGGACCCTGCATGTCCGCCATGATCGCCACTTCGCGCCCGCACTGGGCGGCGGCGCGCCGCACCAGGTTGGCGCGGTCGATGTGGTCCTGCGCCTTGCCATGCGAAAAATTCAGCCGGACGACATCCACGCCCGCTTCGATCATGCGGACGAGAATATCGAAATCGGTCGAAGCCGGGCCAATCGTTGCGACGATCTTGGTACCACGAAACATAGAGTGTCCTTGAAGTGAAAGCGCAGCCGGGAGGGCTGCGCTGTGGGCTTACTGGGAACTGCGTTGTAACAGGATTTCAACTGCCGGCAAGGTTTTTCCTTCGAGGAATTCGAGGAAGGCGCCACCGCCCGTGGAGATATACCCGATTTTATCGCTGATCGCGTATTTTGCAATCGCGGCCAGGGTGTCGCCGCCGCCGGCGATCGAAAAGGCATTGGAATCGGCGATGGCCAGCGCCAGCGTCTTGGTGCCTTCGCCGAACTGGTCGAATTCGAACACGCCGACCGGGCCGTTCCAGACGATGGTGCCGGCCTTGGCGATCTGCGCGGCCAGCATGGCGGCCGTTTTGGGGCCGATGTCGAGGATCATGTCGTCATCAGCCACATCCGCCACATCCTTGACGGTGGCCACCGCCGTTGGCGAAAATTCCTTGGCGCACACCACGTCCACGGGAATCGGTACCTGGGCGCCGCGCGCGGCCATCATGTCGATGATGGCTTTCGCTTCCGCGACCAGGTCGGCTTCGGCCAGCGACTTGCCGATGTTCAGGCCGACGGCTTTCATGAAGGTGTTGGCGATGCCGCCGCCGACGATCAGATTGTCGACCTTGTCGGCCAGCGCCTTGAGGATCGACAGCTTGGACGAGACCTTGGAACCGGCCACGATGGCCAGCAGCGGACGGTTGGGAGCGCCCAGCGCCTTGCCCAGCGCGTCCAGTTCGGCGGCCAGCAGCGGGCCGGCGCACACCACCGGCGCAAATTTCGCGATGCCGTGGGTGCTCGCTTCGGCGCGGTGGGCGGTGCCGAAGGCATCGTTCACATAGATATCGCACAGCTTGGCCATCTTTTGGGCCAGTTCATCCGCGTTCTTCTTTTCACCCTTGTTGACGCGGCAGTTTTCGAGCAGCACGACCTGGCCCGGCGCAACATCGACGCCATCGACCCAGTCTTGCTTGAGTTCCACCGGCTGGCCCAGCAGTTCGGCCAGGCGCGCGGCGACCGGCGCCAGGCTGTCTTCCGGCTTGAATTCGCCTTCCGTCGGACGGCCCAGGTGCGAGGTGACCATGACGGCGGCGCCCGCCTTGATGGCGGCGGCAATCGCCGGCACGGAGGCGCGGATGCGGGTGTCTTCGGTGATGTTACCGGCGTCGTCCTGCGGCACGTTCAGGTCGGCGCGGATGAAGACGCGCTTGCCCTGCAGGGCATGTTGGTCGATCAGGTCTTGCAAACGGGTGAAATTGAGAACAGCGTGCATTGGCGATCCACGAGTCAAATGATGAAAGAACGCTATTTTACCGCAAGCCCAGCCCGAAAACCCTACTGTAAGCAGATACGCAAGGCTGTAAAGAACAGCATGCCGAAAATGATGGTTTCAAGCATATTTCTTCGCAGCAGGTAATAGCCGGTCGCGGCCAGTCCGGCGATCAGTTTGAAGTTATCCAGGCCCAGTTGCAACTGGCCGGTGTTGCCCAGGAACAGGTCGGGCGCGATGATGGCCGCCAGCGCGCAGGCCGGGGCGAAGCGCAGCATTTCCTGGACCCGCTTGGGGATGGTGATATGGTGGCCGATCAGCCAGAACGAGCTGCGCGTGGCGGCGGTGGCAAAGGCCAGGGCCACGATGGTGATCCAGATTTCGACGTCAGACATGGGGTTCTCCCTTGGCGGCGAGGGCTTTCCGCGTGCGTTTTTCGTTCAGTTCCTGGACCGTCATGGCGGTCAGCATGCCGAGCAGGACGGCGGCCAGCAAGCCCAGTTTGTAGGGCAATTCGTAAGCCAGCACGGCGGTGGCGCCGGCCACCAGCACGCCGCACAGGGCCGCGCGGTTGATGGTCAACGGAATCATGATGCAGAGAATGGCCAGGGTGCCGGCAAAGCCCAGGCCCCACTCGCTCGGGACCGCGCTGCCCAGGAACACGCCGGCGATCGAGCCGACTTGCCAGGAGACCCAGTTGGGATACAGCAAGCCCTTGAGATAAGACACTTTGCCGTGGGCCGGTTCTTCGCTGGGGAAGCGCTGCAGGAACAGCGCCACGGTCAGGTCGCCCGCCGTATAGCCGAGCAAAAAGCGCTTTTGCCATGGCAGGTGGGCAAAATGGGGCGCCAGCAAGGCGGAAAAGATGACGAAACGCAGGTTGACCACCAGCGCGGTGGCGAACACCACCCAGATCGGCGCATCGGCCGCGATCAGGGGGAGCGAGGCCAGTTGGGCCGAACCGCCGAAGACGATCAGGGTCATGCCCAGCGCTTGCGGCACCGTCAGGCCGCTCTTGACCATCGCAATGCCGACCACCAAACCCCATGCACCGATGCCGAACAGGGTCGGCAGGCCGGTCTTGAACGCTTCGCGCCAGATGGCCCGGTCCTCATCGGCAGGACGCAGCGCGGCCGGGGGCGGAGTCACGTCATTCATGTGGTTTTCTTGCCACAACTAGATCGGGCAATGGGTAGAAATGAAACAATGCGGTCTGGCATGAAGCGCAATCAGGGTGAGCGCCGGTATGCATGTTTTCATAGGGAAACTAGCGAACGCGGCCGTAATTTGGTAGGAGTATTTTACCGATCATTTCGGCTAATTGCCCGAATCCGCTAAAATCGAGGTTTTGCATGCCTGACGGAGAATCCATGAACGCCACGAAAACGCCTGCGGTAGAACTCGGCGACAAAGACTTGCCAGCCCATTGCCCGAATCCGGCGATGACGCTGTGGTCGTCGCATCCGCGCGTCTTCCTCGATTTTGGCCATGACGGCCTGGCCAAGTGTCCGTACTGCGGCACCGAATACCGCCTGAAGCCGGGCACGGTGATGGCGCACCACTAAGCATCACGGTCCTGCCCGGCCCCCTCCCCCCCACACTTTGCCGAGGCCGCATGAAACGACGCAAACAACTCAACGGTAGCGCGGCCGAGGTCGAAGCCGCGTTCTATGAAGCGCTCAACCGCGGGGATGTCGACGCGCTGATGCAGCTGTGGGCCGATGACGAGGAGATCGTCTGCATCCATCCGGGCGGGCCGCGCCTGCATGGACATGCGGCGATCCAGGCATCGTGGGAAGCGATCCTGGAGCGGGGCGCCCTGCAGATCCGGCCGTCGCAGCTGCACGAGACGCATAATTTGATGAGTTCGGTGCACACCGTCATCGAAGGCGTGACCTCGAGCGGCAGCGAGCCGGCCCATCTGCTGGCCACCAATGTGTATATCAAGACGCCGCAGGGCTGGCGCATCGTGCTGCACCATGTGTCGGTCGCGCCCGGCGCGGTGCCGGCGCACGAGCATCCCGCTTCCAGCCTGCACTGATTGCACCGGTGCCGAACTCCTATACAACGCCTCTGTGGCTGCCCGGCGGGCATCTGCAAACCATGTATCCGGCCGTGGCCATTGCGCGCCCGGCGGTGGCATTCCGGCGCGAACGCTGGGAGGCGCCGGACGGCGACTTCGTCGATGTCGATTTTGTCGATGGCGAACCGGGCAAGCCCCTGGTGGTGCTGTTCCACGGGCTGGAAGGCTCGTCCGCCAGCCACTATGCGCGGGCCTTGATGGCAGCCATCGCCGCGCGCGGCTGGTCGGGCGCGGTGCCGCACTTTCGCGGCTGCTCGGGCGAACCGAACCGGGCGCCGCGTTTTTATCATTCGGGCGACGCGGGCGAAGTCGACTGGATTGTGCGGCGTTTGCGTGAACGTGGTGCCGGCAAGCTGTACGCGGCCGGCGTCTCGCTGGGCGGCAACGCGCTGCTGCGCTGGCTGGGAGAATCGCAGCATCAGGCCGAGATCGTCGATGCGGCGGTGGCGGTGTCGGCGCCGCTCGACCTGGCGCGCGGGGGCGAGTCGCTGTCGTCAGGGCTGAACATGATTTACACGCGCATGTTCCTCAAGACGCTCAAGCCCAAGTGCCTGGCCAAGCTGGAACAGTTTCCGGGGCTGTTCGAGCGCGACGCGCTGCTGGCCGCGCGTGATTTGTACGCCTTCGATAACGTGGTCACGGCGCCGCTGCACGGCTATCGCGATACCGACGATTACTGGGATCGCGCCAGCGCCAGGCACGTGCTGGGCGACATCACGGTCCCGACCCTGGTGCTCAATGCGCGCAACGATCCGTTCTTGCCGGGGAAGTATCTGCCGAAGACGGCATCGGACGCGGTGACCTTGGAGTATCCGGAGCATGGCGGGCATGTGGGTTTCGCGGCCGGCAATCTGCCGGGACGGCTGGACTGGCTGCCGCGCCGCATCCTGCGTTTTTTCGACGCGGTACAGGCTTCGCCTGGCGCGTCGCATAGCGCGTCGCATAGCGCGTCGCCTGGCGCGTCGCATAGCGCGTCGCATAGCGCGACGCGCGCGCCAAACGCGGACGAACTATGCGAAGCTGCCGCCCATGGATGATATTGTTAAAAAAGCGATGGCCAAATGGCCGGACGTGCCGCATTGCTACGGCTGGCTGGCACTCGATGCGCGCGGCGCCTGGCGCATGCGCGACGAACGGGCCCAGCATCTGAACCTGCCCGGCGACAAGGTGGTGCAGACGGCGCTGCTCGGTTTCATCAACCGCAACTACATGGCCGACGAGCGCGGCTGCTGGTATTTCCAGAACGGGCCCCAGCGCGTGTTCGTGAACCTGGAAGCGACGCCGTTCATTGCGCGTACCGATCCGGCGCATGGGCTGGTACTGCACACGGGCGAGGCGCTCGATGCGATCGAGCAGGCGTGGATGACGGAAAGTGGCGAGCTGATCGTCTCCGCTGCGGGCAAGATCGCGCAGGTCGATGACCGCGACATGGCGCAGTTGATGGGGGCCTTGGACATCGACGGCATCGGCGCGTCCGACGAAGCGCTGATGGGCTGGCTGGAAGGCGGCGCGGGCACGCTGACGCTGCGCTACAAGGACCTGGCGGTGCCGGTCGAACCGATCGCGCGCGCGCAGGTGGCGACGCAGCTGCACTTTGTCAGGATGCCAGCGCCGTAAGCCGGCGGCGTCAATAGCCGAGCCCTTACTCCCGCCACTGCCGGAAGTGGCGCCGATGCTGGCATGACGGTGGAGCGGCTGCGCCGCGCACGCCTGATGCAGCGCAAAGGCAGCGCAGGGACGCTGGCTACAATGCGCCATGCCCGCCCCTCACGACCTCGGATACCGTTCGCTGTTCGCCCACCCGGAGCTGGTGCGCGAACTGATCACCGGCTTTACTTCCACCAAGCTGTTCGACGAGATCCCGCTGTCGGCCTTCGAGCGGGTCAATCCGGCGTATGTGAGCGAGCGCTTGTCGGCCCGCGAGGACGATATCGTCTGGCGCGTGCGGCTGGGCGACGAGTTTCTCTACGTGTACATCCTCCTGGAATGCCAGTCCGGCGTGGACCGCTGGATGGCGCTGCGCATGCAAACCTATATCGGCTTGCTGTACCAGGACCTGGTCAAGCGTCACGCATTGTCCCCTGGCTTGCTGTTGCCGCCGGTGCTGCCGCTGGTGTTCTACAACGGCCTGCCGCACTGGAGCGCCAGCATGGACCTGGCCGGACTCCTCATGCAAGCGCCCGCCGAGCTGGCGGCGCTCCAGCCGGCCCAGCGCTACGTGCTGATCGACCAGCAGCGCCTGGAGGCCACCGCACTGGAAACGAACGCGACCTTGCTGGCGCTGCTGTTTCGGCTGGAACTTTCGAGCGCGCCCGATGTCCTAAGGAAGGTCGCCCCTGCGTTGACGGCCTGGTTCCACGAAGCGCCTCAAGACAGCCTGCGGCGTTCGGTCGAGGTATGGGTGAACCACCTGCTGGCGCGCAGACCCGGCAAATCGGGGCCATTCACATGTAACAGTGTCAAGGAGGTTGCTGACATGGGACGTAAATTTGAAACGTGGGCCGAAGAATTCGAGGAGATCGGCTTTCAAAAAGGAAGCGCCGAAGGCATGGCGAAAGGTAAGGCTGAAGGTAAGGCCGAAGGGCAAATAGCAGCACTGCGCGAGGTAGTGGGAAGCCTGTTGCGCATCAAGTTTGGCGTCTTGCCGGAATTGACCATGCAACGCATTGACCAGGCATCGGAAACTGAACTTCATCAATGGATCGAACACAGCGTCAACGCGCCCAGCCTGCCAGCGATATTTGGCGATGATACGGTACCCACTCAAGGGCAGTCTGGCTGAAGCCAGACAAGCCATCGTTTCCGCCCCGTGAATGGCCGAGCCTGAAGGCGCCTGGCTTCAGGCCCGCGTCGGCCTGTATTTCCTTACTTCTTCGCTTCCTTTAACTCTTCACGCCGGCGCGCCTGCAATTCGCGTTCGCGCGCATCGATCACGGCCATGTCGTAGAACGAGGCGTCGCTGGCCTTGCGCGCGATGGTCAATTGGTCGAGCGCGGCCAGCATGCCGCCGCTGAGCGCGTACGATTCGGCCAAGGCCAGGTGCTGCAAGGCGATCTTGCCCTGCGCCGCGTAGGTCTTGGCCAGCAACTCATGCAATTTCGGTTCTTCGCGGTACAGCTGCACCTGGTCGCGCAGGAAGCGCGCGGCCTCGTCGAGCTTGCCGTTGACGATCATCGCATCGGCGTACTGGCGCGCAATGCCGCGCGAGAGCGGATAACGCAGGTGCGCCTGGTCCGCATCCTTGAGCGCCTGCTGTTTGACCAGCGCCGGCTGGCCGGGCGCGAGCTTGATTTCCAGCGCCATGCTGGCGAACATGGCGGCGCCATCGGAACTGGCTTGCCCGGTCGAAAACACGGCCCCTTCGGCCGGACGCATGGTGCCGCGTGCCTTGTCGAGCCAGCTCTGGGCCTGGGCCAGTTCGCCTTTTTTGAGCGCCAGGAAGGCCAGGCCGTACTGCGCGCCGGCTTGCTGCTGGCGGCTTTGCTGGGTCAGCTGGGCGTCGAAAAACGCGGCCGCTTCCACCCGTCCCTGGGTGCTTTCATCTTGCAGCACGCGGGCGCGCGCACGCACCAGGTGAAACTCCAGGCTGTCGACGCGCTGGCGGTAAGGCGTTTCGCGGATGCGCGCCTGGATGTCGGAAATGCGTTCGGAAGTGAGCGGGTGGCTGCGCAGGTAGGCCGGCATCAGGTCGCTGTAGACCCGGCTGGCGGCCTGCATGCGGCCGAAGAAGGCCACCATGCCGGACGTGTCGTAACCGCCCGCGGCCATGATCTGGAAACCGATGCGGTCGGCCTCGCGCTCGGCGTCGCGGCTGAAATTGAGCTGGCGCTGGATCTGCAAGCCCTGCCCGCCCATGAACACGCCGATCGCGGCATCCGCGCCGCCCTTGGACGCGAGCGCGGCCAGGATCATGGCCGCCAGGGGAATCAGGGCATCCTGCTTTTGCTGGCCCAGCATGCGCGCAATGTGGCGCTGGGCCACGTGGCCGATTTCGTGCGACATGACCGAGGCCAGTTCGGATTCGGTCTGGGCCGCCAGCAGCAGCGCCGAGTGCACGGCAATGAAGCCGCCGGGCAGCGCGAAGGCGTTCAGCATGGGATCGCGCACGGCGAAGAAATAGAAATCGGCATTGGTCTCGCCGCGCGCCCCCGGGTAGGAGGCGACCAGGCCGCTGCCGAATGCGTTGAGGTATTCGAGAATCGGATCGTCGTCGAGGAAATCATGGTCGCGCTTAATGTCGCGCATGATTTCTTCGCCCAGCCGCCGTTCGAGCACCGGCGAGAGGTCTTCGCGCGCGGTGTCGCCCAGGGTCGGCAGGCTGGTGGCGTTCAGATTGGTCTGGGCGGCGGCCGGATGCGCCAGGCCGCCCAGCGCCGACATCAGGGCGATGGAGTGCAGCAGGCCCGCCTTGAGACGGCGCGGCGGGCGCATGGTGGCTGGAGCGGTTTTGGATTTCACGGTGCTATGATAACCGCAACTGCGATCACCCCGCAGCAGCACGAGCGGCCTGACGTTTTTTGTAATCCCTATTTCCCTCTTTCGACCCGATGACAACCTCCCAGAACGACCAGCTTACCCACTTCGACGCCACCGGCCAGGCCCATATGGTCGACGTCGCCAACAAAAGCGATACCCACCGCATCGCGGTGGCCGCGGGCACCATCCGCATGAAGCCGGAAACGATGGCGCTGGTGGTGTCGGGCAGCGCAAAAAAAGGCGACGTGCTCGGCATCGCGCGCATCGCCGCCATCATGGGCGCCAAGAAGACAAGCGAGCTGGTGCCCTTGTGCCATCCGCTGGCCATTAGCCGGGTCGCGGTCGATTTCGAGGTCGACCAGGCGGCCAGCAGCGTGCATTGCCGCGCCCAGGTGGAAACGGTCGGCAAGACGGGCGTCGAGATGGAAGCGCTCACTGCCGTCCAGGTCGGCCTGCTGACGATTTACGACATGTGTAAGGCGGTCGACCGCGGCATGGTCATGACCAATGTGCGGGTGCTGGAAAAACAGGGCGGCAAGTCGGGCGACTGGCATGCCGCGATTGATGAATAGCGCGTGCCCACCGGGCAAAAGAAAGTTCGCTGGCGGCGTACTGTTGAGCGATCTCACGCCGCGCCATTCCACAGCGCCACAAAACATGACCTATGCCACCATGGTCCCCGGCGCCAGCACATGACCTAGGTTTTGAGCGGGCAGGTGGCGCTGGTATATTCAGCGACGATACCCTCCGCTTCGCATGTCCAGGCGCCTTTGACGTCGCGCGACCAGGTGATTTTTTTGCCTGCCACCCCGGCAGGACCGCCTTTGATCGTGCACGTGATGCCAGCCTTACCTTCATTTGCCGCCTCGACGCTGAGTGTGCAGTTCGGCGTTTCCGGTTTGCTGAACCTGGTGGCCGCCATGGTTTTAGTAGCGTCCATGGTGGGCGTCATGATGATTTCGGTATCGATGCCGACTTTGCCGCCAGCCGCTTCGGCGATGGCCGCGCCCACTTTCGCCTTGGCCACATAGTCCTGGTACATGGGCAAGGCGATGGCCGCCAGGATAGCGAGAATGGCGACCACAATCATCAGTTCAATCAGGGTGAAGCCGCGCTGCGGAAGACAATGGACCGAGTGTATTGATTTCATGTTGCTGCTCCAATGAAGTGACATGCATTGAGATACGGCGCGACACTCGCCTTGGGCGAGCGGAAGCGCCGGCAGTGAAACAAAGGATGGCGTTTGAGCGAGAACTTGCTCAGGAAAAGCAGCCTGCGAAGCGATACTCGACAGGCGAACCTGTTCGACCTGGGGCGGGCGCAGGTAGTTCAACAATCAGTGAGGGAGTTTGATGCGAACGGCCCGGAGCCGGGCGGCGAGGCCGAAGACTGGTTAACCCAGCCCGGTACTTGCCCGATGGCGCACCGGGCTTCGTTGAGTGATTATTTACATCACGGCGGGCAGGCCTCTTCCGGGAAACCCCGGAACAGGCCTGGGACTTGCCATCTGGTGTCTATCACGTTCGATAGAAACCTGAACAAGTTTTGGACATGCCCCGCAACAAAATGCTGTCGGGACTATGTCAGATTATTGGCACTCTTTTGGTACGTATTTAGCGTCAGCGGTGCTCGAGCAAGTCCAAACGCCAGTATCTACACGGTGCCAATTAACGACTTTGCCCAGAATAGCGGTGTTACCCAGCAAGGTGCAGGAAAGCATACCAGCGCCGGTGACAGCAAAGTTCGCAGCGATTGCGGAGCAACGCTGGGTGGTAGGGAGCAGGCCGATTTCGCCAGGGCTAGCAACATCATCGCCGCCTGCCAGTTTGGTCTCGATGTTCACTTTACCTGGGGTGATTTCAGCCAGGCCGGCACCAACTTGCGACTTAACAACGTAGTCCTGATACGCTGGCAGTGCAACAGCAGCCAGGATACC